>CAYNLB010000224.1:0-4803 GCA_964397935.1 uncultured Mycobacterium sp.
CACGACGTCGCGTACCGCCACGTGCTGCAACACCAGCTGACCCACCCCGACTACCGGGAAGGGATGCGCGCGTTCGCCGAAAAGCGCGAGCCGCGGTGGGTGGTGGAATGAGCCGGTCCATCCGGACATTCAGCTACGAGCCGCTGCCGTACGCGCCGGTGGTTCCGGCGATGCTGGCCGGGTTGGTCGCCGCCCACGGCGACAACGACTTTGTCGTCTCCTCGGTCGGAGACGGCACCGTGGAGCGAATCACCTACGCGCAGGCCGACGCCCGCTCGGCGGAGATGGCGCGCCGACTCATTGCGGCCGGGGTCACCAAGGGCGTTCGGGTGGGGGTGATCGCACCGAACGGACCCGACTTCGTCGTCGCATTCCTGGCCGCGACCCGGATCGGCGCGGTCGCGGTGCCCATCAACACCTTCTTGTCGCCCCGCGAGTTGGGCTGGCTGCTTCGGGACGCCGACATCCACACGCTGTTGTCGGTCGATTCGTTGCTCGGCAAAGACATGCTGGCGCGGGTCGGCGAGGCCGTCGGAGAAATCCCCGCCCCCGGCCAACCACTGACCGTCGAACGACTACCGCAGCTGCGCAACGTGCTCGCGCTGGGCGGGACCGACCGGAGCTGGCCGACCGCCTGGCCCGAGCCGGTGCCCCAGGGGTTTTTGCGGGCGTGCGAATCCGCCGTCCGGCCGTCCGACGACCTGGTCGTCATCTACACCTCGGGTAGCACGTCGGACCCCAAGGGCGTCATCCATACGCACGCCACCGCGATCACGCACTCGCGTTTCATCGCCACCCAGCACGAGTGGAAGCCGCACGACCGGGTCTACATTCCCATGGCGTTCTTCTGGGTCGGCGGACTGGTTTTCGGCCTGCTCGGGCCCATGCAGACCGGTGTGACGATTCTGACCGAGCACAAATTCGACGCGGGCGACGTGCTGCGCCTGCTCGAATCCGAGCGCGCCACCTACGCAACGGGTTTCCCGCACGTCGGACCGGCCCTGACCAACCATCCCGACTTCCCGTCCACCGACCTGTCGAGCCTGCGCGAGGGGTACCACCAGGTGTTGCTGCCGCCGGAACTGCGTGTGGCCGATCCCTCGCTGCGCGTGACGCAGCTGGGCATGACCGAGACGTGCAGTTCGCACACGTGGTGGCCACCGCACGAGCCGGTGCCCGAGAGCAAGCGTGGCTCGCTCGGCGTGTCCGCGCCCGGTTACGAGCACAAGATCGTCGACGAGTCCGGTGCGGAGGTACCCAACGGCACGGTGGGCGAGATCTGTGTGCGTGGCGCGGCCATGATGCGCGGCATGGTCGGGCGGCAGCGCGCGGAGTTGTTCGACGCCGACGGTTGGTATCACACCAAGGATGCCGGCTATCGCGACGATGACGGGCATCTGTATTTCACGGGGCGCACGGACGACATGATCAAGACCTCGGGCGCCAATGTCGCGCCCGTCGAGGTCGAAGCGGTGATAGGTCGGGCCGACGGCGTCCGGATCGCCTACGTGGTCGGTATTCCCCACGAAGACAAGGGGGCCGTGGTGTGCGCGGTCGTCGTGCTCAACGCGGGGCGGCGGACGTCGCAAGACCAGCTCGTCGCGGCGTGTCGAAAAGAACTGGCCGCCTACAAGGTCCCGAAGCAGTGGGTGATCCTGCCCGACGACGAGCGGTTGCCCTACACGACCACCAACAAGATCGACAAGGGCCGGCTCGTTCAGCTGATCGCTTCCGGAGAGCTGGCGTGACCGGCGAGCGGTCGCTGGCCGGCTTGGAGGCGCGCATTGCGCGGCTGGAGGCTCTCGACGAGATCCGGCAGCTGGCGGCCAAGTACGCCGTGGCGCTCGACACGCGTGACTTCGATGCCCTGGCAAACCTTTTCGTCGACGATGTCGGTGTGCCCGGCAAGCGCAGCGGGCGGGAGGCGTTGCGGCAGTGGTATGACACCGAGATCCGGCGATCGCTGCTCGGCAGTGCCCATGGGGTGCTCGGACACGTCATCGATGTGCACGACGCCGATCGGGCCAGCGGGCTGGTGTACTCGCGCAACGACCTCGAGACGGAATCGGCGTGGGTCATCGAGATGCTGGCCTATCTGGACCGCTACGAAAGATCCGACGGGCGTTGGTGCTTCGCGCGCCGCACGCCCCTGTTCTGGTACCAAACCGACATCACCGATCCACCGGTCGGTCCGCACAAAATGCGCTGGCCCGGTAGCCCGCCCCACGACGGCACATTCCACGACGCCTTCCCGTCGTGGGAGGCATTCTGGGCGGCCGACCCGGGGCGTTTCGACGCGCCCGTCGCGGCACCGGCGCCCGTGGGCGCCTGGTTGCGGACACTGCGCCGGGGCCACGACACACCGCGGGTCGACCCCACCGGTCGCGACACGGCGGGGCCCTGACGTGACGAGCAAGGAAACGAATCTCGGGGGTGCGGCGCTCACCGAAGAGCAACGCGAACTTCGCCGTACGGTGCGCTCATTTCTTGAGGCCAAGGCCAACGAACCCGACCTGCGGCGGCAGCTGGAATCCCCGCTGGGCTACGACTCGGTGGTGTGGCGACAGATGTCGGACCAACTCGGCCTGACCGGGCTTGCCATTCCCGAGCAATTCGGCGGGCAGGGCTCCAGCTTCGTCGAACTCGGCATCGCCGTCGAGGAGATGGGCAGGTTCCTCCTGCCCTCGCCGTATCTGGGGTCGGTTGTGCTGGCGGCCAACGCGATCATGCACTCCGGCGATGACGCGGCCCGGGAACGCTACTTGCCGGGCATCGCCTCCGGCGCGACCGTGGCGGCCTTGGCGGTCACCGAAGAATCGGGCCGCTGGGAGGCCGGCGCCATTGGCGCGCGGGCAACCAGAACGCGGGAGGGCTGGGTGCTGGATGGCGCCAAGACCTATGTCCTGGACGGTTGCAGTGCCGATGCGGTGTTCGTGGTCGCCGGCACCGACGCGGGGCTGTCACTCTTCGCGGTGGAACGATTCGACGGAGTTGTCCGTCGGCCGCTGTCCACCCTGGACCAGACCCGCAGGCAGGCGCGCATCGAATTCAGTTCCACCCCGGCGTCACTCGTCGGTGTCGATGGCCAGGCGTGGCCGGTGGTGATGCGTACCCTGGCGCTCGGGGCTGCGGCGCTCGCGGCCGAGCAGGTCGGGGGCGCGCAGCGCTGCCTCGAGATGGCCGTCGAGTACGCGAAGGTGCGCAGACAGTTCGGCCGGCCCATCGGATCCTTCCAGGCCATCCGGCACAAGTGCGCGGACGTCTTTCTGGACGTCGAATGCGCCCGCGGGGCAGCACATTACGCCGTTCGCGCGGCCGCACAGCTCTCCGACGAGTTGCCGGCGGTGGCTTCGTTGGCCAAGGCATTCAGTTCCGACGTTTATGCGCGCGCCGCCGCGGCCAACATCCAGGTTCACGGCGCGATCGGCTTCACCTGGGAACACCCCTCCCATCTGTACTTCAAGCGAGCGAAATCGTCTGGGCACCTGCTGGGCGACGCGAACTTCCACCGAGGACTCCTGGCCCAGCACGTCGGGATCTGAGCGATTGCCGCATCAGAAATCCGTGCCCCCGTCGATGTTGATGGCCGCCCCGGTCAGGTAGGCGGCCCGCTCGCCGAGCAGGAACGCGATCAGCTCGCCGGCTTCCGCTGGGTGTCCGGCACGGCCGAGGGCGACCCGCATGTTCCAGTCCGGGTTGTTCGTGAGATGGGTGTAGATGGCGTCTTGTAGCGGTACGCCGTACTGGGCTGCCCGCTGTGGTCGGATGAAGTCGTTCACCTCCGTGTCGAACAATCCCGGGCACACCGTGTTGACCCTGATGTCGTCGCAGCCGTGAGTTTTGGCCAGAATCTTCGACAACGTCAGCACGGCCGCTTTGAGCGCGTTGTACGGCGGTATCAGCACTTTGGGTGCCCGTACCGAATAGGCGGCGGTCGTGACGATCGTGCCGCCGCCGTTGGCCCGCAGGTGCGGGATGATCGCGCGGCAGGAGCGGACCGTCGCCATGAGAATCAGCTGGTAATACTCGTCCCACGAGTCGTCGCCGTGTTCGAGGAACGGTCCCTGCTGTTTCATCGGCCCCGCGGTGACCGCCAAACCTCGAAGCGGCCCCAAGCTCGCGGCTGCCTGCTCGATCGCGCGATCCACCCCGTCGCCGGCGACGGCTGCATCCACGGCGATGCCGACCGCGCGCACACCGTGGTCGGCGGCCAGCCGCTCGGCGCGGTCGCGGGCGCGGTCACCATCGCGAGCCAGAAGCGCCACGTTCGCCCCGTTGGCGGCGAGTTGCTCGGCGGCGGCAAACCCCATCCCAGTGGTGCCGCCCAGCAGGACGAAGTTGCGTCCGGACACGCCCAGGTCCACGCTCTTCCCCTTCGATGCGAATGGAGCCAGGCGATCGCGTCGGTAGGCTCATTGCTGAACAAATAGACGATACATGTTTTAATGACTATAGCCAGCCGCGAGTTCAGGCGCCTCCGAGCGCCCGGACGGAACACCGAGGGCGCATTTGTCGCGTGGCATCGGTACCCTGGGTCGAGCGGGCTGCCATGGGCGCAAGGAGCGAAATGTCGACGGAACCAGCCCCCGCCGGTCTAGTTTCGGCCGAGGAGTTCGATCGCCGGGACCAGATTCTCGAGGCGGCGAACGAGTGCTTCACCCAGCTCGGCATCCAGCGCACCAGCGTTCAGGACGTCGCGCGGATGGCCAATGTGTCGCGCGGGACGGTCTACCGTTACTTCGAGGACCGCACTGTCCTCATCGACGCTGCGATCGAATTCGGCGCACAGCGGTTCTACCGCGA
>CAYNLB010000225.1:0-4692 GCA_964397935.1 uncultured Mycobacterium sp.
CCGGCATCCACTACGAGGAGCCCCTGAAGCACGACATCGAGGCGGTCACCGTCGCACATCGCGGATTCAACCGGTGGCTGGAGGAAGACTGGGGCTTCGCCTACCGGAACCGGATCTTCGCCGCCCCCTACATCACGTTGGCGGACCCGGCTGCGGCGTGTGAGGAGCTGGACTGGGCGATCGATCGAGGCGCGCGGTTGGTCGTCATGCGGCCGGCTCCGGTGATGACCGCCGACGGACCTCGTTCACCGGGTGCCTCCGACTTCGATTCGTTCTGGGCCCGTGCCGGCGAAGCCGGCATCGTCGTGGTGGCGCACGCCGGCAACTCCGGCTACGGGACGAACGGCTACCCGGCCGGCTCGGGCAGCGCCGAGGCGCTGGGCGGTGGCGCCCGCCCGTCGGTCGCGGCGTACAAGCTGGAGCGGGCCATCCTCGATTGGCTCACCGCACTGTGCTTCGACCGCGTGTTTGAGCGGTTCCCGGGTGTTCGGGTCGCTTCGGTGGAGAACGGGGCCGTGTATCTGCACGATCTGTTCCGCATGCTCGCTTCTACTCGTGACCGGTATCCGACGTGGTTCGCAGACGATCCGGTCGAGACGTTCAAGCGGCACGTCTGGATCAATCCGTTCTGGGAGGATCGCATCGACGACGTGATCGCCTTCATGGGTGCCGACAGGGTGCTGTTCGGCTCCGACTTCCCCCACATGGAGGGCTTGGAGTACCCGGCACAGATCTTCGACGAGATCAGCCACCTCCCCGAGGCCGATCAACGCCGGATCGTGCATGACAACGCGGTCGAGCTCACCGGGGTCACGATCCCCGCCTGATGGCGCGTTCGACCATGGATTTGTCACCGGACACCTATACCGACATCCACTACGACGTGAAGGACGGTCGGGCGCGCGTCAGGCTGGCCCGGCCACAGACGCACAATGCGATCACCGGCCGCATGCTCGACGAGCTCGAGGACGCCGCCTGGCGCGCTGACGACGACACGAGCGTCCACTGCCTCGTGCTATCCGGTGAAGGGTCGTCGTTCTGCTCGGGCTACGACCTGACCGCGCTCGGGCGCACGCCCGAGGAGGGCCAGCGTCGCGGGCGAAGCCACGACGACGACGTCTGGCTGATCGAACGCAACAACCGCCGCATTCGTGCGCTGTGGGAGATGCACAAGCCGACGATCGCGCAGGTTCACGGCAGTTGTCTGGCCGGTGGCACCGACCTGGCCATGGTCTGTGACATGGTGATCGTCGCCGACGACGCCCGGATCGGCTTTCCTGCCGCGCGCAGCATGGGCACGCTGCCCAACAACCTCTGGCTCTACAGTTGCGGACCGCAGTGGGCCAAACGCCTCCAGCTCACCGGCGACTCGGTGACCGGCGCCGATGCCGCCCGGATCGGGCTCGTCCTCAAGTCGGTTCCCGCCGAGTTGCTCGAGGACGAGGTCGAAGGTGTCGCCGACCGGCTCGCCCTCATCGATGTCGATCTGCTCGCCGCCAACAAGCGGATCACGAACCTCGGCATGGAGCTGATGGGAGCGCAGGTGCTGCAGCGACTTGCCGCCGAGAACGACGCCCGTGCCCATCACGCGGAGGCGGTGCGCGGCTTCGGCCGCAAGGTAAGGGAGCACGGCCTCAGAGAGGTTCTGCGCCGGCGTGACGAACCATTCGGAGACGGCATGACCAGTGCAACCAAGCCGGACGGCCGCCTGCGGCGGGGGACATGAAGGGGCGGAGCTCGAGGGAACCGCACGGGCGTGATCCGGGGCGCGGCTCCGAGTCGATCACCTGATGAGTGGGTCCCTGGGCAGGCCGAGGATCCGCTCGCCGATCTGATTTCGCTTGATCTCCGACGTGCCGCCAGCGATCGATGCCGCGCGGTGCATGAGCGCAAAGGCGTTGCCGAGGCGGGCGCGTCCGTCCATGAAGGCAACCTCGGGCCCGTTCAACTTCGCGAGCATGGCTGCCACCTCGTGCCCGGTCTCGGCGACCACGAGCTTGGTGATCGCACCCTCCGGTCCCGGTTCGGCGCCCGCGACCGCACGGTGCGCCGAGCGCAGGTTGAGCAGGCCCATCGCCTGCAGCAGCGCCGCATAGCGACCGACGCGGGCCGCGCCGCCTTCGAGTCGATCGCGGTTGGCGTCGAACGCTTTGACAAGGACGTCAGCGCCTACCGTCATCGCGCCCTCACCGCTGCCGATGCTGACGCTCTCGTTGCCGAGCGTGGCGCGGGCGACCGTCCAGCCGCCGTCCACGGGCCCCACGACGTCGTCGTCCGGAACGAAGACGTCGTTGAAGAACACCTCGTTGAAATCGGAGTCCCCGGTCGTCATCTTCAGCGGACGAACCTCGACGCCGTCGGCGTGCATGTCGATCACCACCATCGTGATGCCCTCGTGCTTGGGGACGTCCGGATTGGTACGCACCGTCGCAAAACCCATGCCGGCGACGTGTGCGCCCGAT
This sequence comes from uncultured Mycobacterium sp., assembly GCA_964397935.1. GTDB lineage: Bacteria > Actinomycetota > Actinomycetes > Mycobacteriales > Mycobacteriaceae > Mycobacterium. The sequence goes on from CAYNLB010000225.1 coordinate 2,463, forward strand.
GTCCAGACCTTCTGGCCGTTGATGAGCCAGCCGCCGTCCACGCGCGTCGCCTTCGTCTTGATCCCGGCGGCATCCGATCCGGCCTCGGGTTCGCTGAACAGCTGGCACCAGATGACCTCCCGGTTGAGAGCCGGTTTAACCCAGCGTGCTATCTGGTCGTCGGTGCCGTGCTGGATGAGCGTGAGGATCACCCACCCGGTGATGCCGTAGCTCGGGCGTCTGATACCGGCGGTGGTGAACTCCTGCTCGATGACGAGCTGTTCCACGGCGCCGGCTGCACGTCCATGCGGCCTCGGCCAGTGCGGCATGACGTATCCGGTGTCGATCAGTGCCCTGCGTTGCTCTTGTCTCGGCAGCCCCTTGATGCCGTCGGCGAACTTCTTCACCTCTTTGCGAACCTGCTCCGCCTCCGGCGGCAGGTGGATCGTCTTCTCCCGGCTGACGCCGGCTCGCGTCAGGTCGGTGAGGTCGCGGGCGGCGGCATCCGGATCCAGAAAGCCCAGCAGCGTCGTGGCGCGCCGCACGTAGAGGTGCGCGTCGTGCTCCCAGGTCATCGCGATGCCGCCATGCACCTGCGTGTGCAGGTTGGCGCAGAGGTCGGCGGCGGGTGCGGCCAGGGTCGCCGCCACCGCCGCCGCGTAGCTGAACTGATCCCCGCCGGACGCGGCCGCCCTGGCCGCGTCCCAGACGGCGCTCGTCGCCAGCTCGGTGGCGACCGCCATGTTGGCGCAATGGTGTTTGACCGCCTGATAGGTGCCGATCGGACGCCCGAACTGGAGGCGCGTTTTTGCGTACTCGGCGGCACGCCGGGTGCACTCCGCCGCCATCCCGACCGCCTCGGCGGACAGGATCATCCGCGCCGTGTCGACGAGCGTCCTGCGTGCGCCGGCCAGCACGGTCACGGCCGCTCCGTCGAGGTGCGCCCGCGCCGAGCGCCGGGTCGGGTCGAGGTTGGGTGGGATCTCCACTCGGACACCGTCCCCGACGGACACGACGACGACGTCGTCGCCGGCCGGAACCATGATCAGGTCGGCGAGGTTTCCCCCGAGCACGGTTCCCACGCTGCCGGACGCCACTGCGCCGTCGGCCTCGACCGAGCCCCCCAAGCCGACCCCGGCGGCCACCGATCCGTCCGCGAGGCCCGGCAGCAGCCGCGTTTTGGTGTCGTCGTCGGCTTCCACGGCAATCACGCGGCTCACGATCGTCGTCGGGACGAAACCTCCCGGCGCCACTGCGGCGCCGAGCGACTCGACGACCACCACCAGCTCCTCGGGTCCATACCCGGATCCGCCGTAGGCTTCCGGGATGTGCAGACCGAGCCAGCCGAGCCTGGCAAGCTCCGCCCAGAATCCGGGCGTTTCTTCGGCCGCCCCGTCGAGAAGAGCGCGGGCCGCCCCCCGCAATTCCCGTCGGGCCGCGAAGTCGACGACGATGTCGGCCAGCCTGCGGTGATCGTCGGTGATCGCGATCGGCATTGCTACGGCTCCCCTGAGATGTCGGCGCCCGGCTTGCATCAGCGCTGAACCGAGCATACATTTAATTTTGAACATACACTCAATTCTGATTGGCGGGTCAGCCCATCAGCGTCGGCGCTGCGGGCGACCCCGCCACTACCACCGCTCCGAGGAGTCTTCATCTTGACACCGGTTCAGCGGCGTCCCTCGAAGTCGGAGCGCACGCGGGAGTCGATCCTGACAGTCGCCGAGCGGCTCTTCTCGGAGAAAGGTTTCGACGCGACATCCCTCGATGCCATCGGCACGGAAGCGGGCATCCAGGGGACCGCCATCCTGTATCACTATCCGACGAAGCGAGAGCTTTACGAAGCGGTCCTCGACCGGATCTTCATGCCCCTCCTCGAGGAGATGGACGCCCAGCTGGGGGCGGAGGCCCCTCTGCAGGACCGCCTCGTCGCGTTCACCTCAGTGATGGTGCGCTTCGCAGCGCAGCGCCCGGGTGCCGCGAAGCTGATCCTGCGCGACTCCGCCGCCGGCAGCGCCGACGTCAAAGAGATCATGGGCAGCGCCGCCGCGCCCCACTGGAAGCGACTCCTGGGTGTCCTTGAGTCAGAAGGAGACACCGGCGGCACCGATCCGCTCATCGTTTGGAACATCATCGTCGGCGCCGTCTGTTTCTACTACGCGGCCGGGCCGACCGTTGGCGGGCTCCCCTACGACCCGCGCGCGCCGGAGAAGACGGCCACCTTCGAGAAAGTGATGATGGATTTGACCCG
>CAYNLB010000226.1:0-4583 GCA_964397935.1 uncultured Mycobacterium sp.
ACCGACGGGCTCTGGGCCCCGCTGGCGGTGCTGGCCGCGTCGTTGTCGCTGATCACCCTGGTGGTGTTCCGCAGTCAAACGCTGGCCACCGTCGCCGAGTCGGTGCGCATCAAATACGAGGTCGGCCCGACGATCTCGTGGTACCAGGATTGGTTGCGCTACTACTTCCTCACCGTCGAGAGCAACGCCGAGGGATCGATGGCGCGACGATTCGCGGTGCTGGTGATGCTGCTGGGCCTGTTCGGGGTGCTGGTGGTGCTGCTGCGACGCGGCCGGGTGCCGGGGCTGGCCAGCGGACCGGCCTGGCGCTTGATCGGCACCACCGCCATGGGTCTGCTGCTGTTGACGTTCACTCCGACGAAGTGGGCCGTGCAGTTCGGTGCGTTCGCCGGGCTGGCCGGCGCCCTGGGCGCGGTCACCGCGTTCACCATCACCCGGATCGGGCTGCACAGCCGCCGCAACCTGACCCTGTACATCACCGCGCTGCTGTTCGTGCTGGCGTGGGCCACCTCGGGCGTCAACGGCTGGTTCGACGTCAATAACTACGGGGTCCCGTGGTACGACATCCAGCCGGTCATCGCCGGCCACCCGGTGACGTCGATGATCCTGACGCTGTCGATCCTCACCGGACTGCTGGCCGCCTGGTACCACTTCCGGATGGACTACGCCGGGCACACCGAGGTCAAGGACAACCGCCGCAACCGCGTGCTGGCCTCCACCCCGCTCCTGGTGATCGCGACGATCATGGTCGTCGGCGAAGTCGCCTCGCTGGCCAAGGGCGTCGTGTTCCGCTATCCCCTCTACACCACCGGAAAGGCCAACCTCGCGGCGATCACGTCCGGGCTCTCCCCGCGTAGCTGCGCCATGGCCGACGACGTCCTCGCAGAGCCGGACGCGAACGCCGGCATGCTGCAGCCCGTCCCCGGGCAACAGTTCGGGCCCGACGGCCCCCTCGGTGGGACCAACCCCGTCGGCTTCAAACCCGACGGAGTGGGCAATGACCTGCGGTCCTACCCGGTGGTGACCAAACCTGGGGTGGTGAATTCCACCGGGTCACCCAACAAGCCCAACGCCACCATGAGTGACTCTGCCGGCACGGCCGGCGGCAAGGGCCCGGTGGGGATCAACGGGTCGCACGCGGCACTGCCCTTCGGGCTGGATCCGGCCCGCACCCCGGTGATGGGCAGTTACGGCGAAAACTCGCAGACGGCCACGGCGACCTCGGCGTGGTACCGGTTGCCTGCCGATTGGCGAGAGCGCAGCCCCGAGCGGCCGCTTGTGGTGGTCTCGGCCGCCGGCGCGATCTGGTCGTACAAAGAGGACGGTACCTTCACCTACGGGCAGTCGCTGAAATTGCAGTGGGGCGTCGCCCGCCCCGACGGCACCACCCAGCCGCTGAACGAGGTGCAGCCGATCGACATCGGGCCGGAGCCTGCCTGGCGGAATCTGCGGTTTCCGTTGACGTGGGCGCCGCCGGAGGCCAATGTCGCACGCATCGTGGCCTACGACCCGAATCTGAGTTCCGAGCAGTGGTTCGCGTTCACGCCGCCGCGGGTTCCGGTGCTACAGACCCTGCAGCAATTGATCGGATCGCACACACCGGTGCTGCTGGACATCGCGACCGCCGCAAACTTCCCCTGCCAGCGGCCGTTCTCCGAACACCTTGGCGTCGCCGAACTTCCGCAATACCGCATCCTCCCCGAACACAAGCAGACGGCGTCGTCGTCGAACGGGTGGCAGGCCGGCGAGGATGGCGGTCCGTTCCTGTTCACCCAGGCGATGCTGTATACCTCGACCGTGTCGACGTACCTGCGTGGCGACTGGTACCGCGACTGGGGGTCCGTGGAGCATTACCACCGGTTGGTGCCGGCCGATCAGGCGCCGAACGCCGTCATCGAACAGGGTGTGATCACGGTGCCCGGGTGGAGCCGGCACGGACCGATTCGGGCCCTGCCATGAGCGGCGATACCCGCCAGGATGTCCGGGTGACGCGCTGGGTCGCGACGATCGCCGGGCTGATCGGTTTCGTCCTGTCGGTCGCGACGCCGCTGCTACCCGTCGTGCAGACCACCGCGACCCTCAATTGGCCGCAGAACGGCCAATTGAACAGCGTGACCGCACCGCTGATCTCGCTGACGCCGGTCGACGTGACGGCAACCGTGCCGTGCTCGGTGGTGCGCGAGCTGCCGCAGCAGGGCGGGGTGGTCTTGAGCACGGCGCCCAAGAAGGGCAAGGACGCCGCTCTGAATGCGTTGTTCGTCGTCGTCAGCAGGCAAAGCGTCGACGTCACCGACCGCAATGTGGTGATCGCCAGCGCCCCCCGGGATCAAGTCGCCTCACCGCAATGCCGGCAGATCGAGGTCACGTCCACACACGCCGGCACCTTCGCCACGTTCGTCGGGTTGGCCGACCCGGCGGGCAACCCGGTGCGGGGTGGCTTCCGCGACCCCAACCTGCGCCCGCAGATCGTCGGGGTGTTCACGGATCTGACCGGTCCCGCTCCGCCCGGGCTGCGACTCTCGGCGAGCATCGACACCCGGTTCTCCACCACACCGACGACGCTGAAACTGGCCGCGATGGTGCTGGCGATCGTGTGCACCATCGTTGCACTGGTTGCGCTGTGGCGCCTGGACCAGCTGGACGGGCGCAGGATGCACCGGTGGATCCCGACCCGCTGGCGAAAGTTCACGCTGGTCGACGCCACCGTGATATTCGGCTTCCTGCTGTGGCATGTGATCGGCGCGAATTCTTCCGACGACGGCTACATCCTGGGCATGGCCCGGGTCGCCGACCACGCCGGCTACATGTCCAACTACTTCCGCTGGTTCGGCAGCCCGGAGGACCCGTTCGGCTGGTACTACAACCTGCTGGCGCTGATGACCCACGTCAGCGATGCCAGCCTGTGGATGCGGTTGCCGGACCTGGTCGCGGGGCTGCTGTGCTGGCTGCTGCTGTCCCGGGAAGTGCTGCCCCGGCTGGGGCCGGCGGTGACGTCCAGCACGGCCGCGAACTGGGCGGCGGGCATGGTCCTGCTGACCGCGTGGATGCCATTCAACAACGGCCTTCGTCCCGAGCCGATCATCGCGCTGGGTTCACTGGTTACCTGGGTGCTGATCGAGCGCTCGATGTGCGCGTCGCGGCTCACGCCCGCGGCGCTGGCGATCGTCACCGCCGCGTTCACGCTGGGTGTCCAGCCCACCGGCCTGATCGCGGTGGCCGCCCTGGTCGCCGGTGGCCGTCCAATCCTGCGCATTCTGGTGAAACGTCATCGCCTGGTCGGCACGTGGCCGCTGGTGGCTCCGCTGCTGGCTGCCGGCACCGTCATACTGACCGTGGTATTCGCCGACCAGACCCTGTCAACGGTGTTGGAAGCCACCAGAATTCGCACCGCGATCGGACCCAGCCAAGCCTGGTACACCGAGAACCTGCGCTACTACTACCTCATCCTGCCCACCGTCGACGGTTCACTCTCGCGGCGTTTCGGCTTCCTGATTACCGCGCTGTGCCTCTTCACCGCCGTGTTCATCATGTTGCGGCGCAAGCGAGTTCCCGGCGTGGCCCGCGGGCCCGCGTGGCGGCTGATGGGTGTCATTTTCGGCACCATGTTCTTCCTGATGTTCACTCCCACGAAGTGGGTGCACCACTTCGGCCTGTTCGCCGCCGTGGGCGCGGCGATGGCCGCGCTCACCACCGTGCTGGTATCGCGCGAGGTGCTGGGATGGTCACGCAACCGAATGGCGTTCCTGACGGCGCTGCTGTTCCTGATGGCGCTGTGCTTCGCCACCACCAACGGCTGGTGGTACGTCTCGAGCTACGGCGTCCCGTTCAACAGCGTCATGCCGCGACTCGACGGAATCAAAGTCAGCACAATGTTTTTCGTCCTGTTCACGATTGCCGCGCTCTACACGATCTGGTTGCACTTCGTGTCGCGGGAGCACGGGGAGGGCCGGCTGGCGCGCGCGGTGACGGCCGCGCCGGTGCCGCTTGCGGCGGGGTTCATGGCGCTGGTATTTGTCGCGTCGATGGTCGCCGGGATCGTGCGGCAGTACCCCACGTACTCCAATGGTTGGGCCAACTTGCGCGAATTCGCCGGGGGCTGCGGGCTGGCCGATGACGTGCTCGTCGAGCCGGACAGCAATGCCGGGTTCATGGCGCCCCTGCCCGGTGATTACGGCCCATTGGGCCCGCTGGGTGGTGTCAATCCCACCGGGTTCACCCCCAACGGCGTCCCGGAACGCACCGTGGCCGAGGCGATCAAGGAGACTTTGGTGCCGCAGCCCGGCACCGACTACGACTGGTATGGGCCGACCAAGCTGACGGCGCCCGGCATCAACGGGTCCATGGTGCCGCTGCCCTACGGCCTGGACCCCGACCGGGTTCCACTGGCCGGCAGCTACACCGCCGGCCCGCAGCAGGAGAGCAGGCTGACGTCCGCGTGGTACCGACTGCCCAAACCCGACGACGGGCATCCCCTGCTGGTGGTGACTGCCGCGGGCAGGATCACGGGCACCAGCGTGCTGCACGGGTACACCCAGGGACAGACCGTCGTGCTGGAATACGGCAAGCCCGGTCCCGGCGGTGAT
>CAYNLB010000227.1:0-4441 GCA_964397935.1 uncultured Mycobacterium sp.
CCATCTCGTCGAAGAACACGATCACCGGCGTTCCCTCCGACGCCTTCTCGCGGGCGCGCTGGAAGATGAGCCGGATGTGCCGCTCGGTCTCGCCGACGAACTTGTTGAGCAGCTCGGGACCCTTGATGTTCAAGAAGTACGACTTGGCTTCGCGGGCGTCGTCGCCGCGCACCTCGGCCATCTTCTTGGCCAACGAGTTGGCCACCGCCTTGGCGATCAGCGTCTTACCGCAACCGGGCGGCCCGTAGAGCAACACGCCCTTGGGCGGGCGCAGCGCGTACTCCCGGTACAGCTCCTTGTGCAGGAACGGCAGTTCCACCGCGTCGCGGATCTGCTCGATCTGGCGAGTCAGCCCACCGATGTCCTGGTAGCTGACGTCCGGAACTTCCTCCAGGACCAGGTCTTCGACCTCGGCCTTGGGGATGCGTTCGAACGCGTACCCGGCCTTGGTGTCGACGAGCAGGGAATCGCCGGGCCGCAGCTTGCGGGGCCTGGTGTCGTCGTTGAGGGCCTCGGGCTCGCCATCCGGCAGGTCCTCGGCCACCAGCGGCTCGGCCAGCCAGACAATGCGTTCCTCGTCCGCGTGGCCCACAACAAGTGCCCGGTGCCCATCGGACAAGAGTTCGCGCAACGTGGATATCTCGCCGACCGATTCGAACGTGCCGGCCTCGACGACGGTCAGAGCCTCGTTGAGGCGGACCGTCTGCCCCTTCCGCAGCGACGGGACATCGATGTTGGGCGAGCACGTCAGGCGCATCTTGCGACCCGAAGTGAACACGTCGACCGTATCGTCGTCATGCGCGGCCAACAGAACGCCGTAGCCACTGGGCGGCTGTCCGAGGCGGTCGACTTCCTCACGCAGCGCCAGCAATTGCTGGCGGGCCTCTTTGAGCGTCTCCATCAACTTCGAGTTGCGCGCCGCGAGCGAGTCGATGCGGGCTTCGAGTTGATGCACATCGCGAGCGGAGCGGGTGTTGCCGTGCGACCCGGCGGCATGCTCGAGTTGCTCGCGTAGCAGCGCTGCCTCACGGCGTAACTGTTCTAATTCGGCAGCATCGTCGCTGGACACACTTGATTCGCGAGGGGTACCGAATGCTTCAGAACGCTCTGAGTCACCCATGTTGCGCTCCTTTCCCACACCCCAAATTGGCGCGGTGGATACTTCAACGCTACCGGCGATTGCCGATAGATGTGCGGAGTCAAATACCCACGAAAAGTTAAGACTTTCGTCCCGCTGGTAAATTCGGCCACCAATCGGGCTGATCGAAAGGGCTACCGTGACCGCAAAATGCCTCGCCACAGGCCTAGCCGGCGTTGCCATCGTCGGCGCGGCCGTTGCCGATGTGGCTTCAGTTGCACCCGTTGGTCCGGCCGGGAAGACGGCCCCGCCGCAGCACGCGGGCGCGGGAGCACGTCCAGCCGCGTAGCGTGCCGGACCCGACCGGATGCACCGAAACCTGTTCGTAACATTGATCGCCGCCACCACCCTGGCGGCGGTCGGGCTCACCGGATGTTCGTCTCATCAGCCCAAGATCGCGTCCTCGACCACGTCGTCGGCGGTGCCCGTCACGTCTCCTCCGGTCGTCGCACCCCCTCCGACCACTCCGCTGCCCCCGCCCCAAGCCCTCACCGACGTACTGAGCCGGCTCGCCGACCCGAACGTTCCCGCCCCCGACAAGGTGAACCTCGTCGAGGGCGCCACTCCCGACAGCGCGGCCACTTTCGACAAGTTCATCAACGCATTGCGGGATAACGGCTATCTGCCGATGACCTTCGCCGCGAAGGACCTCGCGTGGTCGGACAAGAACCCGTCCAATGTGATGGCCACCATCAGCGTCGACACCGCTCAGGAGAACAACCGCAACTTCACCTTCCCGATGGAGTTCACGCCCTTCGAAGGGGGTTGGCAGTTGTCCCGGCGGACGGCCGAGATGTTGTTGGCTCTGGGCACGTCGCCGACGGCGACGACCCCTACATCCAGCCCGCCTCTGCCACCGCCACCCGAGCCCGCCCCCGAGCCGGCGCCATCCCCTACCCAAGACCCGCCCCGTTGACCCGCGGGATGTGGATCGGCTGGCTCGAGTTCGACGTGTTGCTGGGCGACGTCCGTTCACTCAAACAGAAACGCTCGGTTGTTCGTCCCGTGGTAGCTGAGCTGCAGCGCAAGTTCAGCGTGTCGGCCGCCGAGACCGGTTCGCACGAGCTGTATCGACGCGCGGGTATCGGGGTGGCCATGGTGTCCGGCGCCCGTAGCCATGCCGTCGACGTACTGGACGCGGCCGAACGTCTGGTTGCTGCGCATCCCGAATTGGAGCTGCTGTCGGTACGGCGGGGCCTGCACCGCAGCGACGACTAGTTGTGATGTCCGGCTGGCCCGACGGTGGCGACCCGTCCCCCAGCTCCGCGGGGGTACCCCCAGCGCCCGGCTACGCCGCGCTTGCGATCGCCGCTAGCCGTCGCGGCCCTCACGTTTGCGGCCCAAGGGCGCCGGGGCGACGACGCCCGGGGCGAGCCGCCGGGTGGCGATCAAGAAGGCGGTGTGCCCGCGCATCGAGTGCTGCGGCCGAACGGCCAGGCCGACGACGTTCCAGCCCCGCTGCAGCGTCTCCCACGCCCGGGGTTCGGTCCAGCACTGCTGAGCCCGCAACGCCTCCACCGCCCGCGACAGCTGGGTGACGGTGGCCACGTACACCATCAGCACACCGCCGGCGACCACCAGCCGCGCGACCGCGTCCAGCACCTCCCATGGCGCCAGCATGTCCAACACGGCCCGGTCGAAGGAGCCATCGGGGAGCTCGGAGTCCGCGACATCGCCGACGATCAGCTGCCAGTTCTCGGGCGCTTGGCCGAAAAACACCGAGACGTTGCGGCGGGCGTGTTCGGCATGATCGGCGCGCTGTTCGTAGGAGACCACCCGCCCGTCGGGCCCGACCGCGCGCAGCAGCGAGCAGGTCAGCGCGCCCGATCCGGCCCCGGCCTCCAGCACCCGGGCACCCGGGAAGATGTCACCCTCGTGCACGATCTGCGCGGCGTCTTTGGGATAGATCACCTGCGGCCCACGCGGCATCGACATCACGTAGTCGACCAGCAGTGGGCGCAGCACCAAGAACGGCGTGCCGTTGCTGGATTTGACGACGCTGCCCTGGTCCAGCCCGATCACCGCATCGTGTGCGATGGCCCCACGATGGGTGTGGAATTCGGCGCCGGGAGCGAGGCACATCGTGTAGTGCCGGCCCTTGGCGTCGGTGAGCTGGACACGTTCCCCAACGGTGAACGGGCCGGTTGCGGACACGCGGTCCAGCGTGCCAGCCGACTCGCCGCAGCCGGTGCTCGGGGTTGTCGGTGCCCCGTCTTAGGCTGCCGGCATGACCGTCCAGCCGCAGGTGTCCCGTCCGGAGGCGCGCGCGGCACGCCCTGCGCTGTCACCGTCGCGGGCGGCGGACTTCAAACAGTGCCCGCTGCTCTACCGGTTCCGGGCGATTGATCGGTTGCCCGAGGCGCCGTCGGCGGCACAGCTGCGTGGGTCGGTGGTGCATGCCGCCCTGCAGCAGCTCTACGGCCTACCCGCCGAACTGCGTCGGCCCGACGCCGCGATGTCACTGCTGGGGTCCGCGTGGGACCAGGTGATCGCCGCAGCGCCAGAGTTGGCCGGCGAATTCGATGCCGCGCAGCAAGCCCAGCTGCTGGCCGAGGCCCGGGCGCTGCTCTCCGGCTATTACCGACTCGAAGACCCGACCCGCTTCGACCCGCAATGCTGCGAAGAGCGGGTGGAGGTGGAACTCGCCGATGGCACGCTGCTGCGGGGATTCATCGACCGGATCGACGTCGCGGCCACCGGTGAAATTCGGGTGGTGGACTACAAAACCGGCAAGGCGCCGCCGGCCACGCGAGCCCTGGCCGAGTTCAAGGCGATGTTCCAGATGAAGTTCTACGCGGTGGCGCTGCTGCGTTCGCGTGGCGTGCCGCCCACCCGGCTGCGACTCATCTACCTGGCCGACGGCCAGGTGTTGGACTACTCGCCGGACCAGGACGAGCTGCTGCGCTTCGAAAAGACCCTGATGGCGATCTGGCGCGCCATCCAGTCCGCCGGCCAGACAGGCGATTTCCGCCCCAGCCAGTCGCGGCTATGTGACTGGTGCCCGCACCAGCAGCACTGCCCGCTATTCGGCGGAACGCCGCCGCCCTACCCGGGGTGGCCGGAATACTGACGGGCGGAGGCTGTTTCGCATCCCACCGAGCCGGCAGCGTGATCGGCTGCGCGCCGAGACCACAACGGTCCCATCTTGCATTGGCCGCCGGAAGCTGACCCCTCGAGCAATCCAGTAGAATGTCGTCAACGTCGGCTGCCGAATGGCTGGCCGGCGAGTCGTGATCGATTCGTTGTTTTCTTCGCTCAGATCCCTGCGGGGCGCCGAGTCCAAGATGACCAGGTGCGCCTGCT
>CAYNLB010000228.1:0-4440 GCA_964397935.1 uncultured Mycobacterium sp.
TAGTCGTCGGAGTCGGCGATGTCGTGTTCGCGGGTGTCGGTGTTCTTGGCGGCCACCACGATGCGCCGGTACTGGCGGTTCATGTCGTCGACCGCCTCCCGGCCGTCCAGGTCGCGACCATAGGCGAACCCGCCCCAGGCCGTATACACCTGCGCGAGGTCAGCGTCGTCGCGCCAGTTGCGGCTGTCGATCAGCTGCAGCAGCCCGGCACCGTACGTTCCCGGCTTAGACCCGAAAACTCTTGTCGTGGCGCGCCGTTGGTCACCGTGCTGAGCCAGGTCAGCCTGCGCGTGGGCACGAACGTAGTTGTCCTCGACGGGTTCGTCGAGGCCGGCGACCAGGCGCACCGCGTCGTCGAGCATCGTCACCACATGCGGGAAGGCGTCCCGGAAGAAGCCCGAGATCCGCACGGTCACGTCGATGCGCGGACGTCCCAGCTCCGCCAACGGTATCGACGCCAGGTCCACGACTCGCCGCGACGCGTCGTCCCACACCGGCCGAACACCCAGCAGCGCAAGGACCTCGGCGATGTCGTCGCCGGCGGTGCGCATCGCCGAGGTGCCCCACACCGACAGACCCACCGATTGCGGCCACCGCCCGTGGTCGTTGCGGTAGCGGGTCAGCAGCGAATCCGCGAGCGCCACGCCGGCCTCCCAGGCCAGTCGCGAGGGCACCGCTTTGGGGTCGACGGAGTAGAAGTTGCGCCCGGTGGGCAGCACGTTCACCAAGCCGCGCAGCGGTGATCCCGACGGCCCGGCCGGGATGAACCGGCCGTCCAGGGCCCTCAGCACCTCGCCGATTTCGGATGCGGTGCCGGCGAGCCGCGGAACCACCTCGGTGGCAGCGAATCTCAACACCGCCGCCACGCCGGCGTTGTCGGTGAGTCGTTCGGCGGCATCGGGGTCCCAACCGGTGGCCTGCAGCGCGGCGACCAATTCGCGCGCGGCGGCCTCGACGTGGTCGACCAAGGATCGCTCGTCGGTGCCGTCCTCGGCCAGGCCCAATACCTGGCGCAGGCCCGGAATGGCATGCTCGCCGCCGAACAATTGGCGGGCCCGCAGGATGGCCAGCACGAGATCGAGTTCGGTTTCCCCGGTGGGTTTTTGCCCCAGGATGTGCAGCCCGTCGCGGATCTGGACATCTTTGATCTCGCACAACCAGCCGTCGACGTGCAGCAGCATGTCGTCGAACGAGTCCTCTTCCGGCCGTTCGGTCAGCCCCAGGTCGTGGTCCATCTTGGCGGCCCGGATCAGCGTCCAGATCTGCTGGCGGATGGCGGGCAGCTTGGCTGGGTCCAGCGCGGCGACGCTGGCGTGCTCGTCGAGCAGTTGTTCCAAACGCGCGATGTCACCGTAAGTTTCGGCGCGCGCCATCGGCGGGATGAGATGGTCGACGAGCACCGCGTGCGCTCGCCTCTTGGCCTGGGTGCCCTCGCCGGGGTCGTTGACGAGAAAGGGGTAGATCAACGGCAGATTGCCCAGCGCGGCATCGGACCCGCACGCCGCCGACATGCCCAGCGTCTTGCCCGGCAGCCATTCCAGGTTGCCGTGCTTGCCCAGGTGCACCACGGCATGGGCGCCGAATCCGGCGTCCAGCCAGTGATAGGCGGCCAGGTAATGGTGGCTGGGCGGCAGATCCGGGTCGTGATAGATGGCAACCGGGTTCTCCCCGAAACCGCGGGGCGGCTGCACCATCAGGATCAGATTGCCCGCCCGCATTGCGGCAATGACGATTTCACCGTCGGGATCGTTGCTACGGTCCACGAAGAGCTCCCCCGGCGGCGGGCCCCAGTGCGCTTGCACGGCCTCGGTGAGTTCGGCCGGCAAGGTCGCGAACCAGGTGCCATATTCTTTGGCGGACATGCGGATCGGATTGCCGGCCAGTTGTCCGGCAGTGAGCCAGTCGGGATCTTGGCCCCCGCGCTCGATCAGCGCATGAATCAGGGCGTCGCCGTCTTCGGCGTCGACACCCGGCAGGTCGCCCACCTGGTATCCGCGCTCGCGCATCGCCCGCAGTAGCGCCACCGCGCTGGCCGGGGTGTCCAACCCAACCGCGTTGCCGATGCGGGCGTGCTTGCTGGGATAGGCCGAAAACACCAGGGCCACCCGCTTGTCGGCCGGTGCGACATGTCGCAGCTGTGCGTGTCGCACCGCCAGTCCCGCAACACGGGCGCAGCGTTCCGCGTCGGCGACATACGAGATCAGTCCGTCATCGTCGATCTCTTTGAAGGAGAACGGGACGGTGATAATGCGCCCGTCGAACTCGGGCACCGCCACCTGGCTGGCCACATCCAGCGGGGACAGGCCGTCATCGTTGTCACGCCATTGATCCCGCGGGCTGGTCAGGCACAAACCCTGCAGGATCGGGATGTCCAGGGCGGCCAGGTGTTCGACGTTCCAGCTGTCCTCGAGACCGCCAGCCGCCGCCGTCGCTGGTCTCAGACCGCCGGCGGCCAGCACGGTGACCACCATGGCGTCGGCGTCGCCGAGTCGTTGCAGCAGTTCGGGTTCGGCGGTGCGCAGCGACGCGCAGTAGACGGGCAGCGGGCGCCCACCGGCGTCCTCGATCGCCCGGCAGAGCGCCTCGACGTAGGTGGTGTTGCCGGCCAGGTGTTGCGCGCGGTAGTACAACACCGCGATCGTCGGGCCGGCGGTGGTTCTGGCGTGTGGCCGCTCCAGCTCACCCCAGGTCGGGGTCACCACCGGCGGGGTGAATCCGAAGCCGGTCATCAGCACCGTGTCCGACAGGAACGCGTGCAGCTGGCGCAGGTTGTCCACGCCGCCGTGAGCCAGGTAGATATGCGCCTGCACCGCGATGCCGGCCGCCGGCGTGGACAACCCGGTCAACTCGGCGTCGGCGGCCTGCTCGCCGCTGACCAGCACTGTCGGCACGCCGCTGGCGAGCACCGTGTCGATGCCGCTCTGCCAGGCGCGGTAGCCGCCGAGGATCCGCACCACGACGATCGAGGCGCCCGCCAGCAGGTCGGGCAACTCGTCCTCGGTCAGCCGCGACGGGTTGGCCCACCGATAGTTTTTTCCGCTGGACCGGGCGCTGATCAGGTCCGTGTCGGACGTCGACAGCAGCAGGATGGTCGGCTCGGGCACCCATCATTCGTACCGTAGGGTCGCTGCGATCCGGGCGGCGACCTCGCCGGCCACCCGTAGGAGCTGTCCTCCCTGCTGCCTCGGGTCGCCGAAGACATCGGCGAAACGTCCTGGGGCGTACTCCACCGTCTGCATCGCACGAGTATGCCCAGGTGGCATGAGGGCCAAACCGCATCAGGCACACCCGCACCGGCGCGATCAGTACGTGCCGGCCGTACCGTGGACACGTGGCCAGAGCCCGCGACACCGACGCCTGCCCGGGCACTCTGCAGGTGCATCAGGCGGCCGATGGCGCATTGGTGCGCGTTCGGCTGCCCGGCGGCATGATCACCGTCGCCCAACTGGCGGCGTTGGCGGCCATCTCGGGCCGGTTCGGCTCCGGAACGCTGGAGCTGACCGCCCGGGGCAACGTGCAATTACGGGGGATCACCGATGTCACGGCGGTCGCCGAGGCGATCGCCGCTGCGGGCCTGCTGCCGTCGGCAACGCACGAGCGGGTGCGCAACATCGTCTCGTCGCCACTGTCCGGGCGGACCGGCGGGAACCTCGACGTGCGGCCGTGGGTCGGTGAGCTGGACGCGGCGATCTGCGCCCAGCCACGGCTCGCGGAGCTGGGCGGCCGGTTCTGGTTCAGTCTCGACGACGGGCGCGCCGACGTGTCCGGGCTGCGTGCCGACGCCGGGGTGCACGCCCGCCCCGGGGGCTGTGCGTTGCTGCTGGCCGGGCGGGACACCGGTGTCCGGGTGGGTGCCGACGACGTCGTGGCCACGCTGATCGACCTCGCCCTGAGGTTCGCCGAGATCCGCGGCAAGGCTTGGCGAGTGACCGAGTTGGATGACATCCATCGCTTGTGGCCCGGCGCCGCCGAACTGGGCGCCGGGTTCCCGCCGGTGACCCGGCCGCCGGTGGGGTGGATAACCCAGGATGACGGCCGGGTCACGCTGGGGGCCGCGGTGCCGCTGGGGGTGCTGCCCGCGCGGGTCGCGGAGTGCTTGGCCTCCATCGGAGCCGCTGTTGAAACCCCGCTGGTGATCACCCCGTGGCGATCGCTGCTGGTGTGTGACCTCGATGAAGCTGTCGCCGACGCCGCACTGCGGGTGCTCGCGCCGTTGGGCCTGGTGTTCGACGAGAACTCCCCCTGGCTGAACATCAGCGCGTGCACCGGCAGCCCCGGCTGTGCCCGCTCGGCCGCCGACGTGCGGGCGGACGCCGCGGGGTCGCTGGACCCCGACTACCCGGTCCACCGTCACTTCGTCGGCTGCGAGCGCGCATGCGGCAGTCCACCGGCCGGACAGGTGCTGGTCGCCACCGGAGACGGATACCAACTGCTGAGGTC
>CAYNLB010000229.1:0-4439 GCA_964397935.1 uncultured Mycobacterium sp.
GCGAGCGGGCGGCAACTCGATCGGCCACACTAGCTATATGGTGTCCCCCGACCTCGGTGAGTCTGTACGCAGCGCGCAAAAAATCGTCGAGGTCCTGACGGCGCAGGGCGTCGAATACATTTTCGGCGTACCCGGCGCGAAGGTCGACGCGGTCTACGACGCCCTCGTCGACTCCGGAATCCAGCTGGTGGTGTGCCGCCACGAACAAAACGCCGCATTCATGGCCGGTGCGATCGGTCGCCTCACCGGTAATCCCGGCGTCGTGCTGGTGACGTCGGGCCCCGGGACCGCCAACCTGGCCACCGGGCTACTGACCGCCAACACCGAACATGACCCGGTGGTGGCGTTGTGTGGCGCCGTACGCCGTGCGGACCGGCTCAAGCGCACCCATCAGTCGATGGACGCCACCGCATTGCTCAAAACGGTCACCAAGTTCACCGGCGAGATCAACGACCCCGACAACGCCGCCGAGACCACCGTCGGCGCATTCCGCGCCGCGGTCACCGAGCCGCGGGGCGCTGCCGCTGTCGTGCTCCCCGCCGATGTCTTGGCCGCGCCCACGACGGCCGGCATCACGGCCCGACTGCCGATCCCGCCGTTGGCGGCGGCCCCCAAGACGTCAGTCGACAAGGCGGGTGAGCTGATACGCGCCGCGCGCCGCCCGGCGTTGCTGGTCGGTAGCCGCGGCGCCGACCCGGACAGCTGCCAGGCATTGCGCACCCTGGTCGCCGCAACCGGGCTGCCCGTGGTGGAAACCTTTCAGGCCGCCGGAGTGGTCTCTCGCATGTTGGAGGACTACTTTTTGGGCCGCGTCGGCCTCTTCCGCAACCAGCCCGGCGATGTGATCGTCGCCCAGACCGACGTCTTGATCGCAATCGGCTACGACGCCGTGGAATACGACCCGGTGCTGTGGAACAGCGACGTCCGGCGAACCGTCGTGCACGTCGACTCCCTTCCCGCCGACATCGACAACAACTATCAGCCGACCTGCGAGCTGCTCGGCAATGTCGCCGCCACCCTCGCGGCGCTGACCGACAACTTGGCCGGCCTCACCCTCACGAACGATTACCGGGCCGAGATCGCCGAGCAGCGGAACGCGTTGACCGCCATAGATACCGCCGCATGCAACCACCCGCCGGCCGGGCCCGGCCTGAACCCGGTCGCGGTCGTGCTGCGCCTGCGTGCGGAGCTCGGTGACGACGCGACAATCACATGTGACATCGGATCGGTTTACATCTACCTGGCGCGCCACTTTCGCGTGTATGAGCCTCGGCGACTGCTGTTCTCCAACGGACAACAGACCCTGGGCGTAGCACTGCCGTGGGCGATGGCCGCCTGCCTGGTGCGACCCGACACGCCAGTCGTGTCCGTCTCCGGAGACGGCGGATTCCTCTTCTCCGCCCAAGAACTCGAGACCGCAACCCGCCTGGGATTGACGTTCACCCACATCATCTTGCGCGACAACAGCTATGACATGGTGGGCTTCCAGGAAGTCCTCAAGTACGGACGCAGATCCGGGGTGCAACTCGCCGACTACGACATCGTCTCCTACGCGGCAGCTTTCGGCGCTCGCGGTTACCGGGTGAAAACGTTGGATGAGTTCGGCGCCACCTTGCGGGCGGCGCTGGCCGAGGAAGGGCCTTCCCTGATCGACGTTCCGGTGGACTACAGCCACAACATCGACCTGGCCGCAGAACTGCACGACGACCCCTTCGAATAGACATGGACAAGAATTCAGGCCCGTACGATCGGTTCAAGAACTGGGCGGCAACGCTTCTCGCGCATCTCGCGGACCGCAATGACGACGAGGTGTATCAGTTCTCGACCATCGGGGCCCTGCTCGAGGGCGTCTACGACGGCGACGCCACCATCGCCGATATCCTGCGCCACGGGGACTTCGGCCTGGGCACCTTCAACCACCTCGACGGCGAGATGGTCATCCTCGACGGCACCTGCTACCGGTTGCGCGCCGACGGCAGCGCCAGCCGCGCGGCACCGACCGACCGCACTCCCTTCGCGGCGGTCACCAGATTTCACAGCGACTTCGAGATCGAAATCCAAACGCGCACCGACCGGGCCGAGGTGGCCGGCGCGATCGACCGTCAAATCGAGAGCCCCAACCTGATTTATGCCATCAAGATCACCGGACACTTCTCCGAACTGCGCACCCGCACGGTGATGGCGCAGCAGCCCCCCTATCCCCCGTTGACACAAGCGACCGAAGAGCAGGCCGAAACCGTATTCACCGACGTGGACGGCACGGTGGTCGGCTTCCGCACTCCCGACTACGAACAGGGTATCTCCGTCGCCGGCTACCACTTGCACTTCCTCAACAGTGACCACACCGGCGGGGGTCACGTCCTCGACTTCAGTCTCGAGCGCGGGGAGGTCGCGGTCAGCGGGGCTTCACAGCTGCATCTGAGCCTGCCCACATCCGGCGCGTTCCTCGGTGCTCAGCTATCCGGGGCCGACGTCGCCGAGCGGATCAGCAAAGCCGAAGGCCCCAAAGCCGATTAATCGCTGTCACCGCGGTCACCACCCAATCTGCCTGCGGCACAGGGAGTCGAGGAACTCCGGACATTCTTTGAGACACAGATAGCTCGGGTACGCCGAACCGGAACCTCTGACGCAGCGTTCGAACTCCTGATAGGAAGAGTAGACGGTGTACGCGAGGACACCGACGATCGTCGCGGGCAGGGCAATTGCCAGGATCCCGAGCATGATGCCGGCGACCGCGATGCCATCACCGCCGGCATGGCCGCGCCGGATCCGCCGACGCGTGACGACGCCGGTCACCACGGCCACCACGCCGAGAACGACACTGATCACTGCGGCCACGATGACGACGACACCCGCTGCCGCGTGCGCACCGAAGACGGTCATGGCGGGCCAGAAGACCGCGGCCGCAAAAAGCGCCGACACCAGCGACGTAATGCCCAGGACGGACGAGTTCGACGCCGATGTTCCCCGCCTCGGCTCGCCGCCTTCGTCTGTCATGACGCACTCCTGAATCGGCGGCGAAAACGACTGGCACCCGCGGTGATGACCGCCGTGCACGCACTCATTATGGTGCACTCCCGCACGTCGGGCGGGCGAAATTCACGGACTGTTCAAACGAGCGTTGGCTCCCCATTGTTGAGTGCACACGCGCACCGCGTGTCCTCACGGTATGCGTGTTGTGCAGGTCGCCAACTTCTACGGCCCTCGCTCCGGCGGCCTTCGCACCGCGGTGGACCGGCTCGGCGCCGAATACTGCGCCACCGGGCACGAGGTGTTCTTGATCGTTCCCGGTCAGCGCGCCGAGCGCGTCCGGCTGCACAGCGGCGTGGTGCGAATCACGCTGCCGGCCCGATTGATTCCGTTTACCGGCGGCTACCGGGCGGTGATGCCGGGACCGGTCAAGGCGCTACTGGAAGCGCTGCGACCCGACGCCTTGGAGGTGTCGGACCGGCTCACCCTGCGGTCACTGGGCCGGTGGGGCCGCGAACACGACGCCAGGACCGTGATGATTTCTCATGAGCGCCTGGATCGCCTTGTCGGCCAAGTACTTCCACGCCGAGTCGCAAGGAGGTTCGCCGACTTGGCCAACGCGCGCACCGTCGCGGATTACGACACCGTCGTGTGCACCACCGGCTTCGCGCGTGAGGAATTCGACCGAATCGGGGCCGCCAACACCGTTACCGTCCCGCTCGGCGTGGACCTGCAACTCTTCCATCCGCGCCGACACTCGTACCTGGTGCGGCGGCGGTGGGCCGCACCGACACAGATGCTGCTGGTCCATTGCGGCCGGCTGTCGGTGGAAAAACGCGTCGACCGCAGCATCGACGCACTCGGGGAGTTGTGCCATGCGGGCGTCGATGCCCGCCTCGTCGTCGTGGGCGAGGGCCCATTGCGAGCCCGGCTGGAGCGACAGGCCGGCCGGCTACCGATCGACTTCACCGGTTTCATCTCTGATCGGCACATCGTGGCTCAACTGCTGGCGTCGGCCGATGTAACGCTGGCACCCGGACCGCACGAAACCTTCGGGCTGGCTGCGCTGGAGTCGCTGGCGTGCGGAACGCCGGCCGTGGTCTCGCGCACGTCGGCGTTGACCGAGATCGTCACCCCTGACAGCGGCGCCCTGGCCGACAACGATCCGGTCGCGATCGCGCGAGCGGTCGGCACCATCGTCAGCCGACCCGAACACTACCGCCGCGGATCTGCGAGACGCCGCGCTGAGGACTTCACCTGGCACCGGGCGGCAACCGGCATGCTGGCCTCGTTGGGGGCGACGGCAGTGGACGACCCGCCCTGCGATTCCGAACACACCGCGTAGCACCACCGCCCCGGCCAAAGCGCTGGGTGCCCTGCCTCTGGCCACTTGCGCCCCCGGCACTGCCTGGGTTGGATATCCGTCGTGGTCGAAGTCACCTCGCCGCGACCGCGGCGTTGCGGTTGCC
>CAYNLB010000230.1:0-4432 GCA_964397935.1 uncultured Mycobacterium sp.
CGCGCCTGGTGGTAGCGGTCGGAGTCGAAGAACTCGAACACCCAGTTGTCGCCCTGGATCTCCAGGTGCGGCTGCACCGGCACGATCTGACGCTCGACGGCCAGCACTTCGGCCACGGTGCGTCCGGCCAGCGAGTCCAGCTGTGTCCACGTCGGCGGCAGCAGGAAGCTACGGCCGGCGGCGAAGTCGTCGATGGCGGCCTGCGGCGTCGTCCAGCCCGCGCTATCGGATTCGGTGTTCTCACCGTCGGCGCGCTGCCCCTCGGGCAGGGCGCCAACGAAGAAATAGGTGTCGTAGCGGCGCGTCCGCTCGGCCTCGGGGGTGACCCAGTTGGCCCACGGCCGCAGCAGGTCCGAGCGCAGCTCCAGGTTTTCCCGGCGCAAGAAGTCCGCGAATGACAGTGTCCCCTCGGCCAGCGCGCGACGCGCTTCGCCGTATACCGAGGCGTCGCCGACGACGCCGTCGGGCGCCGAACTGGACTGGCCGGCCGGCCCGGCGAACAGCACCCCCGATTCCTCGAATGTCTCGCGGGCGGCGGCGCAGACCAGCGCCGCGGCCAGGTCGGTTTCGATGCCGAACCGCTGTGCCCACCACTGCGGCGGCGGGCCGGCCCAGGCCCCCCGCAGACCCAAGTCGGCGTTGCGGTCGCGGTCGTCGACGCCACCGCCGGGAAACACCATCGTCCCGGCTGCGAATTGCATCTTCGCGTGCCGGCGCATCAAGAACACAGAGAGGCCGGACTCCGAACCGGCCTGGGCGTCACGAACCAGCATCACGGTGGCAGCGGGCCTGGGAACCAGCGGCGGCTGATCCTGCGGTGCGGTCATGACCCCCTCCGATGGGCCGCGCGGCTGCGAACGCGCCGCGCGAAAAAACGTCCGTCGACAACTTCCAGGGCGATCGCTTGTCCGAACGCGATGGACAGGTTCTCGCCCGTCAGCACGTCGGGCAGCAACCCGGCGGCGACCACCTGGCCCCCCGACATCAGCATGCAGTGGCTGAAGCCGGGCGGGATTTCTTCGACGTGGTGAGTGACCAGCACCAGCGCGGGCGCGTTGGGGTCGGCGGCGAGGTCGGTCAGCCGCGCCACCAGCTCCTCGCGGCCGCCCAGGTCCAGGCCGGCGGCGGGCTCGTCGAGCAGCAACAGTTCTGGATCGGTCATCAATGCGCGAGCGATCAGCACCCGCTTGCGCTCGCCCTCCGACAGCGTCCCGTAGGTGCGGTCCGCGAGGTGTTCGGCGCCAAGGCTTTCCAGCATGTCGATCGCCCGGCGGTAGTCGACATCGTCGTAGCGCTCGCGCCACCGCCCCAGCACCGCGTAGCCGGCCGACACCACCAAATCGCGCACCACCTCGTCGCCGGGCACCCGCTGCGCCAGCGCCGACGAACTCAGCCCGATACGCGACCGCAACTCCGAAACGTCGACCCGCCCCAGCCGCTCACCGAGTACGAAAGCGACACCCGAGGACGGATGCTCGGCCGCTGCGGCGATACGCAGCAACGACGTCTTGCCGGCTCCGTTGGGACCGATGATCACCCAGCGCTCGTCGAGCTCGACCGCCCAATCCAGCGGCCCCACCAGAACATTCCCCCCGCGGCGCAGCGACACATCGTGCATGTCGATCAACAGATCGGGGTTGGGCTCGTCGCGGCCGGTTTCGGGCACCCGATCATCGTGCCGTACAGCGACCCGGTGACCGCTGCCGGGTCGCTACCTCCCGCGAGCTCAACCTATTCCGACGGTATCTCCACGCGGCGCACTTCTCCGTCCATCGCGTCGGCCGCCTCGATCTCGCCGCGTGTCACACCGAGGAGAAACAGCACCGTGTCCAGATACGGATAGCTCAACGACGCATCGGCGACCTCACGCAGCGCCGGCTTGGCGTTGAACGCCACACCCAGCCCGGCCGTGGCCAGCATGTCGATGTCGTTGGCGCCGTCGCCGACGGCGACCGTCTGCTCCAGCGGGACACCGGCCTGCCGCGCGAAGTCCCGCAGTGCCTTGGCCTTCCCGGCACGGTCGACGATGGGGCCGATCACCCGGCCGGTGAGCGCGCCGTCGACGATCTCCAGCTCGTTGGCGGCGACGTAATCCAGCTTCAGCTCCTCGGCCAACGGCTGGATGATCCGCCGGAAGCCCCCGGAGACCACGCCGCAGTGAAAACCCAGCCGCCGCAACGTCCGCAACGTAGTGCGCGCGCCCGGCATCAGTTCCAGCTGATCGGCGACCTCGTCGATCACCGTGGCGGGCAGGCCCGCCAACGTCGCCACCCTCTGCAAAAGTGACTGCGCGAAATCGAGCTCACCACGCATCGCCGCTTCGGTGATGGCGGCGACCTTTCCCTCGGCGCCCGCACGGGCGGCCAGCATCTCGATAACCTCACCCTGCACCAGGGTCGAGTCCACGTCGAACACGATCAACCGTTTGGCCCGCCGCTCGAGGCTGTAACCCTCGACCGCAACGTCGATACGCTCGCCAGTGGACACCCGGTTCAGGGCGGTCCGCAGCGGGCCGTCGCCCCCGGGCGGCACCGACACCCGCAACTCCAGGCCGGTGACCGGATAGTCGGACACACCGCGGATGAGGTCGATATTGACGCCCAGGGCTGCCAACTCACGGGCCAGTGCGCCGAACGCACCGGCGGTGATGGGCCGGCCCAGCACGAAGATGGTGTGGGTCGAGGGATCCCGGATGATCGGCACGTCGTCACTGCGCTCGATGCTGACATCGAGCCCCACCCCGTGAATGGCCTCCTCGACGTCTTTGCGCAACTCCGCACCGTCGGCGACGTCAGGCGGACAACACACCAGCACGCCGAGGGTCAGGCGGTGCCGGATCACCACCTGTTCGACGTTGAGCAACTCGACCCCGTGCCGTGACAACGCCTCGAACAGCGCCGACGTCACACCTGGTTGATCCACGCCGGTGACGGTGACCAGCACCGACACCTTTGGTGGTGCGCTCACCCGAGAGCGCCGTCCAGGCAATCCATCAGCTGCGAACGCTCACGTCGTCAGCTCGGGTGACATCGCCGCTCTCGGGGCCGTGCGCCCGGCCCACATGCGCCTCGCGACGGAGCCGTTCGACCATGTGCGGGTAGTGCAACTCGAATGCAGGACGCTCCGAACGAATCCGGGGCAGCTCGGTGAAGTTGTGCCGCGGCGGCGGGCAGCTGGTCGCCCACTCGAGCGAATTCCCGTAACCCCAAGGGTCATCGACGGTCACCACCTCGCCGTAGCGCCAGCTCTTGAAGACATTCCACACGAACGGGAACATCGACGCACCCAGGATGAACGCCCCGATCGTCGAAACGACGTTCAGGCCGGTAAACCCGTCGGTGGACAGGTAGTCGGCGTAGCGACGCGGCATACCCATGTCACCCAGCCAGTGCTGCACCAGGAACGTGGTGTGAAAACCGATGAACGTCAACCAGAAGTGCAGCTTGCCCAGCCGCTCGTCGAGCAGCCGGCCGGTCATCTTCGGGAACCAGAAGTAGATACCGGCGAAGGTGGAGAACACGATGGTGCCGAACAGCACGTAGTGGAAGTGCGCGACCACGAAATAGCTGTCGGTGACGTGGAAGTCCAGCGGCGGGCTGGCCAGCAGCACCCCGGTCAGACCGCCCAGCAGGAAGGTGACCAAGAAGCCGATCGAGAACAGCATGGGTGTCTCAAAGGTCAACTGGCCCTTCCACATCGTGCCGATCCAGTTGAAGAATTTGATCCCGGTCGGCACCGCGATCAAATACGTCATGAAGGAAAAGAACGGCAGCAGCACGGCGCCGGTGGCGAACATGTGGTGCGCCCACACCGCGACCGACAACGCGGCGATCGACAGCGTGGCGTAGACCAGCGTGGTGTAGCCGAAGACCGGCTTACGGGCGAACACCGGGAAGATCTCGGTGACGATCCCGAAGAACGGCAGCGCGATGATGTAGACCTCGGGGTGGCCGAAGAACCAGAACAGGTGCTGCCACAACACGGCTCCGCCGTTGGAAGCGTCGAACACGTGGGCTCCCAGGTGACGGTCGGCGGCCAGGCCGAACAGCGCTGCGGTCAGGATCGGGAACGCGATCAGGATCAGGATCGACGTCACCATGATGTTCCAGGTGAAGATCGGCATCCGGAACATCGTCATCCCGGGTGCCCGCATACAGACCACGGTGGTGATCATGTTGACCGCGCCCAGGATGGTGCCCAGGCCGGCGACGATCAGGCCCGTGATCCACAGGTCTCCGCCGGAGCCGGGTGAGTGGATGGCGTCGGACAGCGGTGTGTACGCCGTCCAGCCGAAGTCCGCCGCCCCGCCCGGGACGATGAAGCCGGCCGCCGCGACCAGTCCGCCGCACAAGAACAGCCAGAACGAAAAGGCGTTCAGCCGCGGGAACGCCACGTCGGGCGCACCGATCTGCAACGGCAGCACCAGGTTGGC
>CAYNLB010000231.1:0-4358 GCA_964397935.1 uncultured Mycobacterium sp.
CTGCCCACCGAGGAGTCCACCACGTTGGCACTGCGCACCCAGCAGATCCTGGCCTACGAAACGGGCGTGGCCAGCGTCGCCGACCCGCTCGGCGGCTCGTACTTCGTGGAGGCGCTCACCGACGCCACCGAAGCCCGCATCCTCGAGATCATGGACGACCTCGAGCGACACGGCGGCATGGTGGCCGCGATCGAGGACGGCTACCTGCAGGGCCTGATCGCCGACGAAGCCTTCCGGGCCCATCAAGACATCGAGGCCGGCACGCGGCCCGTCGTCGGGGTCAACCGCTTCACCTCCGAGGAACCCGAGCCCGACGTGGTCACCTACGAGCTCGACGCCGAGGGGCGTGATCTGCAGCTCAAGCGGCTCTCCAAGGTGCGAGCCGAAAGAGATTCCGCCGCAGTCAAATCCAGCCTCGAGAAGCTGTCGCGCGCCGCAGAGGGAACCGACAATCTGATGCACAAGTTGATCGACTGCGCCAACGTCTACTGCACCGTGGGCGAAATGGTCTCCGCGCTCAAAGCGGTGTGGGGCGAATTCCAGCAACCGGTGGTGTTCTAGAGTGGCCGCCCGGATTCTGGTTGCCAAGCCCGGCCTGGACGGGCACGACCGCGGCGCCAAGATCGTCGCCCGCACGTTGCGCGACGCCGGGTTCGAGGTGATCTATACCGGCATCCGCCAACGCATCGAAGACATCGCGTCGATTGCCGTCCAGGAGGACGTGGCGGTCGTCGGCCTGAGCATCCTGTCCGGTGCTCACCTGGCGCTCACCACGCGGACCATCGAGGCGTTGCGCGCCGCCGACGCCGCCGACATCGCCGTGGTCGTCGGCGGCACCATCCCGCACGCCGACGTCCCCAAACTGCTATCCGCCGGCGCCGCGGCGGTGTTTCCCACCGGAACACCGCTCGACGTGCTGGTACGCGACATCCGCACCCTGACCGGCACTCCCCAACCCGCCTCGGAGGAATCATGCGCGTCGGAGTGATGATCGGCGCCGAACGTGGCGATATGGCCCGCAAGGTGGCCAAGCTTGCCTCCGATATCGAATGGGCCGAATCTGCGGGTCTGGACACAGCGTGGATGCCGCAGGTGCCCGACGACTTCGACTGCCTGACCATGGTGTCGCTGATGGCCGCGCACAGCTCGCGCATCGAGCTGGGTACGGCGGTGGTGCCGCTGCAGGCTCAACATCCGATTGCCCTCGCCCGCCAAGCACTCTCGACGCATGCGGTGGCCAGTGGACGGCTGGCGTTGGGTGTCGGACCGTCGCACCACTGGATCATCCGGGACATGCTCGGCTTGCCGTATGAGAAGCCGGCCGCCTACACCCGCGACTACCTGCAGGTGCTCAACGCCGCCATCGCCGGGACGGGATCGGTTGACGTCGAAAACGATTCGTTCACGGTGCACAATCCGATGGTGATCGGGGCCGATACCCCGATGCCGGTGCTGGTTGCCGCGCTGGGGCCGGTGATGCTGCAGCTCGCCGGTGAACTGGCCGACGGCACCGTATTGTGGATGGCCGACGAGCGCGCGATCGGTGATCACATCGCGCCCAAGATCACCAAGGCCGCCGCAGATGCCGGGCGCCCCGCGCCGCGCATCGTCGCGGGCATCCCGGTATGCCTCTGTGCGCCTTCGCAAGTCGGCGAGGCCAAGGAGCGGGCCAACCGCATCCTGGGAGAAGCCGAGGTGTCGCCCAACTACCAACGGCTGCTCGATCGCGGCGATGCCCGCGATGTGGGCGATCTGTGCGCTGCCGGTGACGAGCAGGCGATCCTGACTCGGATGCGCCGATTCGCCGACGCGGGGGTGACCGATCTGTCGGTGCGGCTGTTGCCGATCGGCGACAACCGGGACGAGCTGGTCGCTTCGAAACGTCGTACCCGCGAGATGATCGCCTCGCTCGCAACGGAGTTGCGGTGACTTCAAACTCCAGGGGGCCGCTTTTGGGCATCCGGATTCTCGAGGTCGGCACCATGTTGGCCGGACCGTATGCCACCATGTTGCTCGCCGATCTCGGCGCCGAAGTGACCAAGATCGAGCCGCCGGGTGGCGAGATCTCCCGCGGGGTCGGGGACAGCTACTTCGCCAGCCTCAACCGCAACAAAGCCAGCATCTGCCTGGAGCTGAATACCGAGGCGGGACAACAACGACTGGGCGAACTGGTAGCGGATTCGCACGCGCTGCTGGTCAACCTGAAGCCATCGGCCATCCACCGGCTGGGGCTCACCTACGAGGCGCTGCGACGCTTCAACGAGCGGATCGTGTGCGTGGCGATCACCGGATTCGGGCTGCACGGTGGTGACGATCCGGCCTTCGACTACGTGATTCAGGCGTCCACCGGCATCGCCGCACTCACCGGCGATCCGGACGGCCCGCCCACACTGCCCGGTTACTCGTCGGCGGACAACTCCACCGGAATGTGTGCGGCGCTGGGGCTGCTGGCCAAGATCGTCTCCGGCACCGGCGGGCAAGTCGATGTGTCGCTACGCGACGTCATGCTGTCGCAGCTCAACTACCACGCCTCGGCCTACCTCAACGATGGCAAGCAGCCGCAGCGCAGACCAAACGGCGCGCATTCGTATTACGTTCCAGCGCAGCTATTCCCGACCGCGGATGGGCATCTTGCGCTGTTCATCACGCATGACGGATTCTGGAAATCCTTTGCCGCGGAGGCCGGTATCGGCGGCTTCGAGACGATGGCCGAGCGGGTGGAGCGCCGCGACGAGGTTCTGACCGTCGTCACCGCCATGCTGGCGACCGACAGCGCCGTCGGGTGGGAGAGGCGGCTGCGACCGCTCGGTGTGCCCGCCGCGGCAGTGCGGACGCTGCCGGAAGCACTCGACGCAACGCCGGAAGTGATTGTGAACGCCGGCGATTACCGCCTCGTCGGCGGTCCCATCCACATCTCGGGCTACCAGCCCGAGTACCGGCGACCGCCCGAGCTGAGCGAGGGCTGATCGCATGATGGACCCGCAGCGGGTGGCTGACGAGGTCGAAATCGCCGCGCTGCTCAATCGATACGCCCGCGCCGTCGACACCAAGGATTGGGATCTCTACCGGTCGGTGTTCACCGACGACGCCTACATCGACTACTCTTCCGCGGGTGCCGTGGCCGGTCCGCGCGACGAAGTGGCCAGCTGGCTGGCGCAGGGATTCGGCGCGATTCCGATGTCGATGCACTACATCACCAATGTGGAGATCCTTGCGCTCGACGGTGACGGCGCGACCGTGCGGGCGATGTTCTACAACCCGATGCTGTTGCCGGGTATGTCGGACCTGAGTTACTGCGGAGGCTATTACCAGCACGAGTTGGTCCGCACGGGCGACGGTTGGCGCAGCCGCCGCCTGCGCGAGGAGAACGTGTGGTTCGTCAACCCGCCCGGCACCCCGGGGGCCCCGGGGTGAAACTCGTCTTCAACCTGCCGCACATGCTGCGACTCAAAGCGACCATGCAGCCGTGGGAGGCGACCGTGACGGGCGCGGATCAGACCCGCATGGTCAAATGCGCGGATCAATGGGGCTACGACATGATCGCTGTGCCAGAGCATTTCGTGATCCCGAACGAGTACGTCGAGCTGTCCGGCCCGCACTACCTGCAATCGACGGTAGCGCAGTCATATATTGCCGGTGCCACCGAACGGATACGACTCAACTCGTGCATCACCGTGCTGCCGCTGCAGCACCCGATCGTGTTGGCAAAGGCCCTTGCCACTGCCGACTGGATGAGCAGTGGGCGGATGATGGTGACCTTCGGGGTGGGTTGGCTGCGGCGCGAGTTCGAGTTGCTCGGAGTGCCTTTCGGCGAGCGCGGCCGCATCGCCGACGAATACCTGGCGGCCATCGTCGAACTGTGGACCAGTGACGCACCGCGCTTCGACGGCAAATATGTGTCGTTCGACGGCATCGCATTCGAGCCCAAGCCAATCCAGAAGCCGCACCTTCCCATCTGGATCGGCGGTGATGCGGATGCCGCGCTGCGGCGGGCGGCCAAGTATGCCTGCGGATGGTGGCCGTTCCTGACTCCTCCGGACCGGATCGCCGAGCGGCTGGACTTCATCAAGTCCCAACCGTCCTACGACGGCCGGCCCTTCGACGTGATGCACGGGATGACGACGACCCGGGTCGGCGAGGGGCACGTGGTACGCGACGATCCTTACGGGCGCCCGGGGATGAGCGCGGGCGAACTCGTCGACCGACTGAGCTGGCTCGGCGAACAGGGCGTGACCGTGAGCGCCGTCCCGCTCCCGACGGTGAGTGGAGTCGACGAATACCTCGACTATGCGCGTTGGGTGATCGAGGAGATCAGACCGCAGGTCCCCTAGCCCCGGCGAGCTGCTTCTCTTGGTAGC
>CAYNLB010000232.1:0-4338 GCA_964397935.1 uncultured Mycobacterium sp.
ACCGCACGCCGCCCACATGGATGTCGGGGTTGTCGGTGGCCAGCAGCGGCACGGGGTAGCCGTTGCAGGTCACCACGTAGCGATGGCGGTCAGCGCCGATGATGCGGATCTGGACGCGCTCGACCGAGGAGTCGACGTAGCGAGCGGTGCCCGAAGCGGTGGACTCCTCACCCAGGGTGTTCCACGGCTCGATCGCCCCGCGCAGCTCGATTTCCACGCCGTCGAACACCGCGGTGCCGATGCGCGGGAAGCGGAATTCGGTGAACGGGTCCAGCCAGCTGGTCTCGAACCCGATGCCGTGCGCGCGCAGGTCGGCGGCCACGGCGGCGATGTCGTTGATCAGGAAGTGCGGCAACAGGTATCGCCCGTGCAGATTCGAGCCGTGCCGGATGAGCGGGGCCTGCAGCGGTTCGTCCCAAAACCACGCCACCAGGGAGCGCACCAACAGCGATTGCACCATCGCCATGCGCAGATGCGGCGGCATCTCGAACCCACGCAATTCCAGCAGTCCCAGCCTGCCCCGGGGACTGTCGGGGTTGTAGAGCTTGTCGATACAGAACTCGGCGCGATGAGTGTTGCCGGTGATGTCGGTGAGCAGGTGGCGCAGGGCGCGGTCGATCACCCAGGGTCGTGGGGGGCGGGCGCCCCCCGAGGACCTGGACAACCGTCTGATCTCAGCAAACGCTATCTCGAGTTCGTAGAGAGCCTCGGCGCGGCCCTCGTCGACCCGCGGCGCCTGCGACGTGGTGCCCACGAATCGGCCCGCGAACAGGTACGACAGCGACGGGTGCCGCTGCCAGTAGGTCAGCAGCGAGACCAACAGGTCCGGACGGCGCAGCAGCGGTGAGTCCGCGGGCGTCACCCCGCCGAGCGTGATGTGGTTACCGCCGCCGGTGCCGCCGTGTGTGCCATCGACGTCGAAGGACTCCGTCGATAGCCGAGCCAATCGAGCCTGCTGGTACAAGGTTTCCAGTTGCTGGTTCTGTTCGGTGAAACTGGCGGTGGGTGCGACGTTGACTTCGATGACCCCGGGATCCGGGGTGATCGTCGTCGACTTCAGTCGGGGGTCAGGCGGGGGATCGTAGCCCTCGATCACCACCGGGCAGTCGGCCTTGGCCGCCGCGGCCTCGACGCGCGCAATCAGGTCGACGAAGTGTTCGAGGGCCTCGCTGGGCGGCATGAAGATGTACAGCAGCCCGTCCCGAACCTCGGCGACCATCGCGGTCGGGGGCGCGGTTTCGTCGTCCTCGAGCACCGCTTCGCCGGTTCCCGGCTTGGCCGGTAGGTCCCGATCCACGGTCAGCGGATCGGCGTCGAACGACGCGCGCGGCGGCCGCCAGCTGATCGAGTCCAGCGGCAGCCGCAGCCCCGCCGGGGAATCCCCGTTCAGCAGCACGATTCGGCCGCGGCGCAGCCGCCAGTCGGCGCTGGCCCAGCCGCGGTCGTCGTCGCGGCGGTGCAACGGCAGCACGAATGCCGCTGGTTCTGTGGTCGATTCGTCGAGGCGTGCCAGCAGCGCGGAACGGCCGGCGACATCGTCGGACAATGTGTCGGGGTCCAGGTCGTCATCCGGGTCCACCGGGTCACCCTCGGGCATACGAACTTTGGTTGCCAGCCGGTGCAGCGGGTCCTCGTAGGCGGGCCGCACTTGCGAGCGGGGCAGCCCCAGACCGTCGGCAATCCCCGCGAGCACCTCGTAGGCCGCGTCGTTACCGGCCGGCCTGGCCGGCGCGCCACCCCAGGGGTCGGCCAGCAGTGCGCCGTCTGTCCACAGCGGTCGCCCGTCGGTTCGCCAATACAGCGCAATCTGCCAGCGGGGCAACGGCTCTCCCGGGTACCAGCGGCCCTGTCCACGCTGGACCAGCCCGTTGGGCGCCCACACCGCCTTCAGCCGGGACGCCAGATCCGATGCGCGCCGCCGCTTGTGTGGGCCGTCGGCCGCGGTGGTCCATTCTTTTGCGACCTGGTTGTCCACCGACACGAAGGTCGGCTCGCCGCCAATGGTCAGCCGGACGTCGGCGGCGGCCAACCGCGCGTCGACGCGCTCGCCGACCTGGCAGATCGCCCGCCACGCCTGGTCGGTGTAGGGCAGTGTCACGCGTGGGTCTTCGTGGACGCGGGTGACGGTATTGGAGAATTCCAGCGCCGAGGTGCAGGGTTCGGTGCCGCCGCTGATCGGTGCAGCCGATGCCGGGTGCGGCGTGGCCGCCAGCGGAATGTGGCCCTCGCCGGCGAACAACCCCGAAGTCGGGTCCAGCCCGATCCAGCCCGCACCGGGGATGTAGACCTCGGCCCACGCGTGCAGGTCGGTGAAGTCGGCGACGGGTCCCGACGGCCCATCGAGCGCCTCGACGTCGGATGCCAGCTGTACCAGATAGCCGGACACGAATCGGGCGGCCAGCCCCAGCTGGCGCAGGATCGACACCAACAGCCAAGCGGAGTCCCGACAGGAGCCGATGCCGGTGCGCAGCGTGTAATCCGGTGTCTGCACGCCGGGTTCCATCCGGACGCTGTATGCGACGTCGGCGTTGATCGAGCGGTTGAGCTCGACCAGCAGGTCGATGGTGCGGGTGCCGTCCGGCACCGAGAAATCAGCTACCCGAGCCCGCACCAGTTCGCCGGGTCCCGACCCCTCACCGGCCTCGTCGACGGGCCGCAGGTAAGGCTCGAGGTCATCGGCCAGCGCCTTGGGGTAGGCCAAACCGGCGGCGGGCCACGTCTCGGCCCAGTCCTCGATGAAGAAGTCGAACGGGTTGATGACCTTCAGATCGGCAATGAGCCCGACGGTAATGGTGAGCCGCCGCATGGGATTGGGAAACACCAGCCGCGCAAGGAAGTTGCCCACCGCGTCCTGCTGCCAGTTGATGAAGTGCTCGTCCGGCTCGATGCGCAGCGAGTAGGCCTCGATGGGCGTGCGGCAGTGGGGCGCCGGGCGCAGCCGCACGATGTGCGGATGCACCCGGACCAGCCGGTCAAAGGTGTAGCTGGTGCGGTGCTCCAGCGCAACTTTGATGCTCATAACCGCTGATCCCATCACAAGCGGCAGCAGGCCGCAGCGGACCGCGATTTCGGCGGGCTCTGCCGCAGTACGGGAGACTCAGCCCGGTGCTATGTGGGCTGGGGTCCGGGCGGCGGACCCGGTTGGTAACCCGGCCGTTCCACGGGCACGACCTGACCGCCCGTCAGCTTGCGGTAGCCGTAGATCATGACGAGGGAGGCGACGGGCGCCGCCACCAGCAGCCCGACGCCGCACGCCAGTGTGCCGACCACGAACGCCGCTACGGCTACCAGCCACACCAGCAGGGCATTGACGAAGTTCGAGGCGACGGTCGAGAAGCTGGAGGTGATTCCGGTGATGGCCGACTGTGAGCGGTCGATGATGAACGGGATGGTGAACTGGGTGAAGATGCCCAAGATCAGCCCTGGAATGAAGCACAAGGCCGATGCGATGGCGGTGAGAACGCCGACAATCAGCGCGGCGAGGAACACCATGCCAAGGTTGCGCGGCCTGAAGAACGAGTTGATGGTCACCGGCCGGCCATCGGCCATCTCCAGGCATCCGGACAGGAACGCGGATTGGGCGAATGCCCCGACTGCATAGGCGAGCAGGTAGCCGATGAGCAGGAGGACGTAACCGCCGCCACTGACGTTGGTCGCGAAGTTGAAGTAGTAGCCGCCGGAGTCGGTCGTGGTGGAGCCCGTGGTCTCGCCAAGCGCGATCACACCGGTGGCGGCGGCGAGCAGCAGCCCATAGACGAGGGTGGGAACGATGAGCGTGACCGCGTTTTGGGTGAACTTGTTCCAGGCCCAATTGAACGCTTCACCGATGCTGAACGCCGGCCTGGGCTGGCCTCCGTAACCGGGCTGCGGGGGGTATCCGGGCGGGGGCGCGCCATAGCCGGGCGGCGGGCCGTAACCGGGTGGTGGTGGTGGTGGCGGCGCACCGTAGCCGGGCGGCGGGCCGTAACCGGGTGGCGGCGGTGGCGGTGGTGGCGGCGGTGCACCGTAACCGGGGGCCGGGGGGTAGCCCGGAGGGTTCTGGTCGCTGCCGTGAGGGTCGGCCGGGGTGCCTGGATACTCGGGAGGCTGGCTCATGTCCGTCCTAGCTGTTTGTTTTGCCTTGAGGCACGCGCACGGAACTTGGCAAACCGGAACTTAGCAAATTTGTGGCCAGGACGCGCGTAATGCTGCGGTGTTGTCGCGGGGTGGCGCGCGTGTCCGCGCTGGCGTGGTATGCCTGAAGCCGTGTCCGACGGTCTATTCGACCTGCCCGGCGCACCGCGGGCGGTCAATGCCGGCCCGGGCGTGTCGGCGGGCGCCCCGCTGGCGGTCCGGATG
>CAYNLB010000233.1:0-2412 GCA_964397935.1 uncultured Mycobacterium sp.
AAGCACGCCGCCAGCGTTCGTCCTGAGCCAGGATCAAACTCTCCAAACAAAAACTCCTCGCAAACGAGGTGAATTCAAATCAGAGATACCTGACAAGACGCCAAAATCTGGCATCAAAATTACGGCCACACCCACACACGGGGAGTGCTAGGCATGGCCAAAAAAACAACAACAAATAATAAAGACCAAACACACTATTGAGTTCTCAAACAACACTTGTTTCGCCCGTTTTGGGGCAACCCTGCCAGCTTAATACAAGTCCAGCAGAGGAGTCAACCCCCAATTTTGGCGGTCATGGCGACCGCTTCGGGAGCAACCGTGCCAGGCTAGTACCGATCCGGCGAGGGAGTCAAGGCCCCTGGTTCGGTCCCCTTCGTGTGGTGACCGCGCTTGTGGGGCACTGACTTTGGCTACTCTACCCGTTCGATCTCCGCTCCCAAAATCGCCAGGTTCTCGACGAACAGCGGGTAGCCGCGGTCGATGTGGAACACGTCGTGTACCTCGGTATCGCCGTCCGCAACCAAGCCCGCCAACACCAGGCCGGCGCCGGCCCGAATGTCCGAACACCACACCGGGGCGCTGGACAGTTGCGGAAGACCCCGCACGACGGCGTGGTGCCCGTCCGTGCGGGCGTCGGCGCCGAGCCGGATCATCTCCTCGACGAACCGGAAGCGCGCCTCGAACACGTTCTCCGTGATCATCGACGTGCCGTCGGCGATCGACGCCAGGGCGATCGCCATCGGCTGCAGATCGGTCGGAAACCCGGGGAACGGCAAGGTCGCGACATTGACGGCCTTCGGGCGCTCGTACTGGGCCACCCGGAAGCTGTCATCGGTCTGGGTGACCGTGGCACCGGCGTCGTGCAGCTTGTGCAGCACCACCTGAAGGTGCGCCGGGTCGACCCCGGTCACCGAGATGTCTCCCCGGGTCATCGCGGCGGCGATGCCCCAGGTGGCGGCTACGATGCGGTCCCCGATCACGCGGTGCTCGGTCGGGTACAGGCGCGGGACGCCGGTGATGGTCATGGTCGGCGAACCCGCACCCTCGACCTGGGCGCCCATCTGGTTCAACATCGTGCACAGATCCACGACGTCGGGTTCGCGCGCCGCATTGTGAATCGTGGTGACACCCTCGGCCACGACCGCCGCCATCAGGATGTTCTCGGTGGCGCCCACGGAGGGGAACTCCAGCTGAATCTCCGCGCCGCGCAACGTGTCGGCCTGAGCAACGACACACCCGTGCTCGATATTGCACTGCGCGCCCAGCTGACGCAGGCCCGCTTGGTGCATATCAAGCGGGCGTGAACCGATCGCGTCACCGCCCGGGAGCGCGACCTTGGCGCGCTTGCAGCGGCCAACCAGCGGCCCCAGCACGCAGACCGACGCCCGGAACTGGCGTACCGCCGCAAAGTCGGCGTCGTACTTCGGCTCGTCCGGAGAGGTGATGCGGGCGACATCGCCATCGAGTTCGACGGTGGCGCCCAGGCCGCGCAACACCTCCGCCATCAGCGGCACATCGAGGATGTCCGGGCAGTTGGTGATCGTGCTGGTTCCTTCGGCCAACAGCGTCGCGGCCATGAGCTTGAGCACGCTGTTCTTGGCGCCCCCGACTGCGACTTCGCCAGCCAACCGGTTGCCGCCGGTCACTACGAATCGCTCAGCCACCCGCGTCAGTCTAATAAAGCGCTATCGGCTTGTCAGTCAGCCAAGCTTGGCGACGATGCACTCCGCGAAGCGGGTGGGGTGGGGCACCCCCAGCCGCGCAGCGGCGAGGGGGCGAGCCGAGCAATCGAGCCGAGGCCCCGTCCTCTCAGGGGCCGCAGTACCGTTTTCCTCATGGCAATACACCTGACCCGCATCTACACCCGAACTGGCGACGACGGGACCACGGGACTGAGCGACTTCTCGCGGGTCTCCAAAAACGATGCCCGGCTGGTGGCGTATGCAGATTGCGACGAGGCCAACTCGACGATCGGCGTCGCAATCGCCTTGGGTCAGCCTGACGAGGAAATCACCGTTGTGCTGCGACAGATCCAGAATGACTTGTTTGACGCCGGCGCAGATCTATCCACGCCCGTGGTGGAGAATCCCGAATATCCCCCGCTGCGGGTCACTCAGCCCTACATCGACCGACTCGAAAAGTGGTGTGACACTTATAACGAGTCCTTACCGGCGCTGAACTCCTTTGTGTTGCCTGGCGGTTCGGCGTTGTCGGCGCTGTTGCACGTCGCCCGTACCGTGGTAAGACGCGCCGAGCGGTCGGCGTGGGCGGCAGTCGATGCCGCTCCGGAAGGCGTCAGCGCACTGCCGGCGAAGTACTTGAACCGGCTGTCGGATCTGCTGTTCATCCTGGCGCGGGCGGCCAACTCGGGCGGTGATGTGCTCTGGAAACCAGGTGGCGGCACACCCGGCG
>CAYNLB010000233.1:2512-4316 GCA_964397935.1 uncultured Mycobacterium sp.
TGACTTATAGACGCTGACTTCTAGACGCTGCGGCGGCGCGCGCGCGGCGAAGGGCGCGACTCCAGCCACGACAGGAATGCAGTCAATGCGCCCTTGTCCAGCGCGATCTCGTAACCGGATCTGCGGTCCTGCGTCGTGTCGCGCAGCTCCACCACCACGATCTCGTCGGTCATGATGTCGAATTCGTCGCCGCGCGGCGCGCGCCGCCCCACGATCTCCACCCCTCTGCGGCTAAGCCGACGGTCCGGCCACAACCGCAGACTGGACAGCCGGTAGAAGGCGGCTTCGCCGCCGCGGTAGCGGATCACGCCGTGGCGCCAGCCATGACCCCCAACCGCAGGGATGTCTCGCATGATTCCCGCGGTCCCACCCTGGCGCAGTTTCCACAACCGATAGCTCAGCGCGGTGACGGCCGCCCCAAGCAGGACGATGAGCGCGACCATGCCAACCATGGGCGCGCTCATCGGCGGTCAGTCGATCGCGCCGACGGCGCGCAGTCTGGCGCGGCCCCTGGCGGCGATACGGGGATCGTCGGACTCGGAATCCTCCCGAGCGGCGCTCTCGTCGATCTCCTTCTCGAACTCGGCGGACTCGGCGAGGATGCTGACCGATTCCTCAGTTACCGACAAGAAACCGCCATCCACCGCGATCCGCAGATCGTCTTTGCCCTCGATTTCGACCCGCACCATTGCGTCGTCGACCAGCTGCGCTACCAGCGGGATGTGGCGGGGCAAGATGCCGATCTCGCCGACGGTGGTGCGGGTGAACAGGAACGTTGCCTCGCCTGACCAGATCTTCCGGTCGACGGCGACTATCTCGACGTTCAATTCAGCCATGCCACACCACCTTTCGACTCGGGCGCAAGTTTATAGCTTGGCGCCAAGGCTCTCGGCCTTCTTGGCCAGGTCATCGAGGCCGCCGATCAAGAAGAAGGCCTGCTC
This sequence comes from uncultured Mycobacterium sp., assembly GCA_964397935.1. Taxonomy (GTDB): domain Bacteria; phylum Actinomycetota; class Actinomycetes; order Mycobacteriales; family Mycobacteriaceae; genus Mycobacterium. Next base: position 3,454 of record CAYNLB010000233.1, read on the forward strand.
GGGCACGTGGTCGAACTCACCCTTGGTAACCCGGTCGAACGCTTCGATGGTCTCCTTCAGCGGTACCGTCGAACCCGGCTGGCCGGTGAACTGTTCGGCCGCCATCATGTTCTGCGACAGGAACCGCTCGATACGCCGGGCCCGGTTGACCAACTGCTTGTCCTCCTCCGACAGCTCGTCGATACCGAGGATGGCGATGATGTCCTGAAGGTCCTTGTACCGTTGCAGGATCCGGATGACCTCCTGCGCCACCCGGTAGTGCTCCTCACCGACGACACCCGGGTCGAGGATGGTTGAGCTCGATGCCAGCGGGTCGACCGCGGGGAAGATGCCCTTGGAGAACACCGAACGCGACAGCTCGGTGGTTGCGTCCAAGTGCGCGAACGTCGTAGCCGGCGCCGGGTCGGTGTAGTCGTCCGCGGGCACGTAGACCGCCTGCATCGACGTGATCGACCGGCCCCGGGTCGATGTGATGCGCTCCTGCAGCTCGCCCATCTCATCGGCAAGCGTGGGCTGGTAACCCACGGCCGACGGCATACGACCGAGCAGCGTCGACACCTCAGACCCCGCCTGGGTGAATCGGAAGATGTTGTCGATGAACAGCAGCACGTCCTGGCCCGCCTCGTCGCGGAACCACTCCGCCATGGTCAGCGCCGAGAGCGCCACCCGCATACGGGTGCCCGGGGGCTCGTCCATCTGACCGAACACCAGTGCGGTGTCCTTGAGCACGTTGGCTTCCTGAAGCTCGACCCACAGGTCGTTGCCCTCGCGGGTGCGCTCCCCCACCCCGGCGAACACCGACGTACCACCGAAGTTACGGGCAATACGGTTGATCATCTCCTGGATGAGCACCGTCTTGCCCA
>CAYNLB010000234.1:0-1213 GCA_964397935.1 uncultured Mycobacterium sp.
CGAGAAGGCCAACGACACCGAATACGGACTCAACGCCAGTGTGTGGGCCCGCACCACCGCAGAGGGCCAAAAGATCGCGGCCCGGTTGCGGTCGGGGACGGTGAACGTCGACGAGGGCTACGCTTTCGCATGGGGCAGCCTCGCCGCGCCGATGGGCGGAATGGGCCTGTCCGGCGTCGGCCGCAGACACGGTCCCGAGGGCCTGTTGAAGTACACCGAATCTCAGACGATCGCGACCGCCCGGGTGTTCAATCTCGATCCGCCCTTTGGCATCCCGGCGACTCTCTGGCAGAAGTCGCTCTTGCCGATCGTGCGCATGGTGATGAGGCTTCCCACTCGAAAGTGACGAAGCCGGTCGCCGCGTCCGTAACACCGCAGCTAATCTGCTAATTCTGTGGTCGGGCCGGCCTAGAAGTTTCGTTGCCGCTTTCTGTCGTCGTACCGCAAATCCGCGTTACGCTCCTCGATGTCCGGGTCACATCGCACGTCAGGAGTCCGCTATGAAGGTCGATGACAAGCAACACGAGGACGACGCTCGTCGGCTACGCGAGTACGGCACATTCGGTAACTTCTCGGACGATGAACTGGTGCGTCTCGCCCGTGTCGCTCATCGCACGTCGACGTCGCTGCCATTTCCGCTGATTCACGAGGAGACTCCGTCGGACGCCTGCTACATCCTGCTCAGCGGGGAGGTGGGGGTTTACGTCGGCCAGGACCGGGTCGCCGTGCTGGGCGCCGGCGAGGTGTTCGGCGAATCCGCGCTCCATCGTGGGAAATTGCGTTCTGCGACCGTAACGACGACCGGACCGGCCGAGTTGCTGCGTATCGAGCGCGTCGACCTCGCCAGATTGCTCGACGAGATTCCCGCACTGCGTGAAATCGTTGACGCGTCTGTCGCGCGACACGTCCCGGTAATCCCGCCGGCGAAGCCGAAGCCCCAGCGCTCGAGGTTGGGCGCCTCAGTCCAGACCGACCTGGTCGAGCGGTTCCATCAGGCCGCCGACAGCGCTGGTTTAAAGGTCGCGACCGCGCTCGAGGATGCGCTCACCCAGTGGATCGAACGGAACAGCGCGACGTAGCCATCGTCAGAACTGATCCGCGGCCGTAGCGCAAGGACGCGCGGCAGCCGACGCACTGGCTGCCCGCTGCGGACGCGGGCGACTTCAACCTGATGCTGCGGCTGTACCGGCCCGACACCAAGATTCTCGAGGGC
>CAYNLB010000234.1:1313-4307 GCA_964397935.1 uncultured Mycobacterium sp.
CGACCACCGCGGCAGCGGCGCCGGAGGCTGTCAACCGCAGGTGCGGGTCGATGACCGAGTCGTCGCGCAGTAGTTTGACGTCGGTGTGGTAGCTCATCGACATCAACCACGGCTCCCCCACGCCCTGCCGGGGCAGTTGCCCGATTGCGCGCTTGACGTAGCCGGCGCCGAAATCCAGCAGTGGGCGGGTTTCCATGTCCGGATCATCGAGCTCCGGGCGGGCGGTGTCGTAGCCGTTGGTGTCCATGTGGGCGAGCAGCCGGCAGAAGTGCTCGCACAACAGCCCGATCTTCAACGTCCACGACGAGTTGGTGTAGCCGATCGCGAACGCGAAGTTCGGCACACCGGCTAGCATCATGCCCTTGTAGGCGACGCGGTCCGGCAGGCACACCGGCTCGCCGTCGACGCTGAGCGACATGCCCCCGAACGCCTGCAGGTTCAAACCCGTTGCAGTCACGATGATGTCGGCCTCCAGTTCGCGACCAGAGTCCAGCAGGATGCCGGCGCGGGTGAAGGTTGCGATGCGGTCGGTGACCACCGAGGCAGCGCCGGCGCGGATCGCCTTGAACAGATCGGCGTCGGGCACCGCGCACAACCGCTGATCCCACGGGTTGTAGGCCGGGTTGAAGTGCTCATCGACCGGATAGCCCTCGGGCAGCTGCTTTGCGTTGAGGTAGCGGATCAACCGGCGCGCCGCGCCCGGGTAGCGCTGGCACAGACGGTAGACGGCCCGCTGCTTGAGGATGTTCTTGCGCCGCGTCAAGGCGTATCCGCGCTTGTCACCGAGCAATTTCTTCGCTGTGTTGGCGAAGACGTCCTTCGACGGCACCGGCATGATGTAGGTCGGCGATCGCTGCAGCATCGTGACGTGGCCGGCCTTCTCGGCCATCGCCGGCACCAGCGTGACAGCGGTGGCGCCACTGCCGACCACAACGACCTTCTTGCCCGTGTAGTCGAGGTCCGTCGGCCAGTGTTGCGGGTGCACGATCTGCCCCTCGAAGCGCTCGCGGCCCTCGAAGTGCGGGGTGAAGCCTTCGTCGTAGCGGTAGTAGCCGCCGGCGCAGAAAATCCAGGTCGCGCCGATCTGCACGAGTTCTTCGGTGTCGGTGCGCTCGACATCGACAATCCAGCGCGCGTCGTCGCTGGACCACGCCGCGCCCAGCACCTTGTGGTGGAAGCGCACCTTGTCGTCGATGCCGTTTTCGGCTGCGGTCTCACGCAGATAGGCCAGGATTTTGTCGGCGGTGGCGATGGCGTGGTCGTCGCGCCACGGCTTGAACTCGTAACCGAAGGTGTGCAGATCGGAGTCCGAGCGGATGCCGGGGTAGCGGAACAGATCCCAGGTGCCGCCGGTGGCGCCGCGGGCCTCCAGGATGGCGTAGGACTTGTGCGGGTGTTGTTCTTGCAGGTAGTAGGCGGCACCGATGCCGGAAATGCCGGCGCCGACGATGAGTACATCGACATGCTCGACGCGGCTGACGACCGCTGCGGTGGGGGTCATGACACGGACTCCTTGAGGGTTGGCGGTACAAGAACTGCCCTCAATGCTCGGCGCTCCCGCGGCTTAGGAATAGGACAAAATAGTGCAACTTTGCGGCATTTGTGCGGCAGAATGTAGCACTCTGGCTAGAGTGGGCCGATGAACTGGGAACCGCCGTCGCCGCGGGTGCGCGAACTGATCCGCCAGGGCGCGCAGATCACCGTGAACGCCCGGCCGGAATGGCTCGACGAACTCGACCGAGCGACCCTGGCGTCCAACCCGACGATCGCCGCCGATCCGGTGCTGGCCGCAGCCATCAGCCGCACCAACCGGGCCAACCTGATGTATTGGTCGACGGCCAACCTGCGCGATCCCGGGGCGCCGGTGCCGGCCAACCTGGGGCCGGAGCCGCTGGGGATCGCACGTGATCTGGTGCGGCGCGGCCTGGATGCGGTGGCGCTCGACGCATATCGCATCGGTGAAGGTGTGGCATGGCGACGCTGGATGGAGATCGCGTTCGAGCTCACCTCCGACCCGGTGGAGCTGCATGAACTGCTCGACGTGTCCTCGCGATCCATCAGCGCATTCATCGACGCCACCCTTGCCGGTATCGCCGCCCAGATCGAGGTGGAGCGCGACGAGCTCACCCGGGGGACATACGCCGAACGCCGCCAGGTCGTCGCGTTGATCCTCGACGGCGCACCGATCAGCCGCCAGCGCGCCGAAGCGCGCCTCGCCTACCCGCTCAACCGGCCCCACACCGCGGCGATCATCTGGACCGACACGTCCGAGGGCGATCTGCGCCATCTCGACCGCACGGCGGAAGCCTTCGCACGCGCCGCCGGGTCGCAGCGGCCCCTGAGCGTCCTCGCCAGCACCGCCAGCCGATGGGTCTGGGTGGCCGGTGCCACTGCGATCGATGTCGGCCAATTGCTCGGGGCGATCGACCAGGTGCCCGATGTACGTGTTGCGATCGGTCGCACCCTGAAGGGGATCGAGGGTTTTCGGCGCAGCCATCTTGACGCTCTGACCACCCAGCAAATGCTCGCCCGACTCGGCTCTGGACAGCGGGTGGCCTTCTTCAGCGATGTTCAGCTGGTTGCGTTGATCACCCACGATCCCGATGGAGCCGACGAGTTCATCACACAGGTGCTCGGTCAATTAGAGTCGGCAAGCGTCGAAACGCGCACGGCAGTGTTGACATTCGTCAACGAACAGTGCAATGCCTCGCGCGCGGCCGAACGCCTGCACACGCATCGCAGCACCCTGTTGCGCCGGCTGGCTCGCGCAGACGAGTTGCTGCCTCGGCCCCTCCGGGAAAGCAGTGTCCGGGTAGCTGTTGCGCTCGAAGCCCTGCGCTGGCGCGCGAGTCACACCAGTTCCATGCAATAACCGGAATCGTCTGAAAGTTTCCTGGTGGCCGCCGTGTCGTCCGAAGGCCCCCGGCACGGCGTCGCCGCCTGCCGTGCGTCACCCGGCATAGCCAAATGCAATTCGTTCGCAAATGCTGCGCG
>CAYNLB010000235.1:0-4241 GCA_964397935.1 uncultured Mycobacterium sp.
TGCTGTGGTTCGGCTGGTACGGCTTCAACGCCGGGTCGTCGCTGGCGTCCAACGGCTCGGCCGGGTCGACGTTTATCACCACCACGATCGCCACGGCCGCAGCTATGCTCGCCTGGCTGGCCACCGAGCGCATCCGCGACGGCAAGGCCACCACGCTGGGCGCGGCGTCGGGCATCGTCGCAGGTCTGGTGGCCATCACTCCGTCGTGTTCGTCGGTCAACGTGCTGGGCGCGCTGGCGATCGGTGCGGTGGCCGGTGTGCTGTGCGCGCTGGCGGTCGGCCTGAAGTTCCGGTTCGGTTTCGACGACTCACTCGACGTGGTCGGCGTGCACTTGGTAGGCGGTCTGGTCGGCACTCTGCTGGTGGGTCTGGTCGCCACACCGGAGGCCCCGGCGGCGGTCACAGGGTTGTTTTACGGTGGCGGTTGGGACCAGCTGGGCAAACAGGCCGTCGGCGCGTTCAGCGTTCTGACCTACTCCGGTGTCGTCACCCTCATCCTGGCCCTTATCCTGAAGTACACCATGGGCCTGCGCCTGAGTCCCGAGGAGGAAGCCGCGGGTATCGACGAGGCCGAGCACGCGGAGAGCAGTTACGATTTCGCCGTGGCGACCGGCTCGGTCCTGCCCCCGCGGGTTGCCGTGGGTGATACCCGGAACGGCCTGGAGGAGGAGCCAGTGGGCGAGAAAGTTGAGGCGGAGCAGAAATGAAGCTCGTCACCGCGATCGTGAAGCCGTTCACCCTCGATGACGTCAAGAGCAGCCTCGAGGACGCGGGCGTCCTGGGGATGACGGTCAGCGAAATCCAGGGCTATGGACGGCAGAAGGGTCACACCGAGGTCTACCGGGGGGCTGAATACTCGGTGGATTTCGTGCCGAAGGTGCGGATCGAGGTCGTTGTCGACGACTCGATCGTCGACAAAGTCGTGGACAGCATCGTCCGGGCGGCGCGCACCGGCAAGATCGGTGACGGCAAGGTCTGGGTGAGCCCGGTGGAAACCATTGTGCGAGTGCGCACGGGCGAACGCGGAACCGATGCGTTATGACACTGGCCACCAATTGCTGATCCATCCTTGGCGGGCGCCGACGGCATGAAACCGAACCGGTCCGGCCCATCGCGGGCATCGGATCTATCGGGGACGGGAATCGCTTGCGGGGCAAGCGATTTAGCCGCGTCGAGGCGCCGACTGCTGTCGGGTGCCGGCCAGCTCGATGCGGCCGGGCTGAGGCAAGCCTGGCTGGACCTACACGAATCCTGGCTGGTGGCCAAAGGCGCGGAACTAGGCATCACCGATGGCAGCGGCTTCGCGATCGTCGGAGTCGGTGGCTTGGGCCGTCGAGAGCTGCTGCCGTATTCCGATCTGGACCTGATGTTGTTGCACGACGACAAGTCTGCCGATGTCTTGCAGCAGGTCGCCGATGGGCTGTGGTATCCGTTGTGGGACGCCAACATTCGGATTGACCACAGCGTCCGCACCGTGTCCGGGGCCCTGGGCGTTGCCAATGCCGACATGGTGGCCGCGCTGGGCATGTTAGATGCGCGCCGCATCGTCGGGGACGCGCAGCTGTCGGCAGAACTGATCGACGGAGCGCGCCGGCAGTGGCGCAGCGTAATCCGCTCCCGGATGGACGAGCTTGTCGAAGTCACGCACGCCCGCTGGCACCGTTGTGGCCGGATCGCGCAACGCGCTGAGCCCGACCTGAAGTCGGGTCGCGGCGGCCTGCGTGACGTGCAACTGCTGGACTCCCTGGGCGTGGCCCAGCTCATCGACCGCCACGGCATGGCCAACCCGGACATGCCGGGAGGTTCCCTGGATGCCGCGTATCTGATGCTGCTCGACGTGCGCACCGAGTTGCATCGGGTGTCTGGCCGTGGACGCGATCAGCTGCTGGCCCAGTTCGCCGACGAGATCAGCGCGGCCTTGCATGTCGGCGACAGGTTCGACCTGGCGCGCATGCTGTCCGCCGCCGCCCGCACCATCGCCTACCACGCTGAAACCGGGCTGCGGACCGCCGAAAACGCGTTGCCGCGCCGGGGCATCACGGCCCTGGTGCGGCGACCGAAGCGCCGGCCGCTGGACGAAGGCGTCGTCGAGTATGCCGGAGAAATCGTGCTGGCGCGCGATGCCCGCCCGGAAAGCGATGCCGGTCTGGTGCTAAGAGTGGCCGCGGCCTCGGCCGGCACCGGATTGCCGATCGGGGCCGGCACGCTGAGTCGCCTCGCCGCCAGCGCGCCGGAGATGCCGACTCCGTGGCCGCGCGAGGCGTTGGACGACCTGCTGGTCGTGCTCCTGGCCGGTCGTACAACGGTGAACACGATCGAAGCACTCGACCGCACCGGGCTATTGGGCCGGCTGCTGCCGGAGTGGGACGCAATCCGCGATCTCCCGCCGCGCGACGTCTCCCACAAATGGACCGTCGACCGTCATACCGTCGAAACCGCGGTCAACGCCGCGCCGTTGACCACCCGCGTGGCGCGATCGGACCTACTGGCGCTGGGAGCGTTGCTGCACGACATCGGCAAGGGGCGGGGCACGGACCATTGCGTGCTGGGGGCCGAATTGGCGATCCCGATCGGCACCCGGCTGGGGTTGTCGCCCCGGGACATCGACACACTCTCAGGGATGGTCCGTTACCACCTGCTGCTGCCCGTGACGGCCACCCGGAACGACCTCAACGATCCCAAAACAATAGAAGGCGTATCCGAAGCCCTGGGCGAGGATCCGCAACTGCTCGAACTCCTGCACGCGCTCTCGGAAGCGGATTCGAAGGCCACCGGGCCCGGGGTGTGGAGCGAATGGAAGGCCTCCTTGATCGAGGACCTGGTCCGTCGTTGCCGGATGGCAATGGCCGGTGAACCGCTGCCGCAAGCGGAACCCACAGCGCCGCATTATCTTTCGCTGGCAGCCGATCATGGCGTGCATGTGGAGATCGAGCCCGGCGACGGTGAGCGCCTGCGTGTGGTGATGCTTGCGCCGGACCAGCGGGGATTGGTGTCGAAAGCAGCCGCCGTGCTGGCTTTGAACTCGCTGCGAATCCATTCGGCGTCGGCCAACACGCACGACGGTGTCGCGATCGTCGAATTCGTGGCCTCACCGCTGTTTGGTTCACCACCCGAAGCGGGCCTGCTGCGCCAGCAGTTCACCGGTGCGCTCAAGGGCGACGTCGACATTCTCGGCACGCTGGAGAAGCGTGACAGCGATGCCGCCAGCTCCGCCATGGCACGGGCCGGGGAGATCCAGGCGGGGGCGCCCCTGACCCGTTCTACCGCGCCGCCCCGCATCTTGTGGCTCGACGCCGCCGAAGCCGGCCAGCTTCTCGTCGAAGTCCGCGCCATGGATCGCTTGGGTTTGCTCGCACTGCTGACGCGGGCGCTCGAGCGGGCGGGAGCAGACATCGTCTGGGCGAAGGTCAACACATTCGGGTCGACCGCGGCTGACGTGTTTTGTGTGTCGGTGCCGGTCGACGCCGAGTACGGCGCGCGAGCCGCGATCGAGCAACATCTGCTGGCCGTCTTGGGCGGACCCGCGGTCGAGGTGCTCGAGGAACCGGTGGGCGACTAGGTGTCGCCGGTCACGACCGCTCCGAATTGAGCTCGCGCACGGCATCGATGCGCGCCCTGAGCTGATCCCGGGTCGCGGTCGCGATCGGTGGCCCGCCGCAGCGGCGGCGGAGTTCGTTGTGGATCCAGCCGTGCGGCTTGCCGGTGCGGTGATGGGCTATGGAAACCAAAGTGTTCAGTTCGCGGCGCAGCTCCCGGAGCTGGCCGTGCGTCGATACCGGCGCCGCCGCCGGCGTCGTTTCCGAGGTCGAATGTGCCCCTCGAGCGGCCCGTCTCTGCAGTTGCTGGTCCTGGCGTCGGTGCAGCAGGGCGCGCATCTGGTCGGCATCCAGCAACCCGGGGATACCCAAGTACTCCGCCTCTTCGTCGCTGCCGGCCGGGGTGGCGGTGCCGAACGATGATCCATCGAAGATGACCTGATCCAGTTCGGCGTCGGCGCCCAAGGAGGTGAAGGTGTTGTCTGTTTCACCCTGCTCGGTCTGTGTCCGGGTGGCGGGATCGCCGTCGAGGGGGTCGTCGGATTCGCGGTGTGGCCGGCCGAGCACGTGGTTGCGCTGGGCCTCCAGCTCGCTTGCCAGCTGCAGCAGGTTGAGCACGGACGGCAGGAAGATGCTTGCGGTTTCTCCCTGCCGGCGCGATCGCACGAACCGGCCGATGGCTTGCGCGAAGAACAGCGGCGTCGA
>CAYNLB010000236.1:0-4069 GCA_964397935.1 uncultured Mycobacterium sp.
GCGCCCGCTGCATAGACGAGGGTGACGCGGGCCGAGGGGCGTACACTCTTCTGTGAACCAGGACCGACATAGGCCTCCAATATTAAGGGGGCCGCGATGTCTGATAAATCTGCCCGGCAATTCCATTACCTAAGAAAATCCGGTAAAGCTCCGAGAGAGAAGCGTGTCGCGAAGCGTGCCGGTCCTGTCATTTCCCAACCCCCGCGGCGACCTTGAGGCCAGACGTCGTCGCATGGTATAGAGTCGGACCCAATGCACCTAAAAAATATTGGCCGAAGAATTGCGGGCGGCCTCTCCTTTGGGTTTATTTGTGGTATGGTTAGTTGTGGGCGTAGCCAATTGCGCTTACTTGGAAAAAGAAAGAAGTTAGTATGACACAGGGAACCGTGAAATGGTTCAACAGCGAAAAAGGCTTCGGCTTTATCGCCCCTGACGGCGGCGCAAAAGATGTGTTCGTCCACCACTCAGAGATCAAGGGCGACGGTTTCCGTTCCCTTGAGGAGAATCAACGGGTGCAGTTTGAGATCGCCCAGGGGCCTAAAGGTCCTCAGGCAGTGGGAGTGAGCCCCGCCTAGGGGCTCGGTACGAAAATCCCTGGGGCTGTCTGGGGACCGCCCCGTTTTTGTATCGGCAGGATCCCGTTACTTGTTGGCCCCGGGGGTTTTTGGTACGCGAAATCGTGCATTTCAAGCCTGCGGAGGGAAGCGATCCAGGAGGCGCGGATATGCAGGTGTCTTCCGACCCGATTGTCATGAGCGTGCGGCGCCGTGCCTTCATCGGAAGACAATCCCCAGCAACTTATTTCGCAACGGATTGCATCCCGTAGCCTGCTGGCCAGTTCTCCCTACTGCTACGGATAGGCCTGATGGGCCTGCCCTAATGGTGCACGATTAGTGGATGGTTGATGCCCTGATGCGGCTCGGATAGCCGCGAATCGGGCGCATCAGCTGCTTTCAATCCAGGGTCTGGCGCCGCTGTCTGCCGACAAATTCGTCACGCACGGGTGCGCTGCCCGGGATACCAACCGGTCGCGGCGCAAGCCCCCCGAACGTAGCAGACGGGCTATGTGTGACGAGCGCGGCCAGAATCGAAGTCATTGCGGCACAGTAGTAAACGCCGAGCATGCTGCAAAGTCGAGATCACCGCCAGGGTCGACTCCGCGCCCTGGTTATTGTCCACGCCGTCGGCGTGCAAGCCGTCGTATCCGCCACCTGTGTCCGGGTCCCACATCGGCTCTCCCGCGTCGTTGTCGCCCATGAACCAGGCCGCTGCGGCCCTGACGCCGGCAGGCCAGATCGGGTCGGTATCGACGGCGGCGGCGCGCGCGCACGCATCGGCAAGTGTTGACACTTCGATCGGCCGCTGGTCGAATCCGGGTCTGGGGTCCTCGGCACCTCTGCCCCCAACGGGGGTGGGCGACAGATGGCCGTCTGCCGTTTCGAATTCGACCAGCCACGCCAACAGCTCCAGGCCGCGCCGACGCAGCGTCGTGTCGGCGAGCGCGCCACCGGCAGCGATCATCGCCTCGGGCACAACGGCATTAGCGTAGGTCAGTCGCGGCTCGGGCCAGGGCCACACGGGGTCATTGTTCGGTGCAGGCACCGAAGAGGCGTAGTCGGTGAGCAGTGCACGGGCTGCGTGGTGTGCTGGGTCGAACATGAGGAGTTCGGCAGCACCGAGCGCCGCGAACGCCATCGCTCGCGGCCATACCGACCGCTGCTGAGTGGCGCGCTCGAATTGCATGATGGCCGATTGCCGGGTCCAGGCGACATTGCTGTGCGCGGCTGCGGTCCCCAGACCCCAGATGCACCGCCCCCAGGCATCCTCTAGGGCTGGCTCGTCGACCCAGTTCCCTGTGCTGTCCATCCGATTACGGCAAGCGCCGGTGAGGGCCTGTGCGTCGTTCAAAAACTGCAACGAAACACCGGCCAGACCATTCAGTATTCGGTCGGGGCCATGATCTCGGGTGGCGACGACAAGCGCCCGCGCCACATCGTCGGTGCAGTAACCGTGCTCGGGCAGCGGCTCGGCGCATCGCGCGTGCACCAAGGTGCCACGACGGTCCGTCAGCCGCAGCAGGTGATCGAAGATCGGAGCTGGTGACGTAGGGGTCATATTCGTGCCCGTCGCTGCGCGAGGGCCCGATGCGCCAGCCGCAGATACGCACTCGCGACGATTGGCCAGGTCATCTCGGACGCTAGTCTTCTGGCCTCGGCCGCCATCGCACCGGCAAGGCGTGGCTCGGTCAGCACGCGGCGTAGGGCCGAAGCCAGTGCATCCGGATCGTCATGCGCGACGACTATGCCGGCCCCACTGGCGAGCAGCTCGACGGCGTGCGGGAACGCGGTGGCCACGACTGGGCGACCACTCGCCACGGCGTCGACGAGAGCACTGGAGGTGACCTGATCGGTCGAGTCATAGGGCAGGACCACAACCGCCGCGGACTGGACCAGGGCGGTCAGCATGGGAAGGTTGCGGTAACCCGTATCGAAGCACACCGAATCCGCAACGCCGCTGCACCGCGCCTGTTCAATTCGGGCATTGCGGTACGCTTCGCCATCGGCGGCCAGCACCTTCGGGTGTGTTCGGCCGGCCACCAGGTACCGCGGCCGGCCGGGCAGACCGCTAAGGGACCTCATCGCCTCGATCACCCGCTCGATGCCCTTACCCGGGCCGAGTAGGCCCCCGGTCAACACGATGGGTCGACCTCCCCGCGCGCAGGGGACCTTCGTCGGGACGGTCGCGCTGTGTGGGATGGTGGCGACTTTGCGGCAGGCGATGTCGAAGCCCTGGCACAGCTGTTGGCTAGCCGCCTCCGACATCACGATCACCTGGTCCGCCCGCGTGGCAAGTGCCTTGAGAACCGAGCGCTGTTGTGGCGTAGGGTATTTGGGAATGGCGCGAGCTACCAAGATCGATGGGACGCGCAGTCCGTCCATGATCCCCACGATTTCGTCGTCGTCTACGCCTTCGTAGCTGCCGTACTCATGTTGGATGATGGCGACGTCGCTCCGGTTGAGCAACTCGGCGCATGCTGCGACTGACACCGCGGAGCCGTTGACCAGCTCTCCGACGGCACGGGTGCTTGAGGGCGGCGAACCGTCGGACACCCGCACGACCCTGACGTCGGAGCCATTGGTGCTCAACCCGTGGGCAAGAGCAACGCTGAACGTCGCTAGCCCGTACGGTGTCGGTGGATACGTACTCAGGATGCCGAAACTCGGTGTGCCGGAAAACTCCTGCTCCCCAGAGGAATCTATCAACGGTGAAGATCTAAATGGGGCGCTCAAGGTAATCCCAACTTGAGGTGGTCACCTGCGTGCCCAGCGTGAGCGGTTGCTCGGTGCGATCAGCGATGTAAGGCTGTTTCAGCCCCGGACTGCCTGGATTTCCAACTCCTTTAACGATACACCCGTCAAGGCGTCGGCGCGACGCCGGATGCTCTCACTAATTCCCTGCCCTGGGGTACAGTCTGATAACCGGGACCAACCAGGCCCCATAATGAAGGGCCAGCAATGTCCGATAAGTCTCCTCGACAAACAATGAGTAAGAAGTCCGGAAAATCATTGAAGGAGAAACGCGCCGCTAAGCATGTCAAGACCGCCCGCCGCGCCGCGGCCACCGATGCGTTGCTTCGTGACGAGAAACGCTAAGAAGCAACACAGTTCGTTCGCGCAATCTGTACGTCGTCAAAACCCAGACGCGTCGCCGACTCCTGAGGAGCCACAACGGCGGTACCAACGCCGCTGAACGCCTGGGCTGTGAGTTTCCCTGGCCTGGTGTTGGCTTCCGAGTTGAGGTCTGTTTGCGGTGAGTAAGCCTTCCGCCGCGCGGGTTTCGCATCCTGCGGAATCGCATTGGTGGATGTGAGGGATCCGGTCGGTGGTTTTACGGGCCGCCAAGAGTTGTTATAGAGCAGCCGAATAGCGAGTGCTGGCATTGGCATTCCGGCCGACCATATCTGGCCGGCGCGATGATCATCGATGCGCATCAGCGTCATGACGGCGGCATGGGACTCGACGAGCCTCGATGAAATTTGGATAAGGCCGGGGCGAACCCCGGCCTTAGT
>CAYNLB010000237.1:0-4066 GCA_964397935.1 uncultured Mycobacterium sp.
CGCAGTACAAGGCGAATGTCACGCTGCGCGGGTTGTCGGCGCTGACGGTCGCGGTTTAAGTCAACCGTCTCTCGGCAGGTCGATGCCGCCGCCGTGACTCCACGGGGCACGACCTCGAGGTCGCCCGCGACGACGTCCGCGATGCCCACATTGAGCCGAATCGAACGCCTGCTCGGAGTTATCCACAGTTGGAAGTTCTTCCACAGGTGGGTTTTTCGGCGGCCGTGCGGTCGAAGGCCGCCGGTATATTCGAAGCTATGTTCGATGCCGCGTTACCGGATGCAGAGGCGCTGGGGAGTACCGACGACGCGGACGTGGTGGCCGCGATCACCGAGTGTGCCCGGGTGGAGGCCGCGGCCGCGGCGCGCCGGCTGGCGGCCACCGCCGAGTTCGTGCGCCGGCGTGCCGGCGGACCCACCGACCGCGCCCACTGGTCGTGCGACAACTGGGATGCGATGGCCGCGGAAGTCGCTGCGGCACAGAACATCAGTCATGCCATGGCGTCGGGCCAGATGTACCTGGCTGTCGGGCTGCGGGATCGCCTGCCCCGGGTGGCGGCCCTGTTCGCAGAGGGTGCCATGAGCGCCCGGCTGGCCGCGGCCATCGTGTGGCACACCGATCTGGTGAAAGACCCCGCGACATTACAGCTCGTAGATTCCACCCTGGCCGAGGATGCGGCGCGGTTCGGGCCCATGTCGGTGACCAAGACGGCGCAAGCCATCGACGCGGTGGTGGACCGCTACGACCCGGGGGCTTTGCGCCGCACGCGCGCCGGCGCTCGCAGCCGCGAGGTAGTGATCGGCGCCCAAAACGATCAGTCCGGCACCGCGCACCTGTGGGGGTCGTTGTTTGCCACCGATGCGGCTGTCCTGGACCGGCGGTTGACCCAGATGGCCCACCAGGTGTGCGGCGAGGATCCGCGCACGGTCGCCCAGCGCCGGGCCGACGCGTTGGGGGTGCTGGCCGCGGGGGCCGAGCGGCTCGCTTGTGGCTGTGGCAACGCTGAATGCCCAGCCGCCGTCGATAACGACGCGCGAGCGGCCAGCCTGGTCGTCCACGTTGTTGCAGAGGCCACGGCCGTGGATGCCGATCCCGACCCGCACATGGCGGGCGATCGGGCACCGCGGCCAATCACTCCCGAGATGACCCTGGCGGAGGCGCTGGAACCCGACCCGGAGCCCGACCTGCCGGCCGAACCCGGTCCGCCCGCAGCCCTGATCGCCGACGGCGGTGTGATACCCCCGGCCCTGCTGGCCGAGGCGATCCGCGGCGGCGCCAAGGTCCGGCCCGTGCGTCATCCCGGCGATGCGGCGCCGGAGCCGGGCTACCGGCCGTCGGCCGCGCTGGAACGGTACATCCGGTGTCGGGATTTGACTTGCCGGTTTCCCGGCTGCGATCGACCCGCCGGGTTCGCCGATATCGATCACACCGTGCCTTACCCGCTCGGGCCGACGCATGCGTCCAACCTCAAGTGTCTGTGCAGAAAGCATCATCTTTTGAAAACGTTTTGGACCGGTTGGTACGACGAGCAGCGGTCCGATGGCACTGTCGTGTGGAGATCACCGAGCGGGCAGAGCTACATCACCCGTCCCGGCAGTCGCCTGCTGTTTCCCGCTCTCTGCCTGCCTACGGGCGAATTACCAACTGTTTCAATGCAATACCGATTGCCCGGCAACCGCGGCGTCATGATGCCGAGGCGCCGCCGGACCCGAGAGCAGGACCGTGCCCAACGCATCGATGCCCAACGCGCAGTTAACGCCGCCCACGTCATCGAACGTAACCAGCCGCCGCCCTTTTAGCCGACACCCAGGCCCGGAACGATGTCGCCCAGGCTGAAAGTGACTGGCTGATCGAGCTGTTCATACGTGCATGAGCGTGGCTCGCGGTCCGGGCGCCACCGGTTGAACTGGGCCGTGTGGCGGAAACGTCGTCCCTCCATATGGTCGTAGCGGACTTCGACCACGCGCTCCGGCCGCAGCGGAACAAAAGAGAGATCCTTGCCGGCGTTCCAGCGGGAGAACTCGTTCTTGCGGGGAGTGCGCTCACCGGCTTCGTGGGCGGCCCAGTTCCACGGGTGGCCCTCGAACCCGGTGACAAGCGGTTGCAGCTCGGCGAACAGCCGCCGCCGCTCGGCCATCGGAAAAGCGCCGATCACTCCGACCGAGGCAAGCCGGCCATCGTCCTGATAGAGCCCGAGCAGTAGCGAGCCGATCGCGTCAGCGCCGGACTTGTGCACGCGATATCCGGCGACCACGCAGTC
The DNA here is from genome assembly GCA_964397935.1 of uncultured Mycobacterium sp. Lineage (GTDB taxonomy): Bacteria > Actinomycetota > Actinomycetes > Mycobacteriales > Mycobacteriaceae > Mycobacterium. The sequence goes on from CAYNLB010000237.1 coordinate 2,261, forward strand.
AGCGGTCCGCTCGTGCTTGATCTTGAACATGACCCGCTTGTCCGGTTGGTAGGTGATGGCCAACGGCTTGGCGATGACCCCGTCGAGGCCGGCTCCCTCGAATTCGTCGAACCATCGCCGCGCGGTGTCCAGATCGGTCGTCGCCGGTGTCACGTGGATCGAGGACCCGGAGCCGGCTCCCGAACCGGGAATCGCCTCGACGAGGGCAGCACGTCGCTCGCTGAACGGTCGTCGGGTGTAGTCGTCGTCGCCGAGGGCGAGCAAGTCGAACGCGATGAAAGATGCCGGCGTCGTCTCGGCGAGCATCCGTACCCGCGAATCCGCCGGGTGGATGCGTTGTTGCAGCGCCTCGAAGTCCAGGCCGTGGTCGGTCGCCAGCACGATCTCCCCGTCGATCACGCAGCGGTGCGGCAGCTCCGCCCGGACCGCGGCGACCAACTCGGGGAAGTAGCGCGTCATCGGGCGCTCATTGCGACTGCCCAGCTCCACCTCGTCGCGGTCGCGGAAGCAGATGGACCTGAATCCGTCCCATTTGGGTTCGTACGACGCATCAGGTGGGATCGATCGAACCGATTTGGCCAGCATCGGCGACACCGGCGGCAGCACAGGTAGGTCCATAGCCTGATTGTGCTGGAATCCTGATATGGCTGCTGCAGAGGAGCTCGACGTCGACGGCATTGCGGTTCGTCTGACCAGTCCGGACAAGGTGTATTTCCCCAAGCTGGGGGCCAACGGAACCAAGCGGCACCTGGTCGAGTACTACCTCGCTGTGGCGCGGGGTCCCATGCTGGCCGCCTTACGCGACCGCCCCACGCATCTGCAGCGCTTCCCGGACGGCATCGACGGCGAGGAGATCTACCAGAAGCGGGTTCCCCAACGCCATCCCGATTATTTGCAGACGTGCCGGGTGACGTTCCCGTCGGGGCGCACGGCCGACGCGCTCAAGATCACCCACCCCGCTGCGATCGTGTGGGCGGCGCAGATGGGAACGATCGCGTTGCACCCATGGCAGGTTCGCTGTCCGGACACCGACCACCCCGACGAACTGCGCATCGATCTGGATCCGCAGCCCGGCGTCGCCTTCGGGCAGGCGCGCACAATCGCGGTCGACGTGTTGCGGCCGTTGCTCGACGAGCTCGGGCTGGTCGGGTATCCGAAAACCTCCGGGGGCCGCGGGATCCATGTGTTCCTGCGGATCGCTACCCATTGGGATTTCGTCCAGGTGCGCCGGGCAGGCATCGCGCTTGCCCGCGAAGTAGAACGCCGCGCCCCCGACGCAGTGACCACCGCGTGGTGGAAAGAGGAGCGTGGCGAGCGCACTTTCATCGACTTCAACCAGAATGCCCGGGACCGCACCATGGCGTCTGCGTACTCGGTGCGGCCGACTCAGATCGCAACGGTGTCAACACCGCTGACGTGGGACGAGCTCGCCGGTGCCGAGCCGGACCACTACACCATGGCCACCGTGCCGGACATGGTGAGCCGTCGCCAGGATCCGTGGGCCGCCATGAATGACGTGGCACAATCGATTTCTGCATTGCTGGAGATGGCCGCGGCCGACGAGGAGCGCGGGCTCGGCGACATGCCGTATCCACCGAACTATCCGAAAATGCCGGGCGAACCGAAACGCGTTCAGCCGAGCCGGGATACGGATCTGAAGAAGGAAGACAGCTGAAGGCGCGGAGCCTTTCCGGGGCTTTCAGCCGACAGGCTGTGGACTCGCGGCGTCGCTCTTGGGGTCGATCAGGATCTTCGCGTGCGCTTCGGGATCACCCAGCGCGTCGAATGCGGTCGCCACACCGGGCA
>CAYNLB010000238.1:0-3941 GCA_964397935.1 uncultured Mycobacterium sp.
GCAATCAATCAGGAAGGCAGCAGGTGATGGCTGGGTCGCGTTCCCTCCTGGACCCTTGCGGGCATTACATCGACGGCCAGTGGACCGACCCGGACGGCGGACGATACGACGTCGTCAACCCCGCCACCGAGGCCGTGATCGGGACGGCGCCCGATGCGAGCGTGGCGCAGGTCCAACGGGCGGTCGCCGCGGCGAGAGCCGCTTTCGACACCGGACCGTGGCCGGCGGCCGAGCCTGCCGAACGCGCCCGCTGCCTGCAACAGCTCAGCGACGCGCTGCTGGCCAGGGGCGAAGAGATCTATGCCCTGGCGCAGGCGGAGTGGGGTTGCTCGGCAAACGAACGGCTGATCCATGTCGACGGTCCGGCTTTCATGGTCGGTCACGCCGCTGAGCTGGCAACCGAACCCGCCGAGGCGCCGATGGAGGCGTGGGGTGCGGCGGGCACCACACTGTTGCGCTACGAACCGCTCGGTGTGGTGGCGGCCATGACGCCCTGGAACTTCCCGCACACGCTGAATGTCATGAAGCTGGGAGCAGCGCTGGCGGCGGGAAACACCCTCGTGCTCAAGCCTTCGCCGCTGACTCCGTTGGCGGGGCTCGCGCTGGCCCAGATCATCGATGAGGACACCGACATTCCGGCCGGTGTGGTCAACGTGGTCACTCCGACCAGTGTCGAGGCGAGCCGGAGCCTGACCCTGGATCCCCGGGTCGACATGGTCAGTTTCACCGGCAGCTCGGCAGTCGGCCGCGACGTGATGGCGGGCGCGGCGACCACGATGAAGCGCGTTCTGCTGGAATGCGGTGGCAAGTCGGCGACCGTCCTGCTGCCTGACGTCGACGTCAGTGACGGATTGCTGGAGCGGTTGCTGTTCGAGGGGTGCACGATGCATGCCGGTCAAGCCTGCATCCTCAACAGCCGGCTGCTGCTGCCCGACGCGATCCACGACGACGTGGTCCACCGGCTCTCCGAGCTGTGCCGTGGCGTCGTGATCGGCGATCCTGTCGATCCGGCGGTCACCATGGGGCCGTTGATCAGCCGCGAGCACCTTGACCGCGTCGAGGGATTCGTCAAGCGCGCCGAAGCCGACGGTGCGACCGTGGTGGCGGGAGGATCCCGCCCGAAGAACCTGAGCAGCGGCTTCTACTTCGAGCCGACGATCCTCACCGATGCGTCGGCCGACTCATACATCGCGCAGGAGGAGGTGTTCGGTCCCGTGCTGACGGTGCTGCGGTACGGCGACGACGACGATGCGGTGGCGATCGCCAACAACTCGGCCTACGGGCTCGGTGGCGCGGTGTGGGGCAGCGACGTCGATCGTGCGGTGGCCATCGCTCGCCGGATCAGGACCGGACAGGTATCGATCAATGGCACGATCCCCGGGGACGCGCCGTTCGGGGGCTTCAAGCAGAGCGGCATCGGCAGGGAGGGCGGTGTGATGGGACTGCGGGCCTATATGGAGCCCAAGGCCATCGGGATACCCGCGTGACAGGGCCCCTGGCGGGTTTGCGCGTCGTCGAGCTGGCCGCAGAGATCGCGGGGCCCTATTGCACGAAGCTACTCGTCGATCTCGGCGCTGAAGTGTGCAAGATCGAGCCCCCGTCGGGTGACCCGTTGCGTCGGTGGGGTCCCTTCCCGCCAGCGGATCCGGACCCGGAGCGCAGTGGGCTGTTCGAGTATTTGAACGCCGGAAAGACCGGCGCGAGGATCGATCTCACGCTCGAACGCAACGTCGCGGTCGTCCGCGAGCTGCTTTCTTCGGCGGATGTGCTCGTCGAAGATCTGCCGGGAGGCGCGCCTGAGCGCTTGGCGTGGGGCCTCGACACGGACACCCTCGCTCAAATCAACCCCAACCTGGTCGTGGTCCGGCTCTCCAGCTTTGGGCAGGAGGGGCCGCTGCGCGACCGGGTGACCACCCCGCTGACGATGCAAGCGGCGGCGGGTTGGGTCAACACCCGAGAGCCCGGCCGAACCCCGGTGCAAGCCGGAGCCCGCATCCCGGAGTACATCGCAGGTGGTTACGCCGCCCTTGGCGCGCTGACGGCACTGCGGATCGCCGCGGCCGGACCGAACCGCCCAGTCGAGGTGGACGTCTCGATGTTCGAGGCGCTGTTGTCGACGCTGCCGTATCCCATGCTGATGGCCGCACGCCTGAAAAACCTTGGCTTGCCGACTAATTCCAAAGCCGCCCCGATGCTGGGTATTGTGCGGGCCGCCGACGGCTGGATCGGGATCAATTGCCTGACCGGCCAGCACTGGCTGGATGTATGCGCGATGGTCGGGTTGCCCGAGTTCGGCGAGCACCAGCTCGCGATCATGTTGGGCGGGCCGGAGCGTGACGAGTTTTTCGCCAAGGCGCAGCCCTTTCTCGATTCGATGTCCGTTGCCGACTTGGTCGACTTGAGTCAGGCCATGCGGATACCCGCGGCGCCAGTCACCGACGGAGCGTCGATCCTGCAGTGTCCGCAGTACAGAGAGCGGGGGTTCTTCGTCGAGGGGGGTGCCGACTCTTGGCGGTTCGTGCGGCCCGGTGCGCCGTTCCGGTTGTCCAAGACACCGGTTCTGTCGCCGCGGCCCGCTCCCCGCTTGAGCGAGGATGACGCCCCGTCGTGGGAGCCTGGTGGGACAAAACGCATCGCGTCGGAAGCGGGCGACGTGACGGCGCCGTTCGCGGGGCTGAAAGTGTTTGACCTGAGCACTTTTTGGGCGGGCGCCTATTTGACGTGCTATCTGGGGGCGTTCGGCGCCGATGTCATCAAGCTGGAGTCGATTCAGCGACCCGACGGCCACCGGTACTCAGGTTCTTTGCTGCGCAACAGCGACGACTGGTATGAAGTCGGACCGCTCTGGCAGGCGACCAACCTCAACAAGCGGGACATCACCCTCGATCTCACTTCGAACGTCGGGCGTGAGCTGGCGCTGCGCTTGGCCGCTGAGGCCGACGTGGTCGTCGAGAACTTCTCGCCGCGCGTCGTCGAGCACTTCGGTCTGGACTATGAGTCTCTGGCCAACACGAACCCCGACGTGATCATGGTCCGTATGCCGGGGTTCGGACTCGAGGGTCCGTGGCGCGACTACGTCGGTTGGGCGTTGAACATCGAACAGGTTTCGGGTATGTCGGCCGCGACCGGTTACCCGGACGGTCCGCCGTGCAATCTGCAGGGGCCTGCTGACCCGATTGCCGGCGTGCACGCCTGCGTCGCGCTGCTGGCCGCGCTCGAGCACAGGCGATCTACCGGCGAGGGCCAGCTCATCGAGGTCGCGCAGATCGAGGTCGGCGCAGCCGTGACGGCAGAGCCGGTCATCGAGTACTCGCTGACAAATCACGTGCGTGAACGCGAGGGAAATCGGCACCGCACTTATGCACAGGGCGTGTATCCGACGAAGGGTGACGACGAGTGGGTGGCCGTCTCAGTCCGCGACGACGCCGACTGGGCTGCCGTCGTCCAACTGATCGGCCGTCCCGAACTAAATGACGATGGGCGGTTCGCGTCACAAGCAGCACGGGTGCAAAACCACGAAGCTTTTGATGAGGTGCTAACGAGCTGGGCTCGTACGCGGGCGGCCGAAGAGGTGGCCGACACCCTTCGTAGCTGCGGCGTGCCCGCTGAACGATTGCTCGCTGCGGATCGCATGTACGACGTCGGCCAGCTCGACGCACGCGGCTTTTACGAGGAGCTCGAGCATCCGCTATCGGGCCGACAGAGGTTCCCGGGCTGGCCCTTTCGGGTCACTCCGGGGCCTGCGCGTCACCACCGCACGCCGTCGCCTACGCTCGGTCAACACAACGACGACGTGCTGCGCACCCTCGGGGTTTCCGAAACCGAGCTGGCGGCCCTGCGCGAACAACGCGTGATCGGGGAGCGGCTGCTCAACACTTAGTTCCGCCAAGCGTCGGGGCGAGTGATTTTGCGATCCGCTCACGAATTCGGTATTCGGTGCT
>CAYNLB010000239.1:0-3940 GCA_964397935.1 uncultured Mycobacterium sp.
AGACCTCGGCCAGGCCGTCGAGCAACGGGGTCATCCACTTCGAACCGGCCTCGACGATCGCCACCTTGAGCTTGGGATGGCGGTAGAGCGCACCGTGGATCACCCACGACGCCACCGAGTCCTGGATCGGCCGCCACTCGTTGAGGATGCCCATCGCGTTGGTTTGGAACGGCAGCATCTCCTGGTCGGCACCGTCCCATTCGGAGGTGTACCGGGAATAGCCGCTGTCGCTGGAGTGCATGCCGACCAGGACGTCGTACTCGACGACCCGCTCCCAGAACGGGTCGAACTCGGGCAGCGCGAACGACCGCGGGCCACGGAAGCCGGGGACGGGAGCCGGGCGGACCAAGATGCAGCGGGCACCACGCTTGACCGCCCACTCCAGCTCCTCGATCGCCTTCTCGACGATCGGCAGGGTGATGACCGGGGTGGTGAAGATGCGGTTCTGGTAGTTGAAGCCCCAGACCTCGTCGAGCCACTGGTTCAGCGCATGGATCAGGACGTGGATGGCGACCGGGTCGTCGCGCAGCCGCTCCTCGATCAGGCTGGCCAGCGTCGGGAACATCAGGGTGCGGTCCAGGCCCAGCTCGTTCATCTTCTCCAGGCGCGGGCCGGGCTCGAAGAACGCCGGGATCGCGCGCATCGGCTCACCGAACAGCTCGCGCTTGGTTTTGCCCTCCGGGTTGCCGTACTTGAAGTACTCCTCCCAGGCGCCCGGCCGGGCGACGACTTCGAAGGTCGGGTTGGGAATGTAGTTGCTGATCTGGCCGCGGATCGCAATCTTGGTGCGGCCGTTGACCTGCACGTACTGGACGAAGTCCTTGTACTCCTTGGGCAGGAACTTGGTCAGCGCCTCCGGCGGCTCGTAGAGGTGATTGTCCGCGTCAAAGATCGGAAAGGGAACGTCTTCCCGATGCGACAACTGGCCCATGAAATCCTCCTTCTTGATTTACGAGAATACTATTCTCTTCAGCGCCGATACCGCAACGTGCCCCAGGGGTCAGCACGTCGCGACGATTTTGAAGGTGGCGGTCGCCGGTTCACCGGGTTTGTCGGTCTTGTAGCCGTGGGCGGTGCCGGTGATGGTGAATTTGTCACCGGTCATGCTCATATCGGCGTTGTCGTCGCCTCCCCGGGAGTACATGCCGGTGAACCCGCCCAGGTTCTTGATGTGCACCGACTCGGCTGACGCCGGCTGTGCCCCCTCGTCGACGACAACTTGGGCTCCGGCAAAATTGCCGCCGATATCGATGGTCCGAGTCCACTGCCGCTGACTGCACTTCACGACGTGGAAATTTGCGTCGTTACCGTTGACGGTCACAGTTGCCGTGCTAGAGAGTTGGGTTGGCGGTCGCGACGTGCATGCCCCAAGCAGGGCGACAGTGAGCGCGGCCGCGGCCATCCCGATTCGGCTCCGCACCGGATCACCTCCATCCTCGCTGACGAAAGTTCTTGGGCCTGCAGTGATGTTATTCTCGCGAAAGGAGAATGCCAATATCGAGGGTCCTTGCCTGAGGAGCGATAACGCGTGCTCGACCTAGAGATCGACGATGGTTTGGCGGTGATGACCATTAACCGCCCGCACGCGCGCAACGCCATCGCGCTCGACACCATGGAGCAGCTGGAAAAGGCGCTCGATGCGGCGGCCGGTGCCAAAGCCCTGGTCATCACGGGTGCCGGTGATCGGGCCTTCGTATCGGGCGGCGACCTCAAGGAGCTGAGTTCGCTGCGCACGGAAGAGGACGCCGCGTCGATGGCGAAGCGGATGCGGTCGGTCTGCGATCAGCTGGCGAACTTTCCGGCTCCGGTGATTGCCGCGCTGAACGGACACGCCTTCGGCGGCGGTGCCGAAGTCGCTGTCGCCGCCGACATCCGGGTGGCCGCCGACGACATCAAGATCGCCTTCAATCAGGTGGAGCTGGAGATCATGCCGGCTTGGGGCGGCGCCGAGCGGCTGGCCGCGCTCGTCGGCAGGAGCAGGGCGCTGCTGCTGGCCGGTACGGGATCAACCTTGACCGCAGGCGAGGCCGAGCGGATCGGCTTGGTGGACAAGGTGTTGCCACGCGCCTCCTTCGACTCCCCCACCGAAGGATGGCGACCGATCGCGAAGTCGCTGGCTCGTTACCCGGCGACCGAGATAAAGCGCGTAATCCGCGGTGTTGCGCCTGATGAGGCGATAGCATCCTTTGCGCGGTTGTGGGTCGCCGACGCACATTGGCAGGCCGCAGAGCGGGTGATGAACCGCACTGCCGGTGCGCGCCAGGCAACCGGAGGAGCGACATGACAGGCGTGTACAGAATGTTGGGAGCCGGCTCGGCGCTGACCGTGGCAGGGCTGTTGGTGGGTGCCGGTCTAGTTGTGAGCGCCGGACGGGCCCACGCCGACCCGGTCATGCATCACGTCAAGTACACCGTCACCGCACAGCATCCGATCTACACCGACATCTATTACCTGGACCAGCAACCGGAGAAATTCTCCGACTACAGCCACAACCCCTACTCGTTCACACCCCACGTCGACGTCGATCTCGGCCCGGGCCAGCCGTGGAGCTTCGAGTTCGACATGTCGGACCCCGACCATTACGCGATGGTCGTGGCGAGCACGGGCACCGAGCCCGGCGAGCCGGGGCTTCACTGTGACCTGGCGGTGGACGGAGCCGTCGTCGTATCCAAGGACGGCCCCAAAGGCGTGCTTTGCTCGCTGCGGAACTGGTGAACCACCCAGGCTTCGGGTACACCCTCGATCGGCTGCGGTTCGCCTTCCAGGCGGCGCAAGTAGTCTTCGACTAATTGCACGGTTTCGGCGTGACCGCTGGACATGCCGATCGCCTGCTCGAGCACCAGGAATCGGGACAAGCTGGACATGAGCACGGTCGCCACCACCGGCGGCATCTCTTCTCTGGCCACTCCATACCGCTGCAGGGCAGTCGTCACCGTTTGCCGTTCCTCTTCACGCAAACGCTCTGCGTAATAAGCGATTTCGGCTCGCATTTCCTTGCGGTGGTTGGCCAGCGCCATGAATTCCATGGAAATGCGCGTGAATGCGGGATCGGTGCCGAATCTCCACAGCGCCCACAGCGGCTGCGGCGACTTCATCAGCTGCGCGTGCACCTCGAGCGCTTCTTCGCCGCGACGGCGGAAGACCTCGAGGAATAACTCCTCCATGGTGCGGAAGTAGTAGTGCACCAGTTGAGGCTTCAGCCCCGCCCTGTTCGCGAGGCGGCGCGACGTGACGGCGGCATAGCCCTCTTCGAGCATCAGCCGCTCGGCCGCGTCGAGCAGCAGACCGCGATTCTTCGCGTCCGGCGCCCCGATCCTGCGGGCCGAAGTCATTGTTTGCTCCGTACTCTCGGCATTTCCGTTCCGACCACACGGATCGTAGCGCGGCACGACGTAATGACCTTGACCACGACATTACCGTCATGCTAAGCAGATGCTCAGCACATTTTCGATCTCGAAACGTGGGCGGCGGTACCGGTTGCCGCCGAATCCCACCGGTATGCCCAGCCCAGGAGACGCAACCCGATGACCGACTACGACTCGATCGACTTCCTCACCGATCCGTCTCTGATTCCAGATCCGCACCCGTACTTCGACTACCTGCGCGGCCAAAACCCGGTGCTGCGCCTGCCGCACCACGGGGTGGTGGCCGTCACCGGTTACGCCGAAGCCACCGAGATCTACAAGGATCCCGAGACTTTCTCCAACATCGTCGCACTCGGCGGACCATTCCCGCCGCTGCCGTTCACGCCGGAGGGCGGCGACATCCGCGCCCTGATCGACGAGCACCGCAGCTACTTTCCGATGAACGAGCACATGGTCACGATGGACCCACCGGATCACACCAAGGCCCGGTCGGTGCTGGCCAAGCTGCTGACCCCGAGCCGGTTGAAGCAGAACGAGGAGTTCATGTGGCGCCTCGCCGACCGTCAGCTCGACGA
>CAYNLB010000240.1:0-3925 GCA_964397935.1 uncultured Mycobacterium sp.
GATGGGCAATCTCGCTACCACCGATGCTATAGGGACTTTGAAATATGCTTGAGGACAAAACTTTTCCTCACCTCGGGGTGAGCCAATCGTTGGTTGACGCACTCGCTGCGCGGGGTGTCCACCGCCCGTTTCCCATACAGGTTCAGACTTTGCCGGACACGCTTGCCGGCCGTGACGTGTTGGGCCGCGGCAAGACCGGTAGCGGTAAGACGCTCGCGTTCGCCATTCCGCTGGTAAGTCGGCTCGATGCCGGTGATCGCCGGCCGGGCCGGCCGACCGGGCTGGTGCTGGCACCCACCCGCGAACTGGCGACACAGATCGCTGCGACCATCGAGCCGCTTGCAACAGCTCAGGGTCTGCGCGTTGCCACAATCTTCGGCGGGGTTTCGCAGCACAAGCAGGTGACGGCGCTGAAGTCGGGTGTCGACATCGTCGTGGCCTGCCCGGGCCGCCTTGAGGACCTGATGAAGCAAGGCGTGATCAAGCTGGACGCCATCCAGATCACGGTCATCGACGAAGCCGACCACCTGGCGGATCTGGGTTTCCTGCCAAGCGTTACCCGTATTCTGGCGGCCACCCCTGCGGCCGGCCAACGCATGCTGTTCTCGGCCACCCTCGATGCCGCGGTCGACACCCTGGTCACGCGATTCCTCACCCGCCCGGTGACGCGATCGGTTGCGGAATTGATTTCTGCCACTCCGGCGATGAAACACCACCTTCTCTATGTCGAGGGGCCCCAAGCCAAAAAGGAATTGGTGCACCGGCTCGCCACGGGCAGTTCCCGGCGAATTCTCTTCCTAAGGACCAAGCATCAGGCGCGGAAGCTGGCCCGCCAGCTCACCCAGTCGGGCATTGCGTCGGTGGAGCTGCACGGCAACCTCTCACAACCCGCACGCGACCGAAACCTGGCGGCCTTCGCCGCCGGCCACGCCCGGGTCCTGGTGGCGACCGACATCGCCGCCCGCGGCGTGCACGTGGACGACATCGAACTGGTGGTGCACGTTGATCCGCCCCCCGAGCACAAGGCCTACCTGCATCGATCCGGCCGCACGGCCCGCGCCGGCGCCTCCGGTGACGTGGTCACCATCGTGCTGCCCGAGCAGCGCCGAGAGACCGAATCAATGATGCGCAGGGCGGCTATCCGAGCGGTCCGCGAGCAGGTCACCGCCGCCTCCCCCGTCATACGCGCCCTGGTGGGCCAGACCGTGCCCCGGCCGGCCGATCCGCCTGTTCCGCTAGCGGTCCCTCGACCCGAGGGGACCAAATCCGTCGCCAACGGTCAGTCCGTGCCGCGGTCCATGAGGCGACGCTCTCATCGCCCTGCGGCGAGTGCGCGGTAGCGCCCGGTCGGCCGAGTAGTGTGGCAGCTACAACAGTGAGGATGGACGTCATGGCCATGCAGCAAATTCATCCATCGCAAATCCGGGTCGGTGACGTCATTGACACGAAGCCTCCTACCGATCTGCGCTATACGGTCAAGATGATCAGCGGACCGCAGACGACTCCGAAGCGATGGACATTTTTCTGTCGCGACGCCGATGGCCTGCAGCACACAAGCACGTTCAGCGAGGACGACTTGGTCCGCAGATACGCCCAGGCCTCGTGACGACGTAATAGAGCTCAAGCCGGCATCGGATGGTGGCGACCCGCCTGCACCCGGCCACAGGCCACGCCGCGCTTGCGATCGCCACTACTCGAGCGGCGACATCTCCTGCAGCATCGTCGGAATGAGCTCGCTGACGGTGGGATGGATGTGCATGGTGCGTGAAAGCGTGGGGTACGGCGCTTTGGCTGACATGACGTCCAGGATGGCGTGGATGGCCTCGTCGCCGCCGACGCCGAGGAGAGCGGCGCCCAGGATCTCCTGGGTGTCGGCATCCACCACGACTTTCATGAAGCCTTGCGTCTCACCCTTTTCCACTGCCCTGCCGACCCTGGTCATCGGCCGCTTGCCGATCAGCGCCTTGCGTCCCGACGCGCGGACCTGGTCGACGGTCATGCCGGCACGCCCCAGCGGCGGATCGATGTAGAGCGCGTAGGTGGTGATGCGATCGCTGACCCGGCGCCGGTCGTCGTCGAGGAGGTTGGCGGCGACGATCTCGAAATCGTTGTACGAGGTATGGGTGAAGGCGCCCTTGCCGTTGCAGTCGCCCATCGCCCAGATGTGATCGACGTTGGTTTTGAGCTGTTCGTCGACCACGATGTAGCCGCGGGCATCGGTCTGTACACCGGCCGCCTCGAGGCCCAGGTCGTCGGTGTTGGGTTGCCGGCCCACCGCCAGCAGCAGATGGCTCCCCGAGATGGGGGCGCCACCGGCGCGAGGCATGAGCTCAAAACCCTTGTCCTTTTTGCTGATTCGAATATCATCAGCGCCGACGACAATGTCGATCCCCTCCGCCGCCAAGATGTCTTTGACGGCGGCCGAGACATCCTCGTCTTCGCGGGACGCCAGCCGCGGGCCCCGCTCGACGACGGTCACCCGGGCCCCGAAGCGCCGATACATCTGCGCGAACTCCAGCGCGATGTAGCTGCCACCGACGATGACGAGATGTGATGGCACCGTGTCGAGTTCGAGGATCGACACATTGGTGAGAAAGTCGACACCGGACAACCCGGGGATGTCAGGCACCACCGCACGGCCCCCGACGTTGAGGAAGATCCGGTCGGCGTGCAGCATGTCATGACCGTCCTGCAAGGCGACCCGCAGCGTGTGTGGATCGCGGAAACGGGCGTGGCCACGAAAGACGGTGCAGCCGTCCATGCCCGCCAGCCAGTCCTCGACGCCCTTGCGGTCACCCAGCATGATCTCGTCTTTGCGTGCTTTGACTTTCGTCATGTCGACGGTGATCGGTCCGGTCGCGACACCGAATTCGGCGCCGCGGCGCGCCAGGTGCGCGGCGTGCGCACTGGCCACCAGGGTCTTGGTCGGGATGCATCCGGTGTTGACGCAGGTGCCGCCGATCAGCTTGCGTTCGACCAGCGCGACGCGCTGCCCGGCGGCCGTCAACCGCCCCGCCAGCGGCGGGCCGGCCTGCCCGGCGCCGACGATGATCGCGTCGAAATGCTCTGTCACAGATGGGCCGTCAGCGCCAGGATCGCGAATCCGCCCGCGATCGCGACCGCATCCTCTAGCAGCGCCACCGGCAAGTCCTTACCATCGCGGGCCGCCACCAGCGCCCGGCGCGCGTGATAGCCGCCCAGGGTGCCCAGCACCGCACCGATAACACCGGCCCCCAGCGAGGTGAAGGTCCAGTGCCACGCGGCGCCGATGACGGCGCCGGCGAACCCGCCCATGAGGAGCCGCGCGGCGAACGAGGGCGGCGCCGTGCGGGCGGGCGTCTTGGGGAGTTTGTCGGTGACCAGCTCGCCGACCGCAAGAATCGTGAGGACGATGACGGTGATGACGTTGGCCACCCACGACGCCCAAGTGGAATGCAGGTTGATCCAGCCGAGGAAGGCAGCCCAGGCGACTACGGCGGGAGCCGTGAGCGAACGCAATCCGGTCACGACACCAATCAGCAAGGCCATCAGCAAAACCAGCGCGTGTGTCACGGAGACCCTCCTAGGGAAGACCAACACGGCAAGGGCGAGAAATGACGGCCCATCGAGCTAACCCGGGCTGCTGCCCTTCATCAGCCCTAGCCGGACGCTAACACACCGGTGGCCGGCACACCCGTTTTCAGAATCGGCAGAACCTTACGTCGGACGCCAGGATCGCTTTGGCGCCGATGGCGGCGAGTTCGTCCATGATCTCGTTGACGCCGCGGCGGGGCACCAGCGCGCGAATGGCCACCCAGTCCGGGTCGGCGAGCGGGGCGATGGTGGGTGACTCCAGCCCCGGCGTGATCGACGTGGCTTTGTCCAGCACGGAGCGCGGGCAGTCGTAATCGAGCATGAGGTACTGCTGGCCGAACACCACACCCTG
>CAYNLB010000241.1:0-3925 GCA_964397935.1 uncultured Mycobacterium sp.
GCCACCCGGGTGCCTCGTTCGCCAACAGCTCGCCCAGCGTATAGGTCTGGTCGGCCAGACGGTGCGCGTCTTGGTCCCCGTGCAGCAATTCGGGCAGATCGGCGCGGAACACCGCCGCGCAACTCGGTTCCAGCACCACTATCGGAGTGCCGGACCGCAACGCGGGCGCCAGGGTCCTAAGAGTGCGTCGCAGAACGCGTTTGGCGGTGCGCAGCTGGCCGGTGGAAATCCAGGTGAGCCCGCAGCACACGGTCCGGCGCGGGACCTCGACATCGAAGCCGGCCGATTCGAGCACCGCGACGGCGGCCTGACCGATTTCGGGCTCGAAATTGTTGAGGAAGCTGTCCGGCCAGAGCACCACCCGCCCACGCGACGGTGCGACGGCCCCGTCCGCGCGGTGGGCGAACCAGCTGGTGAATCTCTCGTCGGCAAACTTCGGCAACTCGCGCTGCTGGTCGATACCGCCGACCTTTTTGACCAGCGTCGATAATCCGGGCGTGTGCGTCACGGTGTTGAGCGCGCGCGGCGCCACCGCGGCCAGCCGCGCCCATAGCGGGATCCAGCCCATCGAGTAGTGCGCCATCGGCCGGAATCGTCCCCGATAGTGATGGAACAGGAACTCTGCTTTGTAGGTCGCCATGTCGACGTTGACGGGGCAGTCGCTGCGACAGCCCTTGCAGGCCAGGCAGAGATCCAATGCATCGTGGACCTCGGTGGACTGCCAGCCGTCGGTGATGACGTCACCTTGGACCATCTCGAACAGCAGCCGGGCCCGCCCGCGGGTCGAGTGTTCTTCCTCCTGGGTGGCCCGGTAACTCGGGCACATCACGCCCGATTCGTCACCGCGGCACTTGCCGACCCCCACACAGCGGTGGGCCGCCCGCGAAAACCGGTGCTCGTCGTGGGGATAGGCGAACATGGTGGCGGGTTCGGCCGGGCGGTAATTCACCCCCTCACGAAGGTTCTCGTCGAGTTTGTACGGATGCACCACCTTGCCGGGGTTCATCCGGTTCTGCGGATCCAACAGCGCCTTGGTCTGCTCGAAGGCCCCGACCACCCGCTCGCCGAACATGATCGGAAGCAATTCCCCGCGCGACTGCCCGTCGCCGTGCTCGCCGGACAGCGAGCCGCCGTAGTTCACCACCAGTCGCGCCGACTCTTCGACGAAATCCCGGTATTTGGCGATTCCCTCCGCTGTCCACAGCACGAACGGGATGCGGGTGTGTACACAGCCCTGACCGAAATGCCCGTAGAGCGAGGCGGTCCCGTAGTCGTATCGGTCAAGCAACTTGCGAAAATCACGCAAGTAGTCACCCAGCCGGTGTGGCGGCACCGCGGCGTCTTCCCACCCCTCGTGGGTTTCGGGCCCGTCGGGCGGATACGCGGTGGCGCCCAGCCCGGCCTCCCGGGCGGCCCAGACTTCCTTCTTACGTGTGGGGTCATCCAGCACCGTGGTACCGGTGCACTGTTTCTTGACAGCATCGATCATCGACTTGGCCTTGCGGTCGGCCTCCTCTTGGCTATCACCGTCAAGCTGAACCATCAGCCAGGCCGTGCCGTCCGGCAACTGCCGCAAGGCCTTTTCCGCCAGCCGCCGTGAGTGCTCGAGCGCAACCAGACGGTGATCCAGGCCCTCCAGCGCCGCGGGTTGGTGCTCGAGCACGGCGGGCACCGCATCCGCGGCCAGGAAGATGTCGTCAAACCCCAACACCGCCAGAGCGCTGGCCGTCGGCACCGGCACCAGCGACAGTTCCGCGCGCAGCACCGTGATCAGCGTGCTTTCCGAGCCGACCAACGCCCTGGCTACGTCAAAGTTGTTCTCCGGCAACAGCGAATCGAGGTTGTAGCCCGAAACCCGTCTCGGGATGTTCGGATAGGCCGAGCGGATATCGTCGGCATACTTGTCGGTGAGGGATTTCAGATCGCGGTAGATCTCGGCCCGGCGACCGCCTTCGCCGACGATGCGGGCGAGCTCGTCGTCGTCGGTCTGGCCGACCCACATCCGCACCCCGTCGTAGGTCAAAACCTCCAGCCGGCGCACCGAGTCGACCATCTTGCCGTACGCCTGGGCCGTGGAACCACAGGAGTTGTTGCCGATCATTCCGCCGATCGTGCAGCTGACGTGGGTGGACGGTCTAGGGCCCACCATCCAGCCAGACGAGCGCAGGTGGTCGTTAAGCACGTCGAGCTTGATGCCCGGTTCCACCACAGCCACACCGGCGTCGGTGTCCACGGACTGGATCCGGGTGCAGTATTTGCTCCAGTCGATGACCACGCCGGCGTTGCAGCACTGCCCGGCAAGGCTGGTTCCGCCACCGCGGGACAACACCGGCAGGTCGTGGCGGCGGCACACGCTGACGGCATTGGCCGCGGCCTCCGGGGTGCGCGGCACGACCACGCCGATGGGTACCTGCCGGTAGTTGGACGCATCGGTGGAGTAGGTTGCGCGCGAGCCGGGATCGAATCGGACCTCGCCGTCAACATTGTCGCGCAGCTCTGCGGCCACCGCCTCGAACAACTTCGGTGCCCGTTCCGGCCGTTGCAGGGTCATGCCAACTCCTCGTCGAGATCTCAGCTAGTTTTCGATGTCGCAGCCACGAGGCGTCGGCCCGCCGGACCGTTGGGTCACAGCACGCGATGCGGTGGAAACACCTGGCCTCGGCTCACCGGTCAACTCTTCTTGTGCGGCATAAACTCCTGCGCCTTGGTCTTCAGGCCCACCTTGACGAAGCCCACCCGGTCCTCGTCGCCGGACAACACCGCGGTGGTGGCCGACTTGAACTGATCCCAGGTGGCATGCGGCGGAATCGGCGGCATGTCGGGGTCGGTGTAGACGTCCAGCACAGTGGGACGGTCGGCCGACAACGCATTCCGCCAGGCGTCCGCGAGTTCCTCGGGGTCCTTGATGGCCATCGCGTTCAGGCCCAGGCTGGAAGCAAAAGCGGCGAAATCGACATCGGGAAGGTTCTGCGATTCCGCGAATTTCGGTGCGTTGGCCATGGCCCGCATTTCCCACGTGACCTGATTCAGGTCGTTGTTGTGCAGGATCGCCACGATCAGGCGCGGATCGTCCCACTCCTGCCAGTACCGCTTGATCGTGATGAGCTCGGCCATGCCGTTCATCTGCATGGCACCGTCACCGGCGAAGACGATGACCGGACGTCGCGGGTGGGCAAATTTCGCGCCGATGCCGTAGGGGACACCGGGTCCCATGGTGGCGAGGTTGCCCGACAACGAGCCGCGCATATCACCCCGGAATTTCAGGATTCGTGCGTACCAGTTGGCGGACGACCCCGAATCGGCCGTGACGATGGCATTGTCGGGTAGCTGCGGGGACAGCTCGTAGAACAACCGCAGCGGGTTGATCGGGTCGGCGCTGACCTTCGCTTCCTTCTCCATGGTTTCCCACCAGCGGGCCACGTTGGACTCGATGGTTTCGCGCCATTCGCGGTCCTCCTTGCGGCGCAGCTGCGGGATCAGCGCCCGCAGTGCGGACTTGGCGTCGGAAACCAGGTTCACTTCGTTGGGGTAGCGCATACCGATGAACCGGCCGTCGATGTCGATCTGCACCGCCCGGCACTGGTCGTACTCGGGCATGAACTGGGTGTACGGGAAGCTGGATCCCACGGTGAGCAGCGTGTCGCAGTCCCGCATCAACTCATAGCTGGGCCGCGTCCCCAGCAGCCCGATCGAGCCGGTTACCCAAGGCAATTCGTCGGAGAGCACATCCTTGCCCAACAGCGCCTTGGCCGCGCCGGCGCCGAGCAGATCGGCGACTTCGACGAGCTCGTCGCGAGCCCCGGCAGCGCCGGAGCCCACCAGCATGGCAACCTTCTTGCCGTCGTTGAGTACTCCGGCCGCACGCTTGATGGCCGCATCGTCGGGGGCGACCGACGGCCACTCGATGCCCAGGCTGGAGGGCACC
>CAYNLB010000242.1:0-3793 GCA_964397935.1 uncultured Mycobacterium sp.
TCACCGCGGTGCGGGCGATGTCGCCGCCCTGGTCACCCACGGGCGAAACGCACCCCAGGATGACGTCGCTGATCAGGTTCTCGTCGAGGTCGGGATGGCGGTTGCGCAACTCCTCGATCAGGCCGACGACCAGGTTCAGCGGCTTGACCTCGGTCAACGATCCGTTCTTCTGCTTGCCGCGCGGCGTGCGGATGGCCTCGTAGATGAAGGCTTCTTCGGGCATGTCGACTTCCTCTTCGCGATCGATTTCGGGGATCCGTCTCCAAGACTAGGTCCAGCACCAGCACCCTAACAGGGCTCCCGTCCAACCTGTTGGTTGGGCGGGATATGCTGCTCAGGCCCTGAGCTGGGGCACCGTGCGGCGCGGCTGCTGCGCCCGAAGATTCGGGCCGCGTCCATTAGAGTCCGGCATCCACCTCATGGGCGGGGTCGACTGGCGCCGATTGACAGGCGGCGAAGCGGTCGATGCGCCTTCGCAGCCGGGCGGCTTGTTTACGTGCTACCCAGTCGAGGGCGACGCCCACCCGGGGAGACACCGGGGGCACGGTTAACCCCATGACCGAACCGCGCAGCCGTGATTCGGTGATGGTGCGGTAGTGGCTGAAGATGTCGAAACCGGCCTTGCCGTGATAGGCGCCCATGCCGCTGTTACCCACTCCGCCAAACGGCGCGCCGTCGATCGCGGCATGCAACACGAAGTCGTTGCGGGTGATACCGCCATTGCGGGTATGTGCGCAATAGCGGCGGAAGTCGTCGGAATCCGCACCGAACCAGTACGACGCGAGCGGGGAGGGGCGAGCATTCACATAGTCGATGACCTGGTCCAGGCGCTCGTAGGGCAGCACGCTGAGCACCGGTCCGAACACTTCCTCGTGCATTACCGCCATTTCGTCGGCGACATCGCGAAGGATCGTCGGGGCGATGCGGCGCTGGTCCGCCGAGGGCAGGGCCTCGCCCGGCGGCCCGGCCTCGATGACCGTGGCGCCCTTGGCTCGGGCATCGTCAATCAGACCGAGCACACGCTGGTAGTTCTTGGCGTTGACGATGGTGCAATGCTCGGGATTGTCGAGGATCGTGGGGAACGAACGACGGAACTGTCGCTCGACCGCCGCGACGAAGTCGTCGCAGCGCTCGGCGGGGACGAAAACCAGGTCCGGGCACAGACATACCTGGCCGCCGTTTAACAGGCGTGCGCGTGCGGTGCGGCTGGCGGCGGTGGCGATGTCGGCGTCGCGCCCGACGACGACGGGGTTCTTGCCGCCCAGTTCCAATGTGACCGGAACCAGGTGATCGGCGGCGGCCCGCTGGACGCGTTTTGCCACTTCGGGTGACCCGGTGAAGAGCAGGTGGTCCAACGGCATCGAACAAAATGCTGCGCTTGTCTGCGGACCACCGGGGATCACGACCAACTCTTCCGGTGAGAAGTATTGCGCGGCAAGTTTTTCCAACAGTGCCGCGGTGCGCGGTGTCAGCTCGGACGGCTTCAACAGGACGCGGTTACCGGCCGCGAGAGCCGCGGTGGCGGGACAGATCAGCAGATGTACCGGGAAATTCCACGGTGCCATGATGCCGACAACGCCGAGCGGCTGAGCCTGGACCCGGGTGCGTAAACCCAGCGGCCGGGCCGCACCCATGACGGGCCGCGCCTTCATCCACTTGCCCAGGTTGCGGCGGATGTGGGCGAAGTCGCCCAGCGCTGCCACGACGTCCCACAGCGTGGAGAACTCGACCGGTCGGTTGCCGAAGTCCAGCCGAATCGCTTCGGCAAGCGCGTCTTTGTTCTCATAGGTCAATGCCGAGAGGCGATCCATCCTGTTGCGGCGCAACGCAAGTGATGGCGGCCCGTCCCGAAGAAAGGCCTCTCGCTGGATTCGAATGGACTCAGCGATGTCCTCCGCGGTGAACTCACGCAACGACACCCCACCGTCCTCCACCGGGACGTTAATTCGGTTGTCGTTCACCTCAACAAATTCGACGCTTGCCATGGTTCTCACCCCTTGCATCATGGTCGTTCGAAATAGGATTGGAGTCGAAGTGCGAGCCAGGGCCGGCGGCCACCGACGATGCGCAATCCCCGCAGGGTGGCGAGCAACGGGCCGGTGCGCTGGTAGAGCAGTTGCGCGAAGACTGAGGCAGAGCATTTCAGGACGGCGTCGGGTCGATCTTCTGCTCGCCGTTCGCGGATTTCGGCGCGACTGTCGTGGACGTGGATCAGGTATGGGCGTGCTCCGTGGACCTCGAACGCGACGCAGAGGTCCGTAGCGGCGCCGATATCGCGACGCAGCCATGCGGCAGCGAGCTGAAGGGCGCCCCGCAGAACGAGAGCCATCTCGCGTTCGGGGAGTTCCCAGCGCGTTTTGACGGCTCGGGCGACGTCGTGACCATGAAAGAGCAGTTCGCCCAGCCAGTTGGTCTGCCAGGCCAGACCGCCGCCGACCGCATGGTGGAACGGAATGGTCGGTTCGTCGTCGGTATGTGTGTCGAAGTAGGCGTCCATTTCTGGCGCGAGGTCCTGTAGCTGATCGGCGAGTTCGGGTATAGGCGCCATGACCGCCTCGAGCTCGCCCTGGTTGATTGCGTCCAGCTCCCGAGGATGACCGGCGCGGTGATAGTCCGTTCCCCTGGCGATCCCTTGATAGCGGTGCGCGACGGTCAGCACGTGGGCGACGGTTTGTTGCACCGTCCACTCCGATCGCGGTACTCGAGCATCCGGGTCGGCGGTGCGGACCAGTCGGTCAAACCGCCCCCGCGCCAGTGCGATGCGCTCCCGCAGCTCTCCGCGGTTCGTGTCGACCAACCCGATGTAGCCAGTGCTGTTCATCTCGCCAACCCGCTTGTCCTAGCGTCGACGCCACTTTACTCTACAATGGAGTAAAATCAAGGCATGGCATCTTCTCCCACCGCGACTTCCTTTGCGGTCTTGGGCCTGCTCGGGCTGCAGCCGTGGACGGCCTACGATCTGGTCGCGCAAGCGCGTCGCAGCCTTCACCACTTCTGGCCACGGTCGGAAGCCCATCTGTATGCCGAGCTCAAACGGCTCGTCGAACGCGGACACGCCCACGCCGAAATTGTCGAAGGCCGCCGACGCCAGGCCACCCGCTACACCATCACTCCGCAAGGACGTGCCGCTCTGGAGCAATGGTTGGCAACCGAGCCGGCCCCGCCTGCGATCGAAATCGAGGCACTGCTGCGTGTCCTGTTCGCCGACCACGGCAGCCTTGAGGAGCTCCGGGCAGCGCTGGAGGCCACCGCACGGCAGACCAGTGACCTGCGCATCGGCGCGCTCGCGCTAAGCGACGAACTGCTCGCCACCGGTGGCCCATTTCCGCAACGGCTGCACCTCGTCGAACGGGTCGGGGCGTTGTACGGCGAGTTTCTCTTGCTGCTCGAGCACTGGTGCGAGGAAACTCTGACCGAGTTGGACACCTGGCCGGATACGCGCGACGTCGGGTTGACACCTCAGGGCCGCAAGCGACTAGAGCACCTCACGGACCGCGTCCGGCGATCACAGCGTTAACCGTCGCGCGGTATCTGCGAAACATGCAGATCCCGTCCCGATGCGATTAGGCCGCCGAGTGTCACCCCAGCGTGGCCCCTAGCGTCGAGCGTCACGCCAGCGCGACGCTCGACGATTAGGCCGCCGACTTCTCGAGAATGTGAACCCCGCAGGCCGAACCCAGGCCGATCACATGAGCCAGCCCGACCTTGGCGTTGGCGATCTGGCGGTCACCGGCCTCCCCGCGCAGGTGGTGGCAGACCTCCCAGATGTTGGCGATGCCGGTGGCCGCGATGG
>CAYNLB010000243.1:0-3754 GCA_964397935.1 uncultured Mycobacterium sp.
CCAGTGCGCGAGGCGGTATGGGATTGGGCTTCACTGCCGCAACGGTTTCCGTAGTGGTCGCTCTAGCCCGGGTTGCCGGTCGCGCCGCTCAGTCGTCGCCGTGGTCACCCCGCGGTACCGGGCTCGGTGGGGTGACGTTCGGGCTGCTGCAGCAACACGGGTACCCGACACACCGTTCAAGCCCTCGTCGACGACGTGATCGTCGGCGGCCCTACCAGTTGTCGAAAGGCTGACGTGTGACTGGGATTTCCGTTACCCACCTGGTCAGGCGGTGGTGGATGCTGCTGGTTGCCGTGGTCGTCGTCGCCGTCGCGGGCTTCGGCGTCTATCGGCTGCATGGAATCTTCGGTTCCCACAACAACGCGTCGGCTGCTGAGGGCGCGGCCAATGAGATCGTCCCGTTCAACCCCAAGGAGGTGACCCTTGAGGTGTTCGGCGCCCCCGGCACGGTCGCAACCATCAATTATTTGGACATCGATGCTCAGCCGCAGCAAGTGGTAGATGCGACGCTGCCGTGGTCGCGCACGATGAGCACGACACAACCCGGGGTCTTCGCCAATCTTGTGGCGCAGGGGAATAGCAATTTCATCGGCTGCCGCATCACCATCAACGGTGAAGTCAAGGATGAAAGGTCGGTCAACGAAGTGAACGCCTACACCTTCTGCTTGGACAAGTCCGGATGAGCGACAGCCAGCACGTTCAAGGGACTTTCGTGGCGCGCACCATCCGTCGGCTATCGGTGCCGATCTTGCTGGTCTGGCTGGCCATCGTTGCCATAACGAATAGCGCGGTACCGCAATTGGAAGAGGTCGGAAGAGCCCATAACGTGGCGGCGAGCCCCCCAGCCGCACCGTCGCTGCAGGCGATGAAACGCATGGGAAAAGTTTTCCACGAATTCGATACCGACAGCATCGCCATGATCGTCTTGGAGGGCGATCAGTCCCTCGGCGCCGACGCACACCGGTTCTATGACACCCTTATTCATCGGATCTCGCAGGACACCAAGCATGTCCAGTACATCCAAGACCTATGGGGGGACCCGCTCACGTCCGCGGGCTCGCAGAGCGCAGACGGCAAGGCCGCGTATGTGCAGGTGTACCTTGCCGGCGATCAAGGCAGCGCCTTGGCAAACGAATCCGTTGAAGCCATCCGCAAGATTATTGACCACACACAGCCGCCGAAGGGCGTCAAAACCTATCTAACCGGCCCGGCGCCGCAATTCGCGGATCAGTTCACCGTGGGTAGCAAAAGCACGATGAAAGTCACCTTAATCACTTTCGTGGTGATCGCGGTGATGTTGCTTTGGGTGTACCGTTCCGTCACCTCGATGCTCCTGGTGCTTCTCACGGTCTTCATCGAACTGGCCGCGGCCCGCGGATTTGTCGCCTTTCTCGGAAACTCCGGGATCATCGGCCTGTCGGTATATTCGACGAATATACTCACGTTACTGGTCATCGCCGCGGGCACAGACTACGCAATATTTTTCCTCGGCCGGTACCAAGAAGCGCGCGGAGCCGGCGAGGATCGAGAAACCGCCTTCCACACCATGTTTCACGGCACCGCCCACGTTGTGCTGGGATCTGGCCTGACGGTGGCCGGGGCCGTGTCGTGTCTGGCCTTTACCCGCATGCCGTATTACCAAAGCCTGGGCATTCCCAGCGGAATAGGTGTTCTTGTTTCGCTGTTGGCCGCGCTCACCCTGGGCCCGGCCATCATCACCATGGCCGGCCATTTTGGTCTCTTCGAACCCAAACGCATGATGAGGACGCGGGAATGGCGGCGGATCGGCACCTCGATCGTCCGCTGGCCCGGCCCCATTCTGGCGGTGGCATCGGCCGTTGCGCTGGTCGGTCTGCTCGCCCTGGCGGGATACCGGACCAGTTACGACCCTCGCCCCTACATGCCGGGCACGGCCCCCTCCAACATCGGATATACGGCCGCGGAGCGCCATTTTTCTGCGGCCCGACTCAATCCCGAACTGCTGATGATCGAGACCGATCACGACATGCGCAATCCGGCCGACATGCTCATCTTGGACAGGGTGGCCAGAGGCGTCCTGCATGTTCCCGGCGTCGCCCAAGTGCAGTCCATGACCCGGCCTTTAGGGACGCCCATCGCGCACACGTCGATACCGTTTCAGGTCAGCATGCAAAGCGTCGGACAGATTGAGAACCTGAAATACCAGCAAAACCGTGCGCACGACCTGCTCAAGCAGGTTGCGACGATCAACAAAACGCTCGACACCTTCAAGCGCCAGTATGCGCTGCAGCAGCAACTCGCCGCCGCCACGCACGAGCAGACCAAGACCTTTCACGAATCGGTCGCCACGCTGAAGGAATTACGGGACAAGATTGCGAATTTCGACGACTTCTTCAGGCCGATACGCAGTTATTTCTACTGGGAAAGACACTGCTACGATATCCCACCCTGCTTTGCGTTCAGATCTGTCTTCGACGCACTGGACGGTCTCGACAAGGTCAGCGAGCAGCTGGCACAAGTCGCCACAAGCTTCGATAAATTGGATGCGATCCAACCCCAACTGGTGGGGCTGATACCGGAACAGATCGACAGCCAACAAACCCTTCGGGAGTTGACGCTTTCGAATTATGCCACCATGTCCGGCATCTACAACCAGACGGCGGCGATGCTCGAAAACGCCACCGCGATGGGACAAGCCTTCGACGCCGCCAAAATCGACGATTCCTTCTACATGCCCCCGGAGGCGTTCGACAATCCCGATTTCAAGCGCGGCCTGAAATTGTTTCTGTCGCCAGACGGCAAGGCCGCTCGCATGATCATCACCCTCGAAGATGATCCCGCGACCCCCGCAGGCATCTCGCACGTCGACCCCATCACGAAGGCAGCACACGAGGCCGTGAAGAGCACCCCCTCACAGAACGCCAAGTTCTATCTCGGGGGTACCGCGTCGGCCTACAAGGACATCAGGGAGGCCGCCAAATACGATCTAATGATCGCGGCAATATCCGCGCTGAGTCTCGTTCTGCTCATCATGATGCTGGTCACCCGGAGTCTGGTGGCCGCGATAGTCATCGTGGGCACGGTGGCGCTGTCGTTGGGCGCCTCTTTTGGGCTATCCGTGCTGGTCTGGCAGTATATTTTGGGTATCAAGCTGTATTGGATCGTGCTTGCGCTAACCATCATCCTGCTCTTGGCGGTGGGGTCCGACTATAACCTGTTGCTTATTTCCCGGTTCAAAGAAGAAATCGGCGCTGGATTAAAGACCGGCATTATCCGTGCCATGGCCGGCTCCGGCTCAGTGGTGACCGCTGCCGGCCTGGTGTTCGCCTTCACCATGTGTTCCTTTGCGGTCAGCGACTTGCGGATTCTCGGTCAGATAGGCACCACCATCGGCCTCGGCCTGCTATTCGACACGCTGATTGTGCGCTCGTTCATGACGCCGTCCCTCGCAACACTTCTCGGGCGCTGGTTCTGGTGGCCGCAACGAGTGCGCCCACGGCCGGCCAGCCAAATGCTACGGCCATACGGGCCCCGACCCGCGGTTCGCCAACTGCTGCTATGGGACGACCCCGACGACGAAGAGTAGCCAGTGGGACTCAGGCGTCGAAGAGAATTGCACTGTAATTGGATTCAACCGGTCCGACTTTGACATGCTGCCGTCGGCGGACGACGGAGCCGCGAGGCGCGTTCAGGCGCATAGGTCGCGCCCATGCTATTCGCGTTTGAAGGCTTCGCGTTTCATGTTCTGCCAGAACGTTGCAACGTGTTCCCGACT
>CAYNLB010000244.1:0-3684 GCA_964397935.1 uncultured Mycobacterium sp.
GATTGCGTTGACGCCAACGCCGAGAACGACGAAAGGATTCACCGGTACCTGACACCGCAAGGGCTGCCCGCGACGCATTGCGCCGGGTATTTTGCCTTGAGCGACGGCGAAGTGACACGCTGGATGGCGTGCCGCGGACAACCATACGTGCAGGACACCGTGCGCGCGTCCGCAGGATGCCCGAGCAGGAGAGGCTTTGATGGCAACTCGTGGTGATACCGCGGTCCTGGTGCTAGCGGCCGGACCCGGCACCCGGATGCGGTCAGAAACCCCGAAGGTGCTGCACGAGATCGCGGGTCGCAGCATGTTGTCCCATTTGCTGCACGCAACCGCCAAGGTGGCACCCCAGCATCTGGTCGTGGTTCTGGGCCACGACCACCAGCGCGTCGCACCACTGGTCGCCGAATCGGCAGACACCCTCGGACGCACGATCGACATCGCGCTGCAGGACCGACCGCTAGGCACCGGCCACGCGGTCCGCTGCGGCCTGTCCGCGCTGCCCGATGACTACGCCGGCGTCGTCATCGTCACCTCGGGCGACACACCACTGCTGGACTCTGACACCCTGTCCGACCTGATCGCCACCCACAACGGGGTGTCGGCCGCGGTGACGGTGCTGACCACCACGCTGCGCGATCCGAGCGGCTACGGCCGCATCCTGCGCACTCAGGACAACGAAATCATGGCGATCGTGGAACACGCCGACGCGACACCTTCGCAACGGGAAATCCACGAGGTCAACGCCGGCGTCTACGCCTTTGACATCGCGGCGTTGCGCTCGGCGCTGAGCCGGCTGAGCTCCAACAATGCCCAGCAGGAGCTGTACCTGACCGACGTCATCGCCATCCTGCGCGGCGACGGCCAGGCCATTCATGCCCGCCATGTCGACGACAGTGCGCTGGTGGCCGGTGTCAACAACCGCGTCCAGTTGGCGCAACTGGGCGCCGAGCTCAACCGACGAATCGTCGCCGCCCACCAGATGTCGGGTGTCACCATTGTCGATCCGGCCACCACCTGGATCGACGTCGACGTGACGATCGGCCGCGACACCGTCATCCACCCCGGGACGCAGCTGCTGGGCCACACCCAAGTCGGCGCTCATTGCATCGTCGGCCCGGACACCACGCTGACCGACGTCACCGTCGGTGATGGTGCGTCGGTGGTCCGCACCCACGGCCTGTCATCGTCCGTCGGGGCCGGCGCTACCGTCGGCCCCTACACGTACCTGCGACCCGGCACCGTCTTGGGGGACGACGGCAAGCTCGGTGCGTTCGTCGAGACCAAGAACTCCAACATCGGCACCGGCACCAAAGTGCCGCATCTGACCTACGTCGGGGACGCCGATATCGGCGAGCACAGCAACATCGGTGCATCCAGCGTGTTCGTCAACTACGACGGCACCGCCAAACGGCGTACCACGGTCGGCTCGCATGTGCGCACCGGGTCGGACACCATGTTCGTGGCTCCGGTGACCGTCGGCGACGGGGCCTATACCGGGGCGGGCACGGTGGTGCGCGACGACGTTCCGCCGGGGGCGCTGGCGGTGTCCGCGGGTCCACAACGCAACATCGAGGGCTGGGTACAGCGCAAGCGGCCGGGCAGTGCGGCGGCTGAAGCCGCCGAACGGGCCTCCCGGAAGACCGAGCAGACCTCCGACCCCGAACCGACACCGTGAATTCGGCAGCTGGCAACCCGGCCGTTTTTCCGTACCATTCGCTACGTACGATGGGGCTTCCACTTCGATCCCAACCGGCGAGGGCAGTGCGTTGAGCCACGACTGGAGCGACAACCGCAAAAACCTGATGCTGTTCTCGGGCCGCGCGCACCCCGAGTTGGCCGAACAGGTGGCCAAAGAACTCGATGTCCATGTCACCGCGCAGACGGCGCGGGAGTTCGCCAACGGCGAGATTTTCGTTCGCTTCCAGGAGTCGGTGCGCGGCTGCGACGCGTTCGTCCTGCAATCGTGCCCGGCGCCGGTGAACAGCTGGCTGATGGAACAGCTGATCATGATCGACGCGCTCAAGCGGGGCAGCGCCAAGCGGATCACCGCCGTCATGCCGTTCTACCCCTATGCCCGGCAGGACAAGAAACACCGCGGCCGCGAACCGATCTCGGCGCGGCTGGTCGCCGACCTGCTGAAGACTGCGGGCGCCGACCGCATCGTCAGCGTCGACCTGCACACCGATCAGATCCAGGGTTTCTTCGACGGGCCGGTCGACCACATGCGCGGGCAAAACCTGCTGACCGGATATATCCGTGACAACTACCCCGACGGAAACATGGTGGTCGTGTCTCCCGACTCGGGCCGGGTACGCATCGCCGAGAAGTGGGCCGACGCACTGGGCGGTGTTCCGCTGGCCTTCATTCACAAGACCCGTGACCCGCGGGTGCCCAACCAGGTGGTGTCCAACCGCGTGGTCGGTGAAGTCTCGGGGCACACCTGTGTCCTGATCGACGACATGATCGACACCGGCGGCACCATCGCCGGCGCGGTGAAGCTGCTGCGGGAGGACGGCGCCGCCGACGTCATCATCGCCGCGACCCACGGTGTGCTGTCCGACCCGGCCGCCGAGCGGCTGGCCGCCTGCGGCGCCCGGGAAGTAATCGTCACCAACACGCTGCCGATCGGTGAGGAAAAGCGCTTCCCCCAGCTCACCGTCTTGTCCATCGCCCCGCTGCTCGCCAGCACCATCCGCGCGGTATTTGAAAATGGCTCAGTCACAGGGCTATTCGACGGAGACGCCTAGATGGCTGCGCAGGCAGACAACGCCGTCATCTACCACAATCCCCGATGCAGTACTTCACGCAAGACGCTGGAGTTGTTGCGTGACAACGGTTTCAACCCGACCATCGTCGAGTACCTGAAAACCCCGCCGTCGCGTGGCGAACTGGTGAAGATGATCCGCGACGCGGGTATCGATGTGCGCACCGCCGTGCGCAAGCGTGAATCGCTGTATGCCGAGCTCAGCCTCGCCGACGCGACCGACGACCAGTTGCTCGACGCCATGGCCGAACATCCCATCCTCATCGAACGACCGTTCGTCGTCACCCCGAAGGGCGCCCGGCTCGCTCGGCCGATCGACGCGGTCCGCGAGATTCTGTGAGACCCCTCGCGGCCGCTGCCGCGATCGCGGTGCTGACAATGCCCGCCGTCGCGTGTGGGCCGAAAACGCCCGACTACCAGTCGATCTGGACGACAAGTTCGGCTACCAACAGCACCACGACCACGACCGAGAAGCCCGTCCCCCTATCGCAGTATCTGGAAGGCATCGGGGTGGCCGGGAAACAAGTTGCGCCCGACGCTCTCACCGATCTGACGGTGTCGATACCAACCCCACCGGGCTGGTCGCGGAATAGCAATCCCAAAATCACCCCGGAGACAGTGATGATCTCCAAGGACGGCAAGTACCCGACGGCAAGGCTCGTGGTGTTCAAGCTGACCGGCGACTTCGATCCGGCTCAGGTCATCAAGCACGGCAATGACGATGCCCAACTCTTCGAGAACTTCAAGCAACTGGACGCCTCGACCGCAGATTTCAACGGCTTTCCCTCGTCGATGATCCAGGGCAGCTACGACCTCGACGGCACGCGGCTGCACAGCTGGAACCGGATCGTCGTCCCCACCGGCCCGCCGCCCGCCAACCAGCGATATCTGGTTCAGCTGACGATCACCACCCTGGCCGA
>CAYNLB010000245.1:0-3551 GCA_964397935.1 uncultured Mycobacterium sp.
GTCATGGCACCGGGACGACGCTGGGCGATCCGATCGAGGCGCAGGCGTTGCTGGCCACCTACGGTCAAAACCGTTCAGAGCCGCTGTGGTTGGGGTCGATCAAGTCGAATATGGGCCACACGCAGGCCGCTGCGGGGGTCGCGGGTGTGATCAAGATGGTGCAGGCGATGCGCCACGAGGTGTTGCCGGCGACGTTGCATGTCGATGAGCCCAGCCCGCATGTGGATTGGTCGGCGGGCTCGGTTGAGTTGTTGACCGAGGCGCGGCCCTGGCCTGCCGAGGGTCGGGTGAGAAGGGCGGGGGTGTCGTCGTTCGGGATCAGCGGCACCAATGCGCATGTGATCGTGGAGGCGGCCCCGGAGGTGCCGGTGCGTGCGGCGGGATCGGCGCGGCCGGTGGTGCCGTGGGTGGTGTCGGCGAAGTCGGCGACGGCGCTGAGGGCTCAGGCGGCGCGGTTGGCCGCTCATGTGCGTGCCCATGGCGATCTTGACCCTGCCGACGTCGGATGGTCGTTGGCGGGCCGCTCGGTCTTCAAGCATCGGGCGGTCGTTGTCGGTGGTGATCGGGAGCGTTTGCTGGCCGGGCTGGACGAACTGGCCGCCGATGAGCTCGGTTCGGTCATTCGGGGTACCGCCACTCCCGTGGGCAAAACCGTCTTCGTCTTCCCCGGCCAGGGTTCCCAAACGCTCGGCATGGGAATGGAGTTGCACGCCGGATATCCGGTCTTCGCCGAGGCATTCGACACCGTCGTGGCAGAATTGGACCGCCACCTGTTGCGTCCGCTGGGCGACGTGATGTGGGGTCGCAACGAAAACTTGCTTAATTCAACCGAATTCGCACAGCCAGCGCTGTTCGCGGTGGAAGTCGCGTTGTTCCGGTTGCTCGAATCCTGGGGTGTGCGGCCCGACTTCGTCATGGGGCATTCGGTCGGCGAGTTGTCGGCGGCACACGTCGCCGGCGTTCTATCCGTGGAGAACGCGGCAGTTTTGGTGGCCGCTCGTGGCCGTTTCATGCAGGCTCTACCAAAGGGTGGGGCGATGGTGGCCGTGCAGGCCACCGAAGACGAGGTGCGGCCCTTGCTGGGCGACCAGATCGGAATCGCGGCGGTCAATGGGCCCGCTTCCGTGGTGATTTCGGGTGCCGAGGACGCGGTGCTCGCCATCGCCGACCAGCTCCGGCAAGACGGCCGCCGGGTGCACCAACTGGCGGTCTCCCACGCCTTCCATTCCCCGCTGATGGATCCGATGATCGACGAATTCGGTGCGGTCGCTACCGGTCTTCCGCTTGGGCAGGCCACTATCCCGATCGTGTCGAATCTGACGGGGCAACTGGCGGCAGAAGACTTCGCCTCGGCGGCGTATTGGAAGCGGCACATCCGTAACGCGGTGCGATTCGCCGACAGCGTCCGATTCGCGCACTCAGCGGGCGCAACCCGGTTTCTGGAGGTCGGGCCCGGCGGCGGCCTGACGGCCTCCATCGAAGAATCGCTGCCCGACGCTGCCGTGATCACGATGTCCGCGTTACGCAAGGACCGCCCCGAGCCGGCAACCCTGATCAACGCGGTTGCGCAGGGGTTCGTCACCGGCATGGACGTGGATTGGCGCGCGGCAATCGGCGCGGCCAACCTCGTTGAATTGCCCACGTATGCCTTTGAGCGACGGCGATTCTGGCTCTCCAGTGAAGGCGCGGCGACAGACGTCGTCGGAGTGGGCCTGGGGGCCAGCGAGCACGCGCTGCTGGGGGCGGTGGTGGAACTGCCGGACTCGGGCGGGGTGGTGTTGACGGGTCGGTTGTCGCCCAGCACGCAGGGCTGGCTGGCCGATCACGCCGTCGGCGGCGTGGTCCTTTTCCCCGGTGCGGGTTTCGTCGAACTGGTGATTCGTGCCGGCGACGAGGTGGGCTGCGGGGTTGTCGACGAGTTGAACTTGGCTACGCCGCTGGTCTTGCCTCCCTCCGGATCGGTCGCAGTGCACGTAGTCGTCAGTGGCCCAAGCGAATCCGGTTCCCGTTCGGTATCGGTGTTTTCGCGCGGCGACACGGGATCGGACTGGTTGTTACACGCCGAGGGCACGCTGCGCGCGGGGTCGGTGCAGCCGGGCGCGGACCTGTCGGTGTGGCCGCCGGTGGGTGCGGTCGCGGTGGACGTCGGCGACGGCTACGCGCGGTTGGCGGAACGCGGCTACGGATATGGGCCCGCTTTCCAGGGCCTGACCTCGATGTGGCGGCGCGGCGACGAAGTGTTCGCCGAAGTGACAATGCCCGTGGACGCCGGCGTGTCCGCGGTCGGCTTCGGGGTGCACCCGGTGATGCTGGACGCTGCCCTGCACGCGGTGATTCTGTCCTCCGACAGCGGCGAAATCGCCTCGGGTTCGGTGCTGGTGCCGTTCTCCTGGCAGCACGTCTCATTGCACGCCGCGGGTGCGACGGCCGTACGCGCGCGGATAACGCCGACGGGGCCATCCTCGGTTTCGGTTGAACTGGCCGACGGCTTGGGGCTGCCGGTGCTGTCGGTGTCCTCGATGGTGGCGCGGCCGGTGAGCGATCGGCAGTTGCTGGCGGCGGTTTCGAATTCGGGCCCGGACCGCCTCTTTGAGGTGGTCTGGTCGGCGCAACCGCCGGCAACGGTAAATCCGGTCACGGCCCGCGCTTGGGCGACAGCGGCGTCCGACACGACCGAAGCGGAGCCCACGGCATACGTCTACGAATCGGCGCCGGCTGCCGACGACGTCGTCGCGGAGGTGTACGCGGCTACCCGTGCGGTGCTGACGGCGGTGCAGTCGTGGCTGATGGAGCACGATTCGGGTGTGTTGGTGGTGGGCACTCGTGGTGCGGTGGCGTTGGCGGGGGAGGACGTCACCGATTTGGCGGGTGCGGCGGTGTGGGGGCTGGTGCGGTCGGCCCAGACGGAGCATCCGGGCCGGATTGTTCTGGTTGATTGTGATGTTCGGCTTGATGATGCGGCGGTCGCGGCGGTCCTGGGGGTGGGTGAGCCGCAGGTGGTGCTGCGTGGCGGGACGGTTCACACGCCGCGGGTGCACGGCAGCCGGGCGCTGAGCGGAATCTTGACGCCACCGGATGGTGGGCCGTGGCGGCTCGGGATCAGCAGCGCGGGCACCTTCGAGAACCTGCAGCTCGAGCCCGTTCCCGACGCCGGTGCACCGTTGGAGCCCGGCCAGGTTCGCGTCGCGTTGCTCGCCATCGCCGCCAACTTCCGCGACGTCATGATCGCGCTGGGTTTGTATCCCGACCCGGCCGCGATGATGGGCGTCGAGGCGTCCGGCGTCGTTGTCGAGACCGCCTCGGCGAATGGTCGTTTCGCGGTCGGCGATCGCGTGATGGGGTTGTTCCCCGACGGCACCGGAACCATCGCCACCACCGATCAGCGGCTGCTCGTCAAGATGCCGGCGGGATGGTCGCACACCGCCGCGGCCACCACATCGGTGGTTTTCGCCACCGCCTTCTACGCGCTGGTCGACTTGGCCGGCGTCAAGCGGGCTCAGCGGGTGCTGATTCACGCCGGTACCGGTGGGGTGGGTATGGCGGCGGTGCAG
>CAYNLB010000246.1:0-3537 GCA_964397935.1 uncultured Mycobacterium sp.
CCCAAGCTTTCGTCCTCGGGGCCAACCACGTCGGCAATGATTCGGTGGCTTTGGTCTTGGGCGACAACATCTTCTATGGCCCGGGACTCGGCACCAGTCTCAGCCGCTTTCAATCCATCAGCGGTGGAGCCATTTTCGCCTATTGGGTGGCCAACCCGTCTGCCTACGGTGTCGTTGAATTCAGCGCCGACGGCATCGCGCTCTCCCTGGAGGAGAAGCCCGCCACGCCCAAGTCTCAGTATGCGGTGCCGGGACTGTATTTCTATGACAACGACGTGATCGAGATAGCCAAGGGGCTGAAGAAATCGGCGCGCGGCGAATACGAGATCACCGAGGTCAACCAGATCTATCTCAACCGCGGTCGGCTGGCCGTCGAGGTGCTGGCCCGCGGCACGGCCTGGCTCGACACGGGGACTTTCGACTCGCTGCTGGACGCCAGCGACTACGTCCGCACGCTGGAACGACGGCAGGGCCTGAAGATCGGTGTTCCCGAGGAAGTCGCCTGGCGGCAGGGCTGGATAGACGATACGCAGCTGGCCGAGTGCGGGGATGCACTGCTCAAGTCCGGGTATGGCCGCTACCTGCAGGAGCTGTTGGAACAGCGGCGTTGATTCGGCCGGTCGCGACCGAGCCTACTGTCGATAGCTGACCAGGAAGTTGCCCAGTCGGTCGATGGCGGCCGCCAGGTCGCGGGCCCACGGCAGCGTCACGATGCGCAGGTGATCCGGTGCCGGCCAATTGAAGCCGGTGCCCTGGGTGACCAGGATTTTTTCCTGCAGCAGCAGGTCGAGGACCAGTTGCTCGTCGTCGGCGATGTCGTAGACCTCGGGGTCCAACCGGGGAAACGCATACAGCGCACCCTGCGGTTTGGTGCAGGACACCCCCGGGATCTCGTTGAGTTTCTCCCAGGCAACGTCGCGCTGCTCGAGCAACCGGCCGCCGGGAAGTACCAAGTCGTCGATGCTCTGGTGGCCGCCCAGGGCCACCTGGATCGCATGCTGCGCGGGGACATTAGGACACAGGCGCATATTCGCCAGCAGGCTGATCCCCTCGATGAAGCTGCCGGCGTGGTCCTTGGGTCCGGTGATCGCCAGCCAGCCGGCCCGGTAGCCGGCGACCCGGTAGGCCTTCGACAGGCCGTTGAAGGTCAGGCACAACATGTCGGGCGCCAGCGCGGCCACGCTGATGTGCTTGGCGTCGTCGTAGAGGATCTTGTCGTAGATCTCGTCGGCGAGTAGCAGCAGCTGGTGCTTGCGCGCCAGATCGACCATCTGGGTGAGCACCTCGCGGCTGTAGACCGCCCCGGTCGGGTTGTTGGGGTTGATCACGACCAGTGCCTTGGTGCGTTCGGTGATTTTCGACTCCAGGTCGGCGATGTCGGGCTGCCAGCCCTGCGTCTCGTCGCACAGGTAGTGCACCGGTGTGCCGCCCGCCAGGGAGGTCGACGCCGTCCACAGCGGGTAGTCCGGCGACGGGATCAACACCTGGTCGCCGTTGTCGAGCAGGGCCTGCAACGTCATCGTGATCAGCTCGGACGCCCCGTTGCCCAGGTAGACGTCGTCGACGTCGAATCGGGGGAAGCCGTCTACCAACTCGTATCGGGTGACCACCGCCCGCCGGGCGGGCAGGATGCCCTGCGAGTCGGAGTACCCCTGGGCGTACGGCAGCGCCTGGATCATGTCGCGCATGATCACGTCGGGCGCCTCGAAGCCGAACGGCGCCGGGTTGCCGATGTTCAGCTTGAGGATGCGGTGCCCTTCGGCCTCCAGCCGCGCGGCATGCTGATGCACCGGGCCGCGGATTTCGTACAGGACCCCCTGCAGCTTGGACGACTGCGCGAAGGTGCGCTGCCGGTGATGAGCGGGGTGGTGCAAGGGCAACTGGTGCGTGGTCACGCCACTAATGGTGCCACTACTGTCCACCGAAATTTGCTGTCAGGCGGCAAATCCTCAGCTCAGCGTTTACCGGGTGGACGGGCGCCGCGGGCTATGCCCAGCCCTTTCACGGGCGGCGCCGGCGGTGTCTGCTCGGCGTCGGTTTGCTCGGCCGGCTCGGCTTCCGGCTTCGGTTCCGGTTCCTGCCCGACAGGCCGGGGCTCGCTCGCCTGCGCCTTCGGCGCCGCTTTCTTGGCCCCGGGTCGCTTGGCGCCCGCCGCGATACCCAGGCCCTTGACCGGCGCCGCCGGGGCCTTGGCCTCGGGCGTGGATTCCTCGGCGACCTCGGCTTTTGGAGCGGTCTCGGTTTCTGGAGCGGTCCCGGCTTCTGGAGCGGCCTCGGCCGGCGCTTTCTTGGCCCCGGGCCGCTTGGCGCCGGCCGCGATACCCAGCCCCTTGGCAGGTGCGGCGGGTGTCTTGACCGCCTCGGCGGGTGCCTCTGCCGCGGCGGGCGGGGCCTTCTTGGCTCCCGGTTTCTTGGCTCCGCCGGCGATACCCAGACCCTTGACGGGCGCGGCAGCAGCGGGCTTGTCGGCCTTCGCCGGCGCTTCCTCGGCCTCGGCGGGCGCCTCTGCGGGTGCGCTTGGAGCGGCAGCGGTGGCCTTTGGCTCGACTTTGGGCTCGACTTTGGGCACAGCCTTGGCCGCCTCTTTCGCGGCCGTGCCCTTCTCCGGCAGCTTCACCTTGTCGCGGTCGAGGGACCCGAGCAGCACCTGGGCGACATCGAGCACCTCGACATCGGTGCGGCCGGCCTCTTCGCCTCGGTCGTTGACACCGTCGGTGACCATCACCCGGCAGAAGGGGCACGCGGTGGCGACGGTGGCGGCCCCGGTGGCCAGCGCCTCGTCGACGCGTTCGTGGTTGATCCGCTTGCCGATGTGCTCTTCCATCCACATGCGCGCACCGCCCGCACCACAGCAGAAGCTGCGGTCGGCGTGGCGCGGCATCTCGGTGAGGTTGGCTCCCGCGGCCCCGATCAACTCGCGCGGCGCCTCGTAGACCTTGTTGTGCCGGCCCAGGTAGCAGGGGTCGTGATAGGTGATGTCCTGCGAGACGGGGGTCACCGGCACCAGCTTGTTGTCGCGGATGAGCCGGTTGAGCAGCTGGGTGTGGTGCAACACCGTGTAGTTCGAGCCCAGCTGCCGGTATTCCCGGCCCAGGGTGTTGAAGCAGTGCGGGCAGGTGACGACGATCTTGCGGTCGACGCTCTCCACACCTTGGAAGACCCCGTCCAGGGTTTCGACGGCCTGCTGCGCCAGCTGCTGGAACAGGAACTCGTTGCCGGAACGGCGCGCGGAGTCGCCGTTGCAGCTTTCGCCGGTACCCAGCACCATGTACTTCACGCCGGCGATGGCGAGCAGCTCGGCAACGGCCTTGGTGGTTTTCTTGGCCTTGTCGTCGTAGGCGCCGGCGCAGCCCACCCAGAACAGGTACTCGTAGCCGTCGAAACTGTCGACGTCTTCGCCGTAGACAGGGACGTCGAAGTCCACCTCGTCGATCCAGTTGGTCCGGTCCGAGGCGTTCTGGCCCCAAGGGTTGCCCTTGGTTTCCAGGTTCTTGAACAGCGTGGACAGCTCGGAGGGGAACTCCGACTCCATCATCA
>CAYNLB010000247.1:0-3507 GCA_964397935.1 uncultured Mycobacterium sp.
ACCGGCTCGACATCGACGGCAGCTGCTCCACCAACGACACCGTGCTGCTGCTGGCGTCGGGAGCCAGTGAAATCGCCCCGTCGCAGGCCGATCTCGACGACGCCGTGCTGCGGGTCTGCGACGACCTGTGCGCTCAGCTGCAAGCCGACGCCGAGGGCGTCACCAAACGCGTCACCGTGACGGTGACCGGAGCCGCCTCCGACGACGACGCACTGACCGCCGCTCGGATCATCGCCCGCGACAGCCTGGTCAAGACTGCGCTATTCGGCTCGGATCCCAATTGGGGGCGGGTGGTCGCGGCCGCGGGCATGGCCCCGGTCACCCTCGATCCGGATCGAATCATGGTGTCGTTCAACGGCTCCGCGGTGTGCGTCGACGGTGTCGGCGCACCCGGCGCACGCGAGGTGGACCTTTCGGCGGCCGACATCGACATCACCGTCGACCTCCGCGTCGGCGACGCGTCTGCCGCCGTCCGGACCACCGACCTGTCGTACGGCTACGTCGAAGAGAACTCGGCCTACAGCTCATGACCGTCAACGTCGACGCACTGCCGACCGGAGTCAAAGCCCAGGTGCTTGCCGAAGCCCTGCCCTGGCTCAAGCAGTTGCACGGCAAGATCGTCGTGGTCAAGTACGGCGGCAACGCCATGACCGACGACACGCTGAAGCGTGCCTTCGCCGCCGACATGGCGTTTCTGCGCAACTGCGGCGTCCATCCGGTCGTGGTCCACGGCGGTGGGCCACAGATCACCGCCATGCTGCGCCGCCTCGGCATCGAAGGCGACTTCAAGGGCGGCTTCCGCGTCACCACACCGGAAGTGCTCGACATAGCGCGAATGGTGTTGTTCGGACAGGTCGGCCGGGAACTGGTCAACCTCATCAACGTGCACGGGCCCTACGCCGTCGGCGTCACCGGCGAGGACGCTCAGCTTTTCACCGCCATCCGCCGCAGCGTCAACGTCGACGGCGTGGCCACCGACATCGGCCTGGTCGGGGACGTTGCCCGAGTCAACGCCGCGGCGCTGCTGGATCTGATTGCGGCGCATCGCATTCCGGTGGTGTCGACGCTGGCGCCCGACGAGGACGGCGTGGTGCACAACATCAACTCCGACACCGCCGCGGCGGCGCTGGCCGAGGCCCTGGGAGCCGAAAAACTGTTGATGCTCACCGACGTCGAGGGCCTCTACACGCGGTGGCCGGACCGGGAATCGTTGGTCAGCGAAATCGACACCGCCACGCTGGCACAACTGCTACCCACGCTGGCGGAGGGCATGATCCCCAAGGTCGAGGCCTGCCTCAAGGCCGTCACCGGCGGCGTGCCCAGCGCGCACATCATCGACGGGCGGGTCGACCATTGTGTGTTGGTGGAGCTTTTCACCGACGCGGGTACCGGCACCAAGGTGGTGAGCGCATGACGCGCACGACTGGGCTGCGCCAACGGTGGGACGCCGTGATGATGCACAACTACGGCACCCCGCCCGTCGCGCTGGCCAGCGGTGACGGCGCCGTGGTCACCGACGTGGACGGCAAGACCTACCTGGACCTGCTCGGTGGCATTGCGGTCAACGTCCTCGGCCATCGCCACCCCGCGATCATCGAGGCCGTCACACACCAGATGGCGACGCTGGGGCACACGTCCAACCTGTACGCCACCGAGCCCGGCATCGCGTTGGCCGAAGAACTGGTCGCCTTGCTGGGCTCGGGCAAAAACGGCGCACCGGCCCGAGTGTTCTTCTGCAACTCCGGCACCGAGGCCAACGAGCTGGCATTCAAGCTGTCCCGGCTGACCGGTCGCATCAAACTCGTTGCCGCACAGGGCGGTTTTCATGGCCGCACGATGGGATCGCTGGCGCTGACCGGTCAGCCGAGCAAGCAGGCGCCGTTCGCCCCGCTCCCGGGCTATGTCACCCACGTGCCCTACGGGGACGCCGACGCGCTGGCCGCCGCGGTCGACGACGGCACCGCCGCGGTGTTTCTCGAACCGATCATGGGGGAGAGCGGTGTGGTCGTTCCGCCCGAAGGCTATCTGGCCGCCGCGCGCGACATCACCGCGCGACACGGCGCTCTGCTGGTGCTCGACGAGGTGCAGACCGGAATGGGTCGCACCGGCGCCTTCTTCGCCCACCAGCACGACGCCATCACCCCCGACGTCGTGACGATGGCCAAGGGGCTCGGTGGTGGACTGCCCATCGGGGCGTGTCTGGCCGTCGGATGGGCCGCCGAACTGCTGACCCCCGGTCTGCACGGCAGCACCTTCGGCGGCAACCCGATCTGCACGGCCGCGGCGCTCGCGGTGTTGCGCGTGCTGGCGGCCGACGACCTGGTCCGCCGTGCCGAGGTATTGGGCAAGTCGGTGCGCCACGGCATCGAGACGCTCGGCCACCCAATGATCGACCACATTCGCGGCCGTGGATTGCTCTGGGGCATCGTGCTGACCGAGCCCCGGGCCAAGGACGCCGAAACGGCCGCCCGCGACGCCGGATTCCTGATCAATGCCGCCGCACCCGATGTCATCCGGTTGGCGCCGCCGCTGATCATCACCGAAGCCCAGCTCGACGGCTTCATCGCCGCCCTGCCGGCAATCCTCGACACCGTTGGGGGAGCAAGTGACTAGACACTTCCTGCGCGACGACGACCTGTCGCCACAGGACCAGGCCGAGATCCTGCAGCTGGCCACCGAACTGAAGAAGGACCCGTACAGCTGTCGCCCGCTGGAGGGCCCGCGCGGCGTCGCCGTCATCTTCGACAAGAACTCCACCCGTACCCGGTTCTCGTTCGAGCTCGGCGTCGCCCAGCTCGGCGGGCATGCCGTCGTCGTCGACAGCCACGCCACCCAGCTGGGCCGCGACGAGACCCTGCAAGACACCGCACAAGTGCTGTCCCGCTACGTCGAAGCGATCGTCTGGCGCACGTTCGGGCAAGACCGGCTGGAAGCCATGGCCTCGACCGCGACGGTGCCGGTGGTCAATGCGCTCTCCGACGAGTTCCATCCCTGCCAGGTCCTGGCCGATCTGCAAACCATCGCCGAACGCAAGGGGTCACTGCGCGGTTTGAAGCTGTCCTACTTCGGCGATGGCGCCAACAACATGGCCCACTCGCTGCTGCTCGGCGGCGTCACCGCCGGCATGCACGTCACCGTCGCCGCTCCCGACGGTTTCACGCCCGACCCGGCTGTCCTCGCCGCGGCCGCGCGGCGCGCCGAGGACACCGGCGCCTCGGTTTCGGTCACCACCGATGCCGAAGCGGCCGCTGGGGGCGCCGACGTGCTGGTCACCGACACCTGGACGTCGATGGGACAGGAGGCCGACGGGCTGGACCGGGTTGGGCCGTTTCGGCCGTTCCAGGTCAATGCGCAGCTGCTGGGGTTGGCGGACCGGGACGCGATCGTGCTGCATTGCCTCCCGGCGCATCGCGGGGACGAGATCACCGACGAGGTGATGGATGGACCGGCCAGCGCGGTCTGGGATGAGGCCGAGAACCGGCTGCACGCCCAGAAGGCGCTGCTGGT
>CAYNLB010000248.1:0-3466 GCA_964397935.1 uncultured Mycobacterium sp.
GGGCTCGACTTCAAATATGGGGACGCCGAGCAGTACCGGGTGGCCTGACCGGCTCACGATAGGGTCGGGCCGGTGGCGCATCTACTGGGGGCCGAGGCCGTACACCTGGAATATCCGACTCAGGTGGTCTTCGAGTCGGTCACGCTCGGCGTCAACGACGGCGCGCGCATCGGCATTGTCGGGCGAAACGGGGATGGCAAGTCCAGCCTGCTGCGCCTGCTGACCGGTGAACTGCAACCCGACTCGGGCCGGGTCACCCGGCGCGGCGGGTTGCGGGTCGGCGCCCTGAGCCAGGCGGACACCCTCGATTCCGACCACACCGTGGGCTGGACGCTCGTCGGCAACCAAGCCGAACACCAGTGGGCCGGTGACGCCCGAGTTCGCGACGTGGTCGGCGGGCTGGTGTCCGACATCGATTGGGAGGCAACGGTTGCCACGCTCAGCGGAGGCCAGCGGCGACGGGTCCAGCTGGCCAGGTTGCTGACCGGCGACTGGGACGTCATCGCACTCGACGAACCCACCAACCATCTCGACATCGAAGGCATCACCTGGCTGGCCGGCCATCTGCAACAACGCTGGGCAAAAAACACCGGCGGGCTCTTGCTGGTGACACACGACCGCTGGTTTCTCGACGAAATCGCCACCACCACGTGGGAGGTGCACGACGGGATCGTCGAGCCGTTCGAAGGCGGGTACGCGGCGTACGTGCTGCAGCGCGTCGAACGCGACCGGCTGGCTGCCGCCGCCGAGGCCAAGCGGCAGAACCTGATGCGCAAAGAGCTGGCCTGGCTCCGGCGCGGCCCACCGGCGCGAACCTCCAAGCCCAAGTTCCGGATCGAGGCCGCCAACCAGCTGATCGCCGACGTGCCGCCGCTGCGCAACACCGTCGAGCTGGCCAAATTGGCGACCGCGCGGCTCGGGAAGGACGTCATCGATCTGCTCGACGTGTCGGTCTCGTTCGAGGGCCGCCCGGTGCTGTGCGACATCGAATGGCGGATCGCCCCGGGCGAACGCACCGGCATCGTCGGAGCCAACGGCGCCGGAAAGTCGACCCTGCTCGGATTGATCGCCGGCACCATCGCGCCGGACTCGGGGCGCGTCAAACGGGGCAAGACGGTTCAACTGGCGGTGCTCGACCAGCAGGGTGCGGCAATGGCCGCACTCGCCGGTGACCGGATCGCCGATGTGCTGGGTAACCTGCGCGGCGGTTATCAGGTCGAGGGCCGTGAGGTCACCCCGACCCAGCTGTTGGAGCGCCTCGGGTTCGGCAGGCGCATGTCTCAAGGCCAGCTGTCCGCGCGCGTCGGTGAGCTCTCCGGCGGCCAGCGCCGGCGGCTGCAGCTGATGCTCACGTTGTTGTCCGAACCCAACGTATTGCTCCTGGACGAGCCCACCAACGACGTCGACACCGACATGCTGACCGCGATGGAGGATCTGCTCGACTCCTGGCCGGGCACCTTGATCGTGGTCTCCCACGACCGTTACCTGCTCGAGCGGGTCACCGATCAGCAGTACGCGATTCTTGATGGCCGATTGCGGCATCTGCCCGGCGGCATCGACGAATATCTGCGGCTGGCCGCCCACCGGACGACCACGACGACCGCCGAGCCGTCGGCGCCGGCGCCCGTCGAGCCGCAAGCAATCTCCGGTGCGCAGCGCCGTGCCGCCGAAAAAGAGCTGGCCGGCATCGACCGTCAGCTCGCGCGCCTGGCCGACCGGATCGGCGACAAACACAAGGAGCTGGCCGAACACGATCAGTCCGACCACGTCGGCATCACCCGGCTGACCCAGGAGTTGCGCCAGCTGGAAGATCAGGTTGCCGGGACGGAGAGCCGCTGGCTGGAGCTGTCGGAGACGCTCGAATAATAGGACCGTGCGGCGCGGCAGTTTCGAGCCGGTGACTTACCCGCCCGGTGAGGTGTTACTGGCGTTGTATCGGCGACGAGGTCCGGTCATCAACACCGGGCTCGGCCGGTACGGCTATACCTACCTGCTTGGGCCCGCGGCGAACAAGTTCGTGTTCGCCAATGCCGACGCGTTCAGTTGGCGCTTGACGTTCCAGAACCTGGCCCTCGTCGACGGGCCCACCGCGCTGATCGTCAGCGACGGGGACGACCACCGGCGCCGACGCAGCGTCGTCGCGCCCGGGCTGCGTCACCGGCAAATCCGGGACTACGTGCACACCATGGTGTCCAACATCGATGCCGTGATCGACGGCTGGCGGTCCGGACAGCAGCTGGACATCTACCAGCAGTGCCGCCGCGCGGTGCGCCGCAGCACCGCCGAAAGCCTGTTCGGCGGGCGCATGGCCGCCCACTCCGACTTTCTCGGGGAACAACTCCAGCCTTTGCTCGACCTGACCCACCGATTGCCACAGGTGCTACAGGTGCAGCGCCGGATCAACTCGCCGGGGTGGCGGCGGGCGATGGCCGCCCGGCAACGCATCAACGACCTCGTCGACGCCCAGATCACCGACGCGCGCACCGCGGCCAGACCCGATGACCGCATGCTGACCATGTTGATCAACGGCCGCGGCGAAGAAGGCTATGCGTTGAGCGACAACGAAATTCGGGACGAGATCGTTTCGCTGATCACCGCCGGGTATGAGACCACCAGCGGCGCGATGGCCTGGGCGATTCACACGCTGCTATCCCGTCCCGGCGCCTGGGATCTGGCCGCCGAGGAAGTCGATCGCGTGCTCGGCGGAAGGCCGCCAGGCGCGGGGGACCTGGACGGGCTGACCTACCTCAACGGCGTCGTCCACGAGACGCTGCGCCTCTACCCACCCGGCGTCATCTCTGCCCGCCGGGTGATGCGTGACCTACGCTTCGATGGGCACCGCATCCGGGCGGGGCGGCTGCTGATATTCAGCCCGTACGTCACCCACCGGCTCCCCGAGCTGTGGCCGGAACCCACGGAGTTCCGGCCGCTGCGCTGGGACCCCGGCTCTCCGGATTACCGGAAGGCCGCACCCCATGAGTTCATTCCGTTCAGTGGGGGCCTGCACCGGTGCATCGGAGCGGCCATGGCCACCACCGAGATCACCGTGATGCTGGCCCGGCTGGTCGCCAGAGTAACGCTGCGGTTGCCCGCGCAGCGGATCCGCGCCGGCAATGTCGCCGCGCTGCGCCCCAAGCCCGGACTGACCGTTGAGGTCACCGGCTCAGTGCCAGCGCAGTAACACCAGTTCGGAACTGAACCCGGGCCCTATCGCGAGCATCAACCCGGGGCTTGTGCTGGGCGGCGGTTTGGCGATTGTGTCACGCAAGATGTGCAGCACCGAGGCCGACGAGAGGTTCGCGATCTCGCCCAGCGAGCGCCAGGTCAGCTCCAGCGCCTCCGGCGGCAGCTCGAGGGTCTTGCCGATCGAGTTGATGACTTTCGGGCCACCGGGATGGCCCACCCACGCGCCGATGTCGTCCTTGGTCAGCCCGTGCGTGGCCAGGAACGCGTTCACGTCGTCGGC
>CAYNLB010000249.1:0-3461 GCA_964397935.1 uncultured Mycobacterium sp.
CGGCCGAGCGTCACGCCAGCGTGGCGCCGACGGCCGGGCAACGAATATTTGGCCGACGGGAACCGGGGCCTGTGCCCGGTCAGCTCCGGGTTTACCGGCCGCGCACACCGGCTAACCTGCTACCGGCCCAGACTCCTGACGACGAAAGGCGACATCATGACGATGCGACGGTTGATCATCGGAGTAGGTGCCGCACTCTTGGTAGCCGGTGTGATCGGGCTGTTGGTGCCGGTGTCGATATCGGACGGCCGCACGGGCTCTGAAGGCTCCATTGGGTGCGGGAACGCCGTCGCAACAGATCTTTCCGCGGCCAGGAGCGCGAACAACAACAGCGTGGCCAACATTCCGATCCTCAACGAAGTCGTTCCCCACACCGACTACGTGGCGAAATGCCAGTCAGCCGTGGGCAGC
This sequence comes from uncultured Mycobacterium sp., assembly GCA_964397935.1. Classification (GTDB taxonomy): domain Bacteria; phylum Actinomycetota; class Actinomycetes; order Mycobacteriales; family Mycobacteriaceae; genus Mycobacterium. The sequence continues at coordinate 412 of CAYNLB010000249.1, forward strand.
CGGCGCGCATGGTCGATCCCGCTGGCAGTGCTCGGGCTCATCGCGGTCGCCGGGACATTGCTGACGGCCCGTGCAGGGGCGGCGCAGTCAGGCACCTGATCGCCGGTCAGATCACCCTCATCCGTGCAGCATTGCGCAGCGCCGGCGGCGCCACGCGGGAAATGCCGTACAGGGCATAGGCTTCCGGTGCGACCGGGCGAATCGGCTTGTTCTTCTTGATTGACGACAAGATCGCGTTGGCGACCTTGTCGGGGCCGTAATGCCGCAGCGCGAACATTTTGCCCAGCTGTCCCCGCCGCCCGTCGACCTGCTCGGATTGCTTTCCCGCGGGCGCGTCGAAGCGGGTGGCTTTGATGATGTTCGTGTTGATGACGCCGGGGCAGATCGTGGTCAGCCCGATCCCGGCGGCGTCGAGTTCGGCGCGCAGACAATCAGAGAACATGTAAGTCGCCGCCTTGGACGTGCAGTAGGCGTTGAGCGACTGCAGCGGGGCGTAGGCGGCCATCGAGGACACGTTGACGATGTGCCCGCCGGTGCCGCGCTCCACCAATCGACGCCCGAACGACCGACAGCCGTTCACCACACCGCCGAGGTTGACATCGATCACGCGGTCGAACTGCTCGGCGGGGGTGTCCAGGAATCCGCCTGCCTGCCCGATGCCCGCATTGTTGACGACGATGTCGGGCAGGCCGTGCTCGGTGCCGACCCGCTCGGCAAACGCTTCCACCGCGTGGGCGTCGGACACATCGAGCACATAGGCATGTGCGACCCCACCACGTGCGGCGATCTCCGCCGCCGTGTCCTTGACGGCCGCTTCGTCGATGTCGCTGATGACCAGCTCTGCACCCTCTCGCGCAAAGGCCAACGCAGTCTCCCGGCCGATTCCACTGCCGGCACCGGTGACCGACACCAGGGTGTCGCCGAACGACCCGCGGGGACGCCCAACCTGCGCGCGCAAGAGTGCGCGGCTCGCCGGTTTCCCTTCGGCCAGGTCGGCGAAGTCGTGCACCGCGGCGGCCATCACCTGCGGGTGTGACATCGGCGAGAAGTGACCGGCTTTGATGTCGCGCCGCCACAGTCGCGGCACCCAGCGCGCGGTGTGGTCGTATCCGTAGGGTCGCACGTACTTGTCTCGTGTGTTGACGATCAGCTGCACCGGCACGTCGACGACGCGGATGTCCTCCCCGTTGCGGGAGAACGAGCGAAAGTAGTTGGCGGGATATGTTTTCACCGAACGCGCTGCATCCCGTGCCAGGTTGGCCGAGTGATGGATCCGGTCAGCCGGGATGTTGTCGACCGCGTTGCGCCGAAGCGCCGGGATCGACAGCGTCAGCCGGAGGAACAGCGGCGCGAGCACCGGTATCGAGAAGAACATCATGTAGGTCAGCCGCAACGCCTGGCTGATTGCCCGGGCAAAGGTACGCGGGCGCCAGGGCTGCCGAAGACCGCTGAAGATGTAATCGACCAGTTGGTCCTGACTCGGGCCGGACACCGAGGTGAAGGTGGCGACGCGGTCACTGGCACCGGGGCGCTTGAGGTAGTGCCACACACCCACCGAGCCCCAGTCGTGGGCCAGCACATGGACGGGCCGGCCGGGGCTCAGCTCGCTGGTCACCGCGGCGAAGTCGTCGGCGAACCGGTCCATGGTGTATGCCGATACCGGCTTGGGCACCGACGACATGCCGACACCGCGATTGTCGTAGCGGAGGATGCGGAACCGATCGGCCAGCTGTGGAACGACGCCGTCCCACATCACGTGCGAGTCGGGAAAGCCATGCACCAGCACGACGGGCGGGCCCTCGGGATTGCCCTCTTCGTAGACCGCGATGCGCACGCCGTCCGCGCTGTCGACGAAATGCTGGGGTACCTGTTGTGATGGCGGCATCCGACCTCCCGCTCCGACTGCAGTGGCCACACCGTAGCAAGCGTCTTCGGGCCGGCCCGGCAACCGTGTGGCTCCGCCCTGGATGCGTGCAGACGAAGGCGCAGTGACAGGATAGTTTCGGATTGCACTTCGGTTCCCAAGCGAGATGTTCGACCCACCCCGGCCCACGAGCAATCGAGGAGTCAACAGAAATGGCCTTCTCCGTCCAGATGCCGGCACTCGGTGAGAGCGTCACCGAGGGGACAGTCACCCGCTGGCTCAAGCAGGAAGGCGATACGGTCGAACTCGACGAACCGCTCGTCGAGGTGTCCACCGACAAGGTCGACACCGAAATCCCTTCGCCGGCCGCGGGTGTGCTGACCAAAATCATCGCCCAGGAGGACGACACCGTCGAGGTGGGCGGCGAACTGGCCGTCATCGGTGACGCCGCCGAAGGCGGAGCCGGCGACGGATCCCAGGAGCCTGCTCAGGCGCCAAGCCAACCGCAAACCGAGGCCGAGTCCACCCCCCCGCCCCAACCGGAACCCCAATCCGCGCCGCCGGCCCAGCCGGAACCCGAGCCCGCCGCACCGGCCCCACGAGCTTCCGGCGGCGGAGCCGCCACCCCGGTATTGATGCCGGAGCTCGGCGAATCGGTGGCCGAGGGCACCGTCACGCGCTGGCTCAAGAAGATCGGCGATTCGGTTCAGGTCGACGAACCCCTGGTGGAAGTATCCACCGACAAGGTGGACACCGAGATCCCGTCGCCGGTGGCCGGTGTCTTGGTCAGCATCACCGCCGAGGAGGACGCCACCGTGCCGGTTGGCGGCGAGTTGGCCCGGATCGGGACCGGCTCCGACGCCGGCGCCCCGTCCGCTCCCGAACCCCCGCCCGCCCCCAAACCCGAACCGGCGCCCCAACCCGAGGCCGAGGCCAAACCGGCACCACAACCTGCGGCCAAACCGGCCCCCGCGCCGGAGCCCAGGCCCGAACCGGCGCCGAAGGCGCCGCCGGCGGCGTCGCAGCCGGCCGCGGCGTCGGGGAGCTCGGAGACCGAGGGCACGCCGTACGTGACCCCGCTGGTGCGCAAACTGGCCACGGAGAACAACCTCGATCTGAACGAGGTCATCGGAACCGGGGTGGGCGGTCGCATCCGCAAGCAAGACGTGCTCGCCGCGGCCGAGCA
>CAYNLB010000250.1:0-1640 GCA_964397935.1 uncultured Mycobacterium sp.
CACCATCTTGAACTCGTGGGTGGGTGGCGAATACTCCAGCTCCTGCACATCGGCGGGAATGATCAGCGCCGTCGGGGCGCGCTGGGTCATCGCCACCCGGATGGCGCGATCGAGCACATTGGGCAATTGCTCGGGAACGGTCACCATCTGGACGTAATCACTGGCAACGTCTTTGAACAAGGTCAGCAGGTCGACCTCTTGCTGGTAGGACCCGCCCATGGCGCTGCGGTTGGTCTGACCGACGATCGCCACCACCGGGACGTGGTCGAGCTTGGCGTCGTAGAGGCCGTTGAGCAGATGGATCGCGCCCGGACCCGAGGTGGCCATGCACACTCCGATCCGGCCGGTGAACTTGGCATAGCCCACCGCTTCGAAAGCGCTCATCTCCTCATGGCGCGACTGAATGAACTCGGGCTTGTTGTCCGCGCGGCCGAGTGCGGCGAGGATCCCGTTGATCCCATCACCCGGAAACGCAAACACGTGTTCAACGTCCCATGCCCGCAAACGCTCCAGCAGGTAGTCTGCGACGTCTTGTTTGGACATTGATTTCCTCCTAGGCAGACGGTTCGGGTGATCTTGGGTCGGTGTCGGCTAGTTCGCTACGCCGGTCCGCCGGCCGCCGGGCCACGGTGCCGCGGGCATTGCTGTGGTACGGCACCCGGCACCGCACCGACTTGCGAAGATTTTGACCCGCATGCCACCGCCCGGGAGTTCGACGGCCCGGCCTCGTCGGTCTGTTCTCCCCGCGGCCAACCATGCCGACGTGCGCGGTCTGGCCCGCATGGGGGTTTTGGCACTTCCCACACGTTGCGGTTTACCCGAAATCGCCGCCGTTATTCCTCGGACTTTGTGGCCGCCGGCCGGGCGTGCGTGCCTCAACCGCGCTTGCTCTGCCGATTCAGGCGCTCCTGGGCAGCGTGGATGACCCGGAAGCATTGCGGCCCTTGGCTACTCGTCGGATCAGCGTGCGGGCCGCCTTGTCCAGGATGTCCTGGGCCGCGTGGGCTTCACAGGCGTGTTCGGCGCGACGCGTCGCTGCGGCGATCGTCATTCCCCGTTTATATCCAGTGACGACGCGTGGATCCACATAGGACCCGCAGGCCACCGCGGGGGTATTGTCCCGTTCCTCGGCGACCTCTCGCATCACGGCCGCCTCAACGCGCTTGGCGACCCGCCGCGAGACGGCCGGGTCCGCCGCGGCGAATGCCGTGGCGGCCAACACGGTCCCATGCCAGGTACGCAAGTCTTTGACGGTGTAGTCGCTGCCGGCCAACTCCTTGAATCGCGCGTTGAGATCATCGGAGTGCAGGTCGACCCATCCGGATGCGTTACGGCACACCAGCAACCGCTCGCCGCGCTGCCGGCGGCGCATCAGGGCGCGCACCCACCTCGCGGTCCTCGACTTCCACGGTGCGCCGCACGCCGCTCTTTGCGGGGAAGTCGAATTCGACCGCCTCGCGCCGAACTCGTACATGCTCGCACGACAGTGTGGCCAGCCCGTAGGAGTCGTGTTCCTCGACGTACTGCTCGCCCCGGGCCGGAAGTAGCCGCGATCGAGCAGGCGCAGGGCCAGCACCCGCCTACGGGTTAAACCACTGCGTGTCAAATCTTTGGCGATGGCCGTCCGCCATGCGGGCAAC
>CAYNLB010000250.1:1740-3441 GCA_964397935.1 uncultured Mycobacterium sp.
ACACCTTCTTCCATGCCGGCGGAATGACCAGTTCCTCGATGCGTTGCAGGGTTTCCGGATCGGACAGCAGGTTGCCATCGGGCCGGTATTAGGCGAAGCCCTTGCCCCGCCGCCGGCGGGCGATGCCCGGCTCGTCGAGTACGCTACGACGCAGCCGCATCATCACCCTCCAGTTCCAGTGGCTGACTGCACAATTACCCGCTGGATACGCCGTTCACACCTGCCCGCTGCCGAACGCGAAACGACCCGCCACGGCGCCGTGGCGGGTCGTCTCTGGGAGGGCTCAGCCGGCCATGAACTCCTGGTAGGCCGTCTCGAGAAACGGCGGCAGGGCCGTGACCTTGCACTGCCGCTCGGTGTCGCCGATCGGTGCCAGGATGCCCCGCAGGTCGTAGTACTCCTGCGGATGGGCGGTGAAATAGTTGCGCAGGTTTGACTCGGCCTGTCCACGTGGCTGGCCGTAGGCGGCCGTGACCACCTGATTGGCGCCCGGATGTGCGGCCAGGTAATGCTGCGCCGAGCCTTCCACGGAGGAAATGGTGGCGTGCACACCGCCCGGACTGCAATCGGGGGCCGCGGCCGCCGACGGCGCGCCGACGATACCCATGGCCATCCCCCCGAGCAGACAGCCGGCGCTGATGCCGGCCACTCGCCGACGCGCGACGATACTGCTGATTTTCATGATCAGTGTTGTCCTTCGAAACTTGTCCGAAATCGATTATTCGACAGAGGCTCCCGATCCTCGAGACCCAAAGTAGCCGACGCGAACGGTGGGGGTGTGTTCGCTGAAAACGAACGCAAATCGCCGACCGCCCGGTGCGGCGCGACAACGAGGTGTTTGCCGAGTGAACGATAAAATCGGCCCGGCAATTCTCAGAAAAACTGGCCGGTTCTTAACTAATCGTGACGTCGATCGTGACGAAACCGTGACCTCGGGTAAAACCTGCTTCCGGGTCAGACACCTGAATGGTCCGGCTCGCTCATCGCGGTAGCCGTCGTGCTGCCGTCCAGCGCTTGGGCGTCTCTTCCGGCCGGCGCCAGCGTGCGCAGCCAGGTGTCGACGTCGGGACCGATGACCACCGCATGATCGGAAGCCAACAGTGCACCGGTGGCCAGCGGCGCAACCGCGGGTTGCACGGCGCGCACGCGGCGACCATCGCCTTGCCGGGCGAGCAGTTTCGACGTCAGTTCGGGTAGCCGAATGGCGTGCGGACCGGTGATGGTGCGCGGTGCGTGCGTCTGCCCCAGGGCCGCCTCGACGAGCACATCGGCGACGGTGTCGGCGGCGATGGGCTGGATCAGCCAGTCCTGGACGGTCACCTCGTCGTCGTCACGGCTCACCGTGGCGGGGGCGGTCGCCGACTCGTACCACTGCGTGGACTTCACGATCGTGGTCGGCACCGGGCCGTCGAGCAGAATGTCCTTCGCCGCGCGCTTGGCTTCGTAGTAGGGAAATCCGTCGATCGCCGGGTCTTCGATGCCGGCGATCGATGACACCACCAGTCGCCGCACTTCCTGTGCGGCGCACGCACCCACGGTGTTGCGGGCCGCGGTGGCCAGGGTTTGGGTGATGTTGGAGCAGTTGTCGTCCGGCATGGGGTTGGACACGTCGATTGCGACATCGACATCCTTGAGCGCCCGGGACAAACCTTGCCCGGTGACCAGATCGACGCCGTGAGCGCGGGAAACCTCGACTACCGC
>CAYNLB010000251.1:0-3429 GCA_964397935.1 uncultured Mycobacterium sp.
CCCGAAGCCGTGCAGGGCTTTGATCCCGAACCAGACCCCGAACACCAGCCCCACAACGATCATGATGGGTCGGTCGTGCTCCTGTAGCCAGTGCAGGACCCGGTCGAGCAGGGAACGTGACCGCTCCGGGACGAGCGTCGCGAGGCCGACGATCAGCAGGTTGCCACTCGAGGCAAGCGCCACGAAGGAAATGTAGGTGATGACGTTGGTGGTGTGATCCAACCCGGCGCCGCCGATCGCGCTGATCGCGGCCAGCGTGAAGACCCACGCCTTCACCGAGACTGCCATGACGCCGGCACCGATGAAGAAGGCCTTGGTGGGTGTCGCCGACGTCAACATCGTCATCCACTTCGACGGTGGCGCATCGGGATCGTCACCGCCGAACAGCTCCCGCGCTGCGGTCACCAGAAACAGCAGGGCCACTATCAGAAGGATGGTCGAGACGATCCAGTGGTGCGCGTGATTGGCGTCGGCGTTGCGCTTGCCCCAATGCAGGATCGTGCCGAAGATCAGCCCTTGGAGCAGACGAGTGCTGACATGCCCCCCGACCCAGCCGCCGGCTGCCCGAACACGGGAAGGCGTGCCCAGCAGCATGATCGTGATCACGATCTCGATCGGTTCGAGCGCGCTCCCGAGAATCAGCGGAAGAAGACTGCTCCACATGTCGGCCACGGGCGGTTCACCTACTGCGCGCTGAGCGCCGCGCGCATGTCCGCCTCGGCGATCGCCGCGGCCAGACTGGCGGGCTGCGGACGCACGCTGGCATCGATGCGGTCAACGCGACCGGTGAACCGGCAACCGTGTTCGTAGGGCACCACCGGCGAACCGGTGTCGGTACCGACGTCCAGCGTCTCGCCACTCATCGAGAACCGGAACGGCACCGTCCGCTCGACCCGGCCACCCGCGACCGCGACATCGTTGACTCGCAGCGACACCGACGCGCCCTTCCCCAGCCCCCTGCCGTCGTAGTCGAACGAAACACCAAGGACCACCGAGCCTGCTGGCAGCGGCTCATCCGCCCCGATCGTCGTGAGCTCATGCCCCAGATAGTTGTAGGCGAAGGTTGGACGGCCGTCTTGCAGGTACAGCGTCCACCCGCCCATCGCACCCCCAATGCAGATCACCACGCCCCGAGCACCGCCCGGCGGGATCCGCAAGTGTGCCCGCAGCTCGAACGAGGTACTGGCGTAGCTCAGCGTTGCGGTCTCGGGGATGCGCACCTGGCCGGCGAAGTAGGTGACCGACGTGCGGTCGGCCAGCAGGCTGGGCCGGTTGGCGGGCAGCGCGCGGGCCAGCGTCGTGTCGCTGAGCGGGTAGACGCTGTACTTGCGCGCTTCGGCGTCGAAGACAGCCTGCAACTCCGCCAGCTTGTCGGGGTATTTGTCGGCGAGGTCGACCCCCTGGCTGAAGTCGTCGACGAGGCGGTAGAGCTCCCAGCGCTCGGTCTCACCGAACGGGGCAGTGCGCTGGGTACGTATCCAGGGCAGCCGTCCATGGAAACACGACGCCATCCAACCCTGGTGGTACACCGCGCGATTACCGAAAATCTCGAAATACTGTGTGATACGACGGCTCGCCGCTACGGCATCGTCGAACGAATACCGCATGCTGACACCCTCGATCGGCTTCTGTTCGACGCCGTCGACGCGCGCGGGCATCTCGATCCCGGTGGCATCGAGGATGGTGGGGGCGATGTCGATCACGTGGTGGAACTGGCTGCGCTGTTCCCCCGTTGCGGTGATCCCCCGCGGCCACGAGATCGCGAGTCCGTTGCGGGTCCCGCCGAAGTGGGATGCCACTTGCTTCATCCACTGAAACGGTGCGTCGAGCGCCCAGGCCCAGCCGACGTTGTAGTGATTTTCGCATCGCGCCGTGCCGAAGTCGGCCACGTGCTCGAGCAGCCATTCGGGGTCTTCGGGCAGCCCGTTCTGGAACGCCGGCGAGCTCCACGCGCCGTGCAGAGTTCCCTCCGCCGACGCGCCGTTGTCACCACACACGTAGATGAACAGCGTGTTTTCCCATTGCCCTAGCTCGTCGATCGCGTCGATCACGCGCCCGATCTGGGCGTCGGTATGCGCCAGAAAGCCCGCATAGACCTCCATCAGGCGCCGGGCCACCGGCTTGTAGCGGTCGTCGTAGTCCGACCATGCGGGTATCTGCTCGGGCCGCGGCGTCAGCCGGGCGCCGGGGGGAATGATGCCCATCTCGATCTGACGGGCATATATCCGTTCGCGCAATGCATCCCAGCCGTCGTCGAACTGACCCGCGAATCGGTCCGACCACTCCGGCCACACGTGGTGGGGACTGTGTGTGGCTCCGGGCGCGAAGTAGACGAAGAACGGCTTGTCGGGCGCAGACGTCTTCTGCAGCCGGACCCAGTCGATCGCCTTGTCGGCAAGGTCCTCGCTGAGGTGGTAGTCGTCGCGGCCGAGGTGGGGCTCGACGGGCGTGGTCTGGTCGTAAAGCGCGGGCTCGTACTGCGAGGTGTCGCCGCCGAGGAAACCATAGAAGCGTTCGAACCCGAGTCCGGTCGGCCAACGGTCGAACGGGCCGGCGGGGCCGATCTCCCATGTAGGGGTGAAGTGCGCTTTGCCGAACAAGGCGGTGCTATAGCCGTTCATGCGCAGCACTTGTGCCACCGTGGCCGTGCTGTTTGGAATCATGCTGTCGTAGCCGGGAAATCCGTAGGCGATCTCGCAGATGGTGCCCATGTGTGCACTGTGGTGATTGCGTCCGGTCAGCAACGCGGCGCGCGTCGGCGAGCACAGCGCGGTGGTGTGGAACTGGTTGTAGCGCAATCCGGCACCGGCGACACGATCCAGCGCCGGCGTTGGAACCGGCCCGCCGAACGTGGATGCGGCGCCGAATCCGACGTCGTCGAGCAGGACGACGACGACGTTGGGCGCGCCGGGTGGCGGATAGGCGATCGAGGGTTTGACCGGGGTGGAGTCGGCCGCCGACGGGTTGATGACCCCGCCGAACCGTTCCTCCGGGCGGGGTAGGTCGACCATCGTGCCTCCTGAAGCCGGTGCAGCGGATGTTGCCTGGCCCCCCCGGTAACGATCGGCGACTTCACCTTAGTAGGTGGTCAGTTCTCGCCAACAGCAGATCGGACCATTTGATTCTTGTTGGCCCGATGGTGGTCGCGTCAAGTCTGGGGGCGCACCCCCAGCACGTCGCGAAACAGCGCCTGTCGCAGGGCGAGTTCGCGCGGATCACTCCACAGGTGAAATCCCAACCGGTTCATGACGTAGGCGAAGCCGATGCCCGTATCCGGGTCGGCGCAGCCGAAGGATCCACCGAAGCCGGGGGTCCCGAAGGCTTTGTCCGAGGAGCCAAATGCGAAGTGCGGGACGGGCTTACAGAAGCCAAGCGCGTATGCCACGTCCACGTGCATCACCTTGTCACGAACGCCCTGGCTCGGCGGTA
>CAYNLB010000252.1:0-3425 GCA_964397935.1 uncultured Mycobacterium sp.
GTCGGGTATGTGCTCGAGGACGTAAGAGCTGTAGATGACGTCGTAGCGGCCGGGTTGGATGGTCCCCGGCACCGCGAGGTCTCCGATGATCGCCTCGTCCAGGTCGCCCATCGTCTCGATACGGCTTCGGAGTGCATCTGCATCGAGGTCGATACCCGTCAACCGATACTCGACGCCTTCCAGATCGAGTGGCCAGTCAAGCCCACAACCGGCTTCAAGGATCTCCAGCGGGCCGCCAAGACCTTTGATGATTGACGAGACGAGCATCACTTCCTCGTTCCAGCTGTCGACGGTCTTCGGGTCTGTCCGGGTGCTCACTTCGTCCTCCGCAACTTTCGTTGACGAACGGCTTCAGGCGTCTGGTCCGTAGTCCTAACCCGGGCCGGCGCAGCCGAATTGGGCCATCCGCGCATTCGATACTTCAGCCGCGCCACACTATATTGGGCCCACCAGAGGGCTCTTTTGTAACGAACGGTGCTCCTGCAAATCTCCAGGTACCGTTGCGAGCTCCCCGCCTCCACTGCGCGCCTGTCCTCCAATAACCGCACACAGCGAAATGCCAAGTCGAATGACCCGTAGCAGTAATGCGCGATCATCGCCAAATGCTTCAGCTGCTCGTCGCTCATCCCGCCCGGGTGGATGAAGTCCCGCACATAGACGATGTCGGTCTCCAGGATCTGATTCAGCGCCCGGTAGGGATCGCCGAGCGCAAAGTCGCCGATCGCCCACTTCTTCACTTCGCCGGGGATGCAGTGCGGAACAAACCCCTGATGTCGTAGCTCTAAATCGACCTCTCCGAATGGGGGCTGGTTTTGATACACGGTGATGAATGACACCTCAGTCTGAATTGCCACCGCTTCGGCGAGCTTCTTCCGCCCGTTTTGGAATACGGCCAGTTCACCTCCCTGAATGTCGATCTTCAGTAGATCGAGGTGCTCCACTTCATGGATGTCATCGAGCCGATGGGTGTCGAGCGGGACGCGGTCGATCACCTCACCAAATCGATCGAAGAGCGTGAACAGCCCTTGCGTCAGCGGGTCGGGTTCGAGCAGGCTGGTCATTGCCCCCGGTGCCGGACAGACCTTCAGGGTCTGGGGGTTTCCGTCGCCCAGCGCGTACGGCAGATAGCGTTCGTACGGGCCGGATGTCTCTTGCAATTCGCGCAACGCCTCGCGCGCCGGCTCGAAGCCTGTCACGTAACACAAGCCGGCTTCGAGCATCGACGTGTAGGGCCAATCGCCGCAGCTCCGGCTCGCCCCGACATCCGCTATCTGGGTGAGACGCGACGGTGAGAGGAGGTCCCACACCGCGCTTGTCAACTCGTCACCGCCAGATGCTCGTGCGGTCCGCGTGAAACCTCGGTGGTGTGAGAACCTGTTTCCCGTCTATCGAGACAGCGCTTCGGCATGCGGTGGTTGGACGGCGGCATCAACGCGGCCCGCAACCTGATCCGGGACGTTTCATTTCTCTGGTCTGACACGCCCTTCTGCGTAGCACGAATACGGCCGAATCGAATACCGCGGTCGCCGGTTCGTCGGCGCTCCGGCACCTCTACATGCCGCCCTGGTAGTAGTCGATGATCTGGGCCTCGGTGATCGAGACGGCGCTTTTGCGGCCGAGGAAGAAGACGCTGCTGGCAGCGTCGAGCGAGTGCCTCGGGTCGAGGACGTGGTCGGCGCAGCTGAGCCAGAAAAAGCACAGCGACGTGATTCTGCCGAGCCGAATCGAGCGGGTCAGAGCCCGCACAAAATGGTCGAGCGACCAACGCAGAGCCGTGCCGGCACCGGCCACACAGCCAGAGTCGATGCATTCGAAGTTGCGGAACACGTACCGATGGCCGCTGTCGGTGAAACGGGCGAAGTCGTAAGGTCCCTCGCACACCTGTTGGAGGAATGGCGAGTCGGCGTAAACGATTCCCCCGCTGCGCAGAACGCGATGGATCTCTTTCGCCGCCACCGTCGGCTCCAGCATGTGCTGAAGCACCGCCTGGATGATCACGCCATCGGCGGAGCCGTCGGCCAGCGGGATCGCGTGGCCGTCGCCGACGAATTGAACCAAGGGGCCGGCATAGATGTCGAAGGCGATCAGATCGACTGTCGGATCGGTGTACAGTTCGGCCAGACCGTCGCCTTGGGTACCGCCCCCGATCACGAGTATCCGGGGCCGCCGCCCGCCCGCGGCAGCATCGGCCCGGAGGAGCTCCAGCATCCGCGCCACTTCGGCACGCGCGGTGGTATTGGGCGGGTGTACCAGCCGATTCAGCACGCGACTGAGTTTGGACCGGCGGATCGGCGAGGCGGCCTGGGAAGCCTGCAACCGGTCGGCGTCAAGCACGCTGTGCTCGAAATCGACGAGCGCCGGTACCCCCGAGACCGTCGGGAAAGGCTCCTCGGCGTACCGGCAGGACGCGTTGGTACATCGCCATGGACCATCCGCGGAGCGCACCGGGCTGGCGCAGCGTGGGCAGATAAAGAGGTCCTCGTCGACCATTGTGTCGAGGGCGAGCACCGATTCACAATACCGAGTGCTCTTCGGGAAGACAGCCAAGACTACAAACACAAATGACATTGGATGCATCCGTGAAGGGTTCTTGACCGGCATATTCCCTATACCGTCCACCCGGGCGCAACGATTCAGAAATGCGTTGAAGCCAGACCCGGGAGCGGTGGCTAGAGTTTTACAGTGATGGCAAGATTCAGAGACCTCGCGCCGCCTGCGACCCGCGCGACCATCAAGAACATTGCGGCCGGACTGCTGTGCGCTGCCGGGGTTCCGGCCTTCGCCCGGCGGCGACATCGTGACCTGCTCGCCATCGTGATGTTCCATGGTGTGGAAGACGAACCGCTGTCGCCGGCCTGCTGGCATGTGCTCGGGGCGGCACTGTATCGCCGTCAACTCGAGTACCTCCGCAAGCACTTCAATGTTCTTCCGCTCGCCGAGGCCCTCGATCGCCTTGCGGCGGGTACATTGCCGCCGCGCGCCATGGCGATCACGTTCGACGACGGCACGCGCAACCTCGCCACGCACGCCGTCCCGGTGTTACGCGATCTGAAATTGCCCGCGGCGGTGTTTCTGGCGACGGGCCCGATGGGTAGCGACCAAACCCTGTGGCCCGATCGGCTCTGGCTGGCAATCGCCCGCACCACCGCAACCGATGTCGACCTGACCGCACTGGGACTGGGCACTCGTTCGCTCGTCGGTACCGTCAACCGCGGCGAGGTCTACGCGGCGGCGGTCGAGCGGTTGAAAGACCTGGTCGACGCGCAACGGATCGCAGTGCTGGACGAGATTCTCGGGGCGTTGGGCGGCCGCGATGGCGGCGACAGCGGTCCGTTCCGGATGCTCTCCTGGGACGAAGCACGTGAGATCATCAGCGACGGTCTGGTGACGCTGTATCCACACACGGTGACCCACCCGATCCTCGC
>CAYNLB010000253.1:0-3403 GCA_964397935.1 uncultured Mycobacterium sp.
GCCAGGAATACAACGGCATCATCCGGCGCGGCGCCAAGCTGCTCTACGCCTACGGTGAAGCGACCGTCCCCAAGATCACCGTCATCACCCGCAAGGCCTACGGCGGCGCCTACTGCGTCATGGGCTCCAAAGACATGGGCTGCGACGTCAACATCGCCTGGCCGACGGCCCAGATTGCCGTCATGGGCGCCTCCGGCGCCGTCGGGTTCGTCTACCGCAAGCAGCTGAGCGAGGCGGGCAAGGACGGCCGGGATGTTGATGAGCTGCGGCTGCAGCTGCAGCAGGAGTACGAGGACACTCTCGTCAACCCCTACGTCGCCGCCGAGCGGGGATATGTCGATGCGGTGATCCCGCCGTCGCACACCCGCGGCTACATCGGGACGGCGCTGCGCCTGCTGGAACGCAAGATCTCGCATCTGCCGCCCAAGAAGCACGGGAACATTCCGCTGTGAGTCGGGTGGGCGGAGCGAACGCAGTGCGCGACGGGAGTGAGGCGAACAATTGAGCCAGGTGAGTGACGGGAACGAGACGGCCACTTCAGCCTCAGTGACCGAAGCCTCAGTGACCGACGCAGTGACCGACGGGGCGCCGCGGCAACCGCACGAGCCGCACATCCAGATCCTCAAGGGGCAACCCACGCACGCGGAACTGGCCGCGCTGATCACCGCGCTGGCCGGTACCGGCGGTGCCGCCGAGCCGCCACCACCCGAGCGGAGCCGGTGGGGGCTTCCGGTCGACCGGCTGCGTTTTGCGATGTCCAACTACCAGCGGCTCACGATGCAGCAAATGACGCACATGAAGCAGTGACCCGGCTGGTGCTGGGTTCGGCCTCTGCCGGCCGGCTCAAAGTACTGCGCCAAGCTGGGGTCGAACCGCTGGTCAGCGTGTCCGGCATCGACGAAGATGCGGTCGCCGCACGGCTGGGCTCGGGCGCTTCGCCCGACGATGTGGTGTGCGCGCTCGCCCGGGCCAAAGCCGAACGGGTGGCCGGCGAACTGGATGGCACCATCGCGGCCGATTGCGTCGTCGTCGGCTGCGATTCGATGCTTTACCTCGACGGTCAGCTATGTGGAAAGCCCGGATCGCCCGATGCCGCACTGAGCCAGTGGCGCCTCATGGGCGGCCGGGCCGCCCGGCTGCACACCGGGCACTGCCTGCTCCGGCTGAGCGACGGCGCGATCACCCATCGAGAGATCCAATCAGCCTGCACCACAGTGCATTTCGCTGCACCAACGGAGGCCGAGCTGCAAGCTTACGTCGCCAACGGCGAACCACTGCGGGTGGCGGGGGGATTCACTCTTGACGGGCTGGGTGGCTGGTTCGTCGACGGGATAGAGGGCGACCCGTCGAACGTGGTCGGCGTGAGCCTGCCGCTGCTGCGATCACTGGTGCGGCGGGCTGGGCTGTCGGTGGCCGCGCTGTGGGCAGCGAACGCCGCGAACCGCGAGACGTAAATCGTTGCGACCGCATCGGCGTGTCGTCGCGACGGTTTAAGTGTCGCGGGCTGCCGAAGGCTTCGACGCCCGAGGCCCCGCGTGCGCCCGTGGCGGTAGGCTCGGTTCCGTGGCATTACCCCCCGATCCCAGCCCGACTCTGACCGCCTACGCCCACCCCGAACGGCTCGTCACCGCCGACTGGTTGTCTGCCCACCTGGGTGCTCCCGGCCTGGTGATCGTCGAATCCGACGAGGACGTCTTGCTTTACGACGTGGGTCATATTCCCGGCGCGGTCAAGGTCGACTGGCACACCGACCTCAACGACCCGCGGGTCCGCGACTACATCGACGGCGAGCAGTTCGCCGACCTGATGGACCGCAAGGGCATCGCGCGCGATGACACCGTGGTGATCTACGGGGACAAGAGCAACTGGTGGGCCGCCTACGCGTTGTGGGTTTTCACGTTGTTCGGCCACTCCGATGTGCGCCTGCTCAACGGTGGACGCGACCTATGGCTGGCCGAACGACGGGAGACCACTTTGGAGGTCCCCACGAAGACGTCGACCGGCTATCCCGTCGTCACGCGCAACGACGAGCCCATCCGCGCCTACAAGGACGACGTGCTGGCCATCCTCGGCGACCAGCCGTTGATCGACGTGCGCTCGCCCGACGAATACACCGGCAAGCGCACCCACATGCCCGACTACCCGGAAGAAGGCGTGCTGCGCGGCGGCCACATCCCCACCGCCCGGTCGATTCCGTGGAGCATGGCGGTCGACGAGAGCGGACGATTCCTCAGCCGCGAGGAGCTGGAGGACCTCTATGACTTCATAGACCCCGACGACAAGACCATCGTCTACTGCCGTATCGGGGAGCGGTCCAGCCACACCTGGTTCGTACTCACCCACCTCCTGGGCAAGCCCGGGGTCCGCAATTACGACGGGTCGTGGACCGAGTGGGGCAACACCGTACGCGTGCCGATCGTGGCGGGCGAGAGCCCCGGAGACGTGCCGGCCCGATGACCGCCCCATGAGTCTGCCGACCCCCTTAGCGGAGGTAATCTCCGACTTCGCCGAGGTCCAGGGCCAGGACAAACTGCAGCTGCTACTGGAATTCGCCAACGAACTTCCAGCGCTGCCGCCAGAACTGGAAGAACAGGCCATGGAGCCGGTACCCGAGTGCCAGACCCCGCTGTTTCTGCACGTCGACGCCAGCAACCCCAACCGGGTGCGGCTGCACTTCAGCGCACCCGCCGAAGCTCCGACCACCCGCGGGTTCGCGTCAATCCTGGCCGCCGGCCTCGACGGACAAACCACCGCCGACATCCTGGCAGTGCCCGAGGATTTCTACACCGACCTGGGACTGGCCGCTCTGATCAGCCCGCTGCGCCTACGCGGCATGTCGGCGATGCTGGCCCGCATCAAGCGGCGATTGCGCGAAACCTCCCCAAGAGCCTGAATTCTCGGACCGCTTCATCGGCCGAACGGCGCGGCGCCTAGACTTCACCCAACATCGTTGTAAGAAATTCTCTTAGAGAAGCGCGCAGAAAAAGTCTGCGAATATGCCGAACAGGAGGCGCAGTGGCTAGTCACGCCAGCTCGAGGATCTCCAAGGTGCTCGTCGCCAACCGCGGCGAAATCGCTGTCCGGGTGATCCGCGCGGCCCGCGATGCGGGCCTGCCCAGCGTGGCGGTGTACGCCGAGCCCGACGCCGACGCACCGCACGTGCGGCTGGCAGACGAGGCGTTCGCTCTGGGTGGTCAGACGTCCGCGGAGTCCTACCTGGACTTCGGCAAGATCCTCGACGCGGCAACGAAATCGGGCGCCAACGCCATCCACCCCGGCTACGGCTTCTTGTCGGAGAACGCCGACTTCGCCCAGGCGGTTGTCGATGCCGGCCTGATCTGGATCGGACCCAGCCCGCAGTCGATCCGCGACCTCGGCGACAAGGTCACCGCCCGCCACATCG
>CAYNLB010000254.1:0-3391 GCA_964397935.1 uncultured Mycobacterium sp.
GGGCTTCCGCCGCTCCGAATCCCACCGGCTGGGAAGGTCTTTCCAACGCCGTTGGCGGACAGGTGCTACTCCCGGACAACGGCGCGCAATTCGCCGCGGCCAAGCAGGTTTTCAACACCAACTACAACAGCTCCACGCCGGCGGCGATCGTTCCCGTGAAATCGCCCGCTGACGTGCAGAAGGCGATGGCATTCGCCGCCGCCCACAAGCTCAAGGTCGCTCCGCGCAGCGGGGGACACTCCTATGTCGGTGCGTCCACGGCAAATGGGACCATGGTGCTCGACCTGCGTCAGCTGCCCGGTGGGATCAATTACGACGCCGCCACCGGCAATGTCACGGTGACGCCAGCGACCACTTTGTATGAGCTGCACCAGGCGCTGGCCGCCGCCGGCCGGGGGATTCCCACGGGCACCTGCCCGTCGGTCGGTACCTCGGGTCACGCCCTGGGCGGCGGGCTGGGCGCCCAATCCCGCCACGCGGGCCTGATGTGTGACGCGTTGCGGTCGGCGACGGTGGTGCTGCCCGGCGGCCAGGCGGTCACCGCATCTGCCGCCAACAATCCCGACCTGTTCTGGGCATTGCGCGGCGGCGGTGGCGGCAACTTCGGGGTGACAACGTCTTTGACCTTTGCGACGTTCCCCACTAGCGACGTCGACGTGGTGAACCTCAATTTCCCGCCGCAGTCGTTCGCGCAGGTTCTGCTCGGTTGGCAGAATTGGCTGCGTACCGCCGACCGACGCAGTTGGGCGCTGGCCGACAGCACCACCGACGCGTTCGGCAAGCAGTGCCGCATCATGGCGACCTGCCCGGCCGGGTCGGGCGGCAGCGTGGCGAGCGCCATCATTTCAGCCGTTGGAATGCAACCCACCGGAACCGAGAACCACACCTTCAATTACTTGGACCTGGTGCGGTATCTGGCTGTCGGCAACCTGAATCCATCGCCGCTCGGATACGTCGGCGGATCCGATGTGTTTGCGACCATCAGCCCCGGCGCCGCCCAGGGGATCGCCTCGGCCGTCGATGCCTTTCCCCGCGGTGCGGGCCGCATGTTGGCGATCATGCACGCCCTCGACGGCGCCCTTGCCGATGTGGCACCGGGCGCGACGGCGTTTCCGTGGCGACGACAGTACGCGCTGGTGCAGTGGTACGTGGAAACATCCGGTGATCCGTCGGCTGCCACTCGCTGGCTAAGCACCGCACACCAAGCGGTGCAACCCTATTCGGCCGGCGGTTATGTCAACTATCTCGAGGCGAATCAACCGGCTTCGCGGTACTTCAGCTCGAACCTGTCCCGGCTGAGCACTGTCCGACAGAAGTACGATCCGGGCCGAATCATGTTCTCGGGCCTGAATTTTTGATGGCCATCGCGTCATGGCTCGACGAGACGGTTGCGAGTGGACACGCAGCTCAGCTCGAGGCGCTGAGGATCTTGATCACGAAGATGAGAGTGTCGCCCGGCCGGATCCCGGCGCTGGGCTGCCCCTCGGGGTAGCCATCCGCGGAGGTCATTGCGACGGCGACCGTGGAGCCGACCTTTTGTCCCGCGATGGCCTTCTGGAAGCCCGGCACAACTCCGCCAAGCGGGAAGTCGACCGGGGCGCCCCGTTCGTAGCTACTGTCGAACACTGACCCGTCACGTCCATCGACTCCCATGTAGCACACCGAAACCCTGGCCGTGCCCGGGACCACCGGTCCGTCTCCGGCGTGCAGCGTATGCACTTGAGTCTGAGTCACGCTGAACGGTGTCGTCACGGTCACGCGCGGAGCCGTCGTAGCCGTGGACCCGGTGACCGCGATGGAGCCTGTGGTCCCGGTCAGCGTCCACTCAGGCGTTCCACCGCTCTGCGGTGCTGCCGTTGGACACGAACCAGTTGCGGTCGCCGTACCCGGCGCACAGAGCGTCAGAACGATTGCCGCGAGATAGGCCACGAGCGCGATGGGTGCATACACCCGGGAGGACTTCACACGGTCACGCTACCGGCACACGTTGCGTCCGTTACTGGCAGCCCGCAGGCCGTGATTCAAAGACCCCTATCACCTCATGGTCAGGTCTATTGTCGGAGACGGCGGCCATGATCGTCGTAGCGGCCGCTCGAGGAGGTCACACATGACTGCGCTGAAACCCGGCACCAACAACGCGGAGTGGGTACGGGAGGTGTTTCGCCGTATCTTCGACCAACGTGATTTCTCCCATGCGCAAGACTTCTGGAGCGACGACTCGGTCGATTACTTCCTCGCCACCGGCGAAACCGTGCGCGGGGCAGCGGCCTTGACGCAATGGTTCACGGGACTCTTCGCGGCGGTCCCGGATTGGCGGCTGGTTATAGAGAATGTCGTCGATGACGGGGCGGGCCAGGTCGTGGTCCAGTGGAAGGGCGGCGGATCGTTCACGGGATCCCCTTTCCAGGGCATCGAAGCCACCGGCCGCCGGGTCGAGATTCTCGGATGCGACGTCATCCGGCTGGCACCCGACGGCCGGGTGGCCAGCAATACTGTCTACTACGACGGCGCCGCATTTGCTCGTCAGATCGGGATGCTACCGATGACGGGCACCCGCGCCGACCGGCTCGTCACCCGTGGGTTCAACGCAATCACCCGACTGCGACGTCGCGTCGGGCGGTAGAAGTTCATGACGGGTTTGTGCCCGCCATCCGGGGTTGATGCAGGATGGCCGGGTCGCTGGCTCGGCTGTGCCCTAGGGGCGGTGCGCGAGACCGCTCGTTTGATCGAGGCCAAAATTTCTTGACGGTTTCGGTTGAGCAAAGGTACTGCAGCTTACCCGCGATGCGAGGGCCGATATCGCCTGTTCGGCTATAGTGTTGGCTCCTATGACCGGCCTGAACAGGTATGTGACGCGCTGCCGCACAGCGCTTCAGGTAACCGTGTCGGCATTGATAGTTGTCATCCTCGGACTCGCCATCACCCCCGTGGCTCATGCGGCTGCGGCCACGGCAACGTTGTCGGTGACATCGACGTGGCAGACCGGTTTCATCGCCCGCTTCACCATCACCAACTTGAGCACGGTGCCGCTAACCGATTGGAAGCTTGAATTCGACTTGCCGGTCGGAGAATCCGTCTTGCACACGTGGAATAGCAAGATTGCACAATCTGGCACGCACTATGTTCTCACTCCCGCGAATTGGAATCGGATCATTGCACCCGGCGGTTCGGCCACAGGTGGTCTAAGGGGCGTGCTGACCGGTTCCTACTCGCCACCGTCGAATTGTGTGCTCAACGGGCAATACCTTTGCACCTAGCGGCGACTGCGCACTGAGGCTCGACCGCTCCGACGCTGCGGCCAATGCCATCTAGGCTACTGCGCCAACGGCTGTCGCTTGACCGCCGGCACAATCGCCGAAGTGGGGTAGTAGCCCATCTGATTCATCCGATG
>CAYNLB010000255.1:0-3360 GCA_964397935.1 uncultured Mycobacterium sp.
TTCGTCGCCGAGCACTTTGTCGTCAGGTGACTGACCAGCCAAACGATTCGGGCGGTTCCTCATGCCACATACTTGCGGTTTGGCAGATGCGTTCGGCGACAGCGTCAATGGACGTTCGGGCGCTTTCGCCGGCATCACCGTCGCCCTGTGGAATCGGGAAGATGAATCGGCCGGTCTTTCCCCATTGCCAGATCGCAGAGAAATCTTCGCGGCTCAGGGGCCGAAAGATGACTTCGGTTCGTGCACCGCGGAGCGCGACTTCGAGCCAGGTGGCGTACTCCACCCGTTGACCAGAAATCAGGCGCGGCTCATTGTGGACCTGGACATCCCCTCCATCACCAAGCCTCGCGCGGAGGGCCTCTGCGAGCGGCCGCAACAGTTCGTGCTCAAATTGTTCTGCTTGGTCCTTTTTCATCCCCGCTCCTTCGCCAACCGGTTGCCCACCATCTAGATCGTGCCACGTCCAACCCGGTCCTCCGTTATTGGACAAAGGTGGCGGCCGCGATAACGCGCCCAGCTGCGGCTACCGGCGTTAAGTCCACGTGGCACCGCGGTCACTCGTTGAGGTGGTGCGCCCGCCGGGGACATGAGCATGGTTGACGGGTGACCGGCGCCCTACACGCGAGCGCACCGATACCGGGAAGCATAGGAGCATGAGGAGAAGGGCCTCGCGGTTGGTCATCGGCTGGCTGTGCGGCACCGGGTTGGCGTTCGGGCTGGTGGTCGTGCTGAGGCCAGTGCCCTGGCCGGCGGTGGTGCACTGGCTGCGCTCCCCAACTGGGCTCTATGTGCAAGTGGGTACGGCGCTGGTGTTCGAGCTCTCTGGTGGTGCCCTGGTACCGCCGCCGGCAGGGGCCGCGACAAACGCCAGCAGACCTCGCGCAGTCGACGGTTTGGCTGCTTGACTTAACCGGCAGGTATCTCGTCGGTCCATACCCTGAAGCTCGTCAATGTGTTGGGGCCGAACGTGTTGCTGAGCGCGACGTCGGCGGCGTCGCGGCCACGCGCGATCAACACCCTGCCAATGCGTGGCGTGTTGTTGCGCGCGTCGAAAGTATGCCATTGCCCGCCGAGGAACACCTCGAACCAGGCAGCAAAATCCATCGGATCGTCCACCGGCGGCACACCGATGTCGCCGAGGTACCCGGTGCAGTAGCGCGCGGGGATGTTCATGCAGCGACAGAAGGCAACGGCAAGATGCGTGAAATCACGGCAGACGCCGGTCCGGTCGTAAAAAGCTTCTAGCGCCGTCCGTGTCATGCGCGCGTGCTCATAGCCGAACGTGAGATGTCGATGAACGTAGTCGCAGATTGCCTGAACGCGGCCCCATCCCGTTGGCGCCTGCCCGAAGAGATTCCACGCCGTCTCGGACAGTCGATCGGTTTCGCAATACCGGCTGCCGAGCAGGAAGACAAGCGTGTCCTCGGGCAGGTCCGGCACGGGAATCTGTTGCGCCTGGGGAGCGATGACGTCGGGGAGTCCGGTGTCGTTGACGAGCGCATCGGCCGAGACACGCATGCGGCCTCTGGGCGCAACAATGCGGGTGCACCAGTTGCCGAAGCCGTCACGGTAGGCTGCCACCGGGACCGGCGGGTCGAATACCAGGTCGTCACGGCCGACCAGATCGGACACGCGGGTGAAGTGGACGTTGAGGTTGAATATCATCGGGGTGGGCTGCGGGCAGTCGTAGATCATTTCGAAGCCGACGTGAATTTGCATCATTAGTCTCCGGTTTCCGCAGTCTCCGGTTTCCGCCAGGTGAGGTCGCGAAGGGCTGCCGGCGTGGGTGGTGGGATGGCTTCTCACTCGGGCTACTTGGCGCAGGGCGTGAATCGTGGGGCGCTCAGGCGGCACATGCCGTGCTTAATGAATCGATCAGCACGCGACGCAACGTCGTCCAGCGCCGGCCCGCGGCAAAGACTATGCGCTGGTTGACCTCCAGTTCGATTCCGACGTAGTCGCTCGGCTCGAAGTGCAGGCGCAAGTGCGAGGTCAACCCGTCTCCTTTGCCGGCATAGGGGTAATTGCGGCGTACACGAAGTTCCGGACCGAATGCCGCGAGCGATTCCTTCCAGCGGGCGCACACATCGACCTCTCCGCGCCGACCGGGGTGGTAGAGCAAACCCACGTCGGCGCCGCGCACCTTGCCGTCTAGCTCCGCGGTAAAGCTGTGCGACGAAATGTGGATCACGCGATGGCCGCGCGACACCGCTTGCCCGACGAGACGCTCGACCTGCACGCGATAGGGCCGGTAATGTTCGTCGACGATCTGCGCCCGGGTCTCAGCCGGCGCGCCGCGTGTCACCGCCGAAAAAAGTTGTGGGTGGCCGATCGAACGATTGAGATCGATAACTAGACGGCTGGTCGTCGAAGCCACCAGCGGCGCCCGCCAAGTACTGGCGAGTGCCTTCGCCATGACCAGCGAACCGGGGTCGTAGCCGCGGTGGGAATCCAGCAGCGCCCGTTGTCCCCGGAACAGGCGCCGATAGGGCGCGGGTATCCGGTTGCCACCGTGTTCACAGGTGATGATGAAGGTATCCATTGTCGTGGCGACCCTTCACCACTGCAGCTCGGGCAAATGGCGAAACACCTGCCGCACACCTTCGCCCCATTCGTGGCTGAGCGCGGTGAAATAGGGGTCCCCCTCATCGAATCGCCGCCGCCACTGCACCTCGAGGCTGTCACGTTCGTAGCAGATCAGGTCGATCGGCATGCCCACCGACAAATTGCTGCGCATGGTCGAATCGAAAGACACCAGCACACACTTCGTGGCGTCTGCAAGGGGCGTGTGTTGCGTAATTACGCGGTCGAGGATCGGCTTTCCGTACTTGGTTTCACCAGTCTGTAAGAAGGGCGTGTCGGTCCCGGCTTCGATGAAATTGCCTTCGGCATAGGTCCGGAACAGCCGTATCGGCTCGCCGCTGATCTGCCCACCGACGATGAACGAGGCATCGAAGCGGACGTTGTTCTCTTCCAGGTACCCGGCGTCGCGTTTCTCGATATCGCGCGTCGCGTCGGAGACCAGCCTCACGACGTCGAACATCGTCCGGGCGCCCAAGACGTTGGTGGCCGCGTCGCCGTCAGCGCAGCGCTGCGTCAATACGCTGATGACGGCCTGCGTTCCGGCCAGGTTTCCCGAACTCAGCAGAACGATGACGCGGTTGCCGCGACGCTCGAATACCGTCATCTTGCAGAACTTGGCAAAGTTGTCGACACCGGCATTTGTACGGGAGTCCGAGGCGAAAATCATCCCCTTGTCGAGCATTACGCCTATACAGTACGTCACACGAGGCACCTTCTGGGCAATCGACCCCGCCGTTCATATTGCCACGCGCCTCTGGCTGGTGGCAGAAAACGCAG
>CAYNLB010000256.1:0-3340 GCA_964397935.1 uncultured Mycobacterium sp.
CAGGGTGCGGTGTCCTCAAAGCTAGGAGGAAGGGCCGGGGCGAAAACTGTGATGGACTCAAAGACCGGTACCTACACCAGTACCAGGATGAGGTCGGTTCGAAGTAGCAGCCTCAAAAATCCCGAACCACTTCCTGCACATGTGGTGCCGAGGACGCTCGCGCCGCGACCGTCGGAGCGCCTACGATCCGAGGCCCGCTCGTGGGCTTTCGGCCGCTTTGCGCTATCGCTGGCCGTTCGACTCGCGCTCGGCCGCCTTCACCAGCCGACCCGCGAAGAACCTGACCGCTCCACCCAGCGCAGCCCGCATCACCGGGCCCGTTCCGCGTGCTCCCTCGGTGAACGACCCGGTCCAGCGGATGTCGGTGCCGCCCGCTGAATTCGGTGTCAAGACCACCTCACCGGAGTAGTCCTTGGCTGGGCTCGACGGTCCGATGAGCTTGTAGGCATGGCGGCGATCCTGCTCGTATTCGGTCGTCTCCTCCTGTACGAACAGCGGCCACATCCCCACTTTGCGCACGGCCCCGACACCGCCCGGCGCGGGATCACCCTTCCGCGCCCAACTCGACTGAAGAACGATCGGCTTGGCCCACTTGGACCAGTTGGCACCGTCGGTCACGAGCCGGAATAGCGTCGCGGCGGGCGCGGTACTGGTGCGGGTGATCTCGAAGGAAAAATTCCGGCCCGACATGACCAACTCCCTGGTGAAAACGATCAGATAGCCCTGGATGCCACACGTAGGCTACCGCCCGACCTGCGCACCGACCGGGTCGGGTCCGACCCGTGGACAATTGCTCGCCGCCAGAACCGGAAAGCCCCGGTGGGTGTCGACCATCACGGTCGCACCACGAGGGACGCCATACCGCCTTGCCTAGACTGCGGTTATGGATTGCGGTTCCGGACAGCGCGCTGCGAGTGTCCCCGGGCTGCTTCGTATCGAAGACTGCCTGGATGCCGAGGGCGGTGTCGCGTTGCCGGCGGGGGTAACGCTGATCTCTCTGATCGACCGCAACATCGCGAACGTCGGTGATGCCGTGGCGTATCGCTACCTCGACTACAGCGGCCCGGGAGATGGGCATGCCGAAGAGGTGACCTGGACCCAATTCGGGGTCCGGCTGCAAGCCATCGCCGCGCGTATCCAACAAGCAGCGGGTCGTGGCGAGCGGGTCGCGGTCCTCGCGCCGCAGGGCATCGACTACGTGGCGGGTTTCTACGCGGCGATCAAGGCCGGCACCATCGCGGTGCCGTTGTTCGCGCCCGAACTGCCGGGCCACGCCGAACGCCTCGATACGGCGCTTCGCGATTCGCAGCCCACCGTGGTTCTCACAACGACCGCGGCAAAAGGCGCTATCGAGAACTTTTTGACCGAGCTGCCCCGGCTGCGAACGCCACAACTGATCGTCATCGATGAGATATCCGACTCAACGGGAGAATTGTTCGTCCCCACCGAACTCGGCATGGATGACATTTCCCACTTGCAGTACACCTCCGGTGCCACGCGGCCGCCGGTCGGCGTGGAGATCACCCACCGGGCGGTCGGCACCAATCTGACACAGATGATCCTGTCGATCGACCTGCTCGACCGAAACACGCACGGCGTCAGCTGGTTGCCGCTCTACCACGACATGGGCCTGTCGATGATCGGCTTTCCCGCGGTGTACGGCGGGCACTCCACGCTGATGTCGCCCGCCGCGTTCGTCCGCAGGCCGCAGCGCTGGATTCAGGCCCTCTCCGCCGGGTCGCGGGTAGGCCGGGTGGTCACCGCCGCACCGAACTTCGCGTACGAGTGGACCGCCCAGCGTGGCCTGCCCGCTCCGGGCGACGACATCGACCTCAGCAATGTAGTGATGATCATCGGTTCCGAACCGGTCAGCATCGACGCGATCACGAGTTTCAACAAGGCGTTCGCGCCCTACGGATTACCGCGCACCGCGTTCAAACCCTCGTACGGCATCGCGGAAGCGACCCTGATGGTCGCGACCATCGAGCCCGCCGCCGAGGCGAAGGCCGCATACCTCGATCGTGAGCAGTTGGGCGCCGGTCACGCGGTGCGCGTCGCGCCGGATGCCCCCAACGCCGTGGCGCAGGTCTCCTGCGGCCGGGTGGCTCGCAGCCTATGGGCAGTGATCGTCGACCCGGACGCCGGAAGCGAGCTGCACGACGGCCAGGTCGGCGAAATCTGGTTGCAGGGCAACAACGTTGGCCGGGGCTATTGGGACCGCCCTGAAGAAACCCGGTTCGCATTCGGCGCGAAGCTGGGACCGCGGCTCGCCGAACACAGTCATGCCGACGGCTCGAACGCCGGCGGCACCTGGCTGCGGACCGGTGATTTGGGCGTGTATCTCGATGGCGAGCTTTATGTGACGGGCAGGCTTGCGGACCTGGTGACCATCGACGGACGCATCCACTATCCGCATGACATCGAGGCGACCGTCGCGGACGCCTCCCCGATGGTGCGGCGGGGATATGTGACGGCGTTCGCGGTGCCGGGGGACGATTCGGGGGACACCGATCAACGATTGGTGGTCGTCGCCGAACGCGCGGCCGGGACCAGCCGCGCCGACCCGGGGTCGGCCATCGAGGCGATCCGGACCGCCGTGTTGAACCGCCATGGGTTGCCGGTCTCCGACGTGCGTTTCCTCCCGGCCGGCGCCATTCCACGCACCACCAGCGGCAAACTCGCCCGAAAGGCTTGCCGCGCTCAATATCTGGGTGGCGTATTGGGAGTGCATTAGTGCTTTCGGTAGCGATTCTCGATCGCGAAACCGTCAGCCCGCGGTACCCAATCGAAACACCGGAATCACCGAGGACGCGTCACGCATGCGCTGCGGACGCGCTCACGGGCTCATCCCTTCGTCGATGATGAGCGGCTGTGGGTCGACACGCGTCTTGTAGAACGACGGCAACGTGCCGGCGCCGCCCTCAAACGGGGTGATGTACTCGGCGTCGAATGTCACTTGGTACCACTGGATGCCGCGCGAGGCGGAGATGTCCGGGTCGGTGCTATCGGCGACGGTGATCTTGGTGACTCGTACGCACTTGAGGTGCTCGCGCATCTCCTCTGAGAAGTTGGACAGACTCATTGCGTCCCGATTCACTTCTATATCTCCGTACTTGGCACGCACCGGCTGATCCAGATAGCCCCATGCTGCGACATAGTCCCTGTTGTCGACTGCCTTGAAGTAGTCGACGATCACCTGCTCGCCCTTGCCCACGGGGCTGGCGTCCGGTTGCCCGTTCGCACACCCTGGCTCTGCCGCAGCCTGTCGGGCGAGCATGACACTACCTGCCGTCAGCGGCATGGCCGCGGCCATCACACCGGCAAGCAAGCGACCCCAAAA
>CAYNLB010000257.1:0-3317 GCA_964397935.1 uncultured Mycobacterium sp.
GCTCGTATCACCTCAACGTTTTCCATCCGACGGACGCCGGAGCTCGTCTGCCCGCGCAGCACGCTGGTGCCGCCGTTGCCGTCTAGGTACCTCGAGCCGGTATGCCGCTTTGGTCCGGCAACCGGCAAAGTCATTGCTGGACAGCATCTCCCGGGATAAAACCCCCGCAGGGCGGCGTTGGTTGCCCCGCCCGTCCGCGATTTGTCTTGTGCGTCAACCCGACCGGCTCGTCGCGGCTCAACCCTGGCCGACCGGCCCACCGTCCTCAGGACACTAGGCGGGCATCACCCGGCGCTCGTCCGGACCCCACAGCGGCTGCATGTGGCCGGGCAACGCCAACTGCGTGGTGGTGATGACCTCGGCCAGCTCGCGCAGCTCGGCATGTACCGCATCGAGCAGGTCCGCCAGCTCCGCGCGGCGCCCGTCGGCGCTGACCTCTTCCAGCTCGGCGGGATGCGACCGGCGCAGCAGGGTACCGACTTCCTCCACCAACCGCTCCGGACGCGACGAGCCCGACGACCCGGGCAGGTCCTTGAGGGCAGAGCGCATCCGTTCCACCTGATACAGCAGCGACCGCGGGTTGTTGGCGTCGAACAGCATCAACTCGGCCACGGCGGCAACGCTGACCTTGCCCACGGTACGGCGCCGGTAGCTGACCGAGGATTCACACGCCACCAGTGTCGACTCGATGATCGTTTGTTCGGCGGCGGCGCTGCGGACGGCGGTCAGCGTGGCCTGCAGCAGCGCGGTCAGCCACAGGCTGCGTTCGATGCGTTTGCCGATGTCCATCATCGTCCAGCCGACGTCACGGACCATCGACTCGCCGGCCACCCCGGACAGTGTCAGCATCCCGACCAGCGTCTGCGCCAGAGCCGCCGCGAGCGAGGCATCGGCCTCGGCGAGGGAGTCCGGCGGGTCCGGCTGGTGCGCCAGCGCGCGCTCCACCGCGGCCAGCACCATCCAGGTGTCGTTGGACAACTGGTCGCGCACCCCCCTGGCCGCCAGTGCCAGGCCTTCCACCGACTGCACCAGGGATCCGGGCCGGTCGGGATCCACGGTCAGGGACCACAGCGTCGAGGGAGCGACCGCGATCATCTCGGCACCGTCGCCGTCGGCACCGATGTCGGTACCGGTGATGCGCCCCAGCGTGGCCATCAGCACCGGCACACACTCGCTTTCTTCGGTGTCCTGGTGATGCCGGTAGACGTGGTAGCGGTCGCGGGTGACGGTCAGCAACCGCGCCATGCTCTCCGCGCGCTCCCCGTAGCGGCCGATCCAGAACAGGTCGGACAGCACACGCGGCGAGCTGACGCCCCAGGTACCCGCGGCGGTCTTGGCCGGCGGCTCCACCGACGGCAGCGTCACCGCCTCGGTTAGCGCACGCTCCGTCGGACGCACCCAGACATCTTTTGCCGCAACGCTTTTCAGCGTATACGCGGCCGGACCGGGCGCCAGTACATAGCCGGCACCGCCGATCATCGGAGCGTAGCCGCCGCGCTGGGCAACGGTGAACAACCGCATGCCGACGCCCGCCGACGACAACACACCGGCATGGTCGGTCGGTGCCGACGAGAACTGCGGCAGCTCCTGGCCGACCCACTGCCACGGCATCTGCTCGATGCGGGCAGCCAAATCCGCCAGCTGCTGAGACGAAAGAGTCGGCCCGACAAGGGTTTTCCCGTCAACCGTGGACTTGACCAAGAGCGACGCGAGATTCGCCAGCAGGTGTGAACGTTCACTGGCGATACCGCCCCAGTAGACCGGCGCTGTCTGCAGCACCGGGGATTCGGAGAGCAACCGCTCGGACAGCCCGGGCAGGAAACGCAACAGCCCGGGGTTTTCCAGGATGCCGCTGCCCAATGTGTTGACGACGGTCACCGTCCCACGGTGTTGTGCCTCGACCAAACCGGCCACGCCGAGCCTGGAGTCGGCGCGTAGATCCAGGGGGTCGGTGTAGTCGGCGTCGACCCGGCGAAGGACGACGTCGACGCGTTTCAAGATGCCCAGCGAACGCATCCACACCTTGCCGTCGAGCACCACCAAATCCGCACTCTCCACCAACGGGAAACCCAGCAGGGTCGCCAGATACGCCTGATCGAACGCGGTTTCGGAGTAGATGCCGGGGCTGAGCACGACCACCACCGGGTCCTGCGCGACGTCGGGTGCCGCGTCGATCAACGCCAGCCGCAGCGCCTGAGCGAATGGTGTCATCGGTCGCGGCGCGATCTTCTCGTAGAGGTCGGGAACCGAGTGCGCGATGACGCGCCGGTCGGCCAGCGCATAGCCGGCGCCGGACGGCGCCTGCGTCCAGTCGGCGTTGACGACAAAGGCGCCGTCCGGTAGCCGGCTGACGTCACAGGCGTGCATGAAAAGCTGGTGGTGCCCGGGCACTTCGATCCCGTTGGCGGCGCGCACGTAGCCGGGATGGGCGAACAGCAACTCGGGTGGAAGCAGGCCCTCGGCGAGCAACTTGCGGGGGCCGTACAGGTCGGTCAGCACGGCGTCGAGCAAGCGCGAGCGTTGCACCAGCCCGGCTTCCAGCACTTCCCAGTCGGCCGCGGAGATCACGATCGGCAGTGTGTCCAGGCTCCAGGGTCTCGGCTCCAGGCCACGACCACCGGGCTCGACCTCGGTGTAGGTGATGCCGTCGTTGTCGATCAGGCCGTGCACCACCGAACGCAGCCGGTCCAGCCCTGTCCTGCCACGCTCCGCGATCGTGTCGGCCAACTCGGCCCAGGCCGGCCGCAGCTTCCCGTCCTGGCTGATGAATTCGTCGTAGCCGATTCCCGGGCTCGCCGAGCCCGGTGGGCGCAGGTCGAACAGCGCGTCCTGGGCGCGCGCAGCGCGATACCCGTCCAGCAGCCGGTCGACGTCGTGGCGAGCGCTGGGAGCCGCCGACCATCCATCCGCGCCGAATGCCATGTCCGCAAACGCCATTACTGCTGTACGGTACGCACGCGACGCAGGTCAAGCATGCCCGGCGCGCCGATGTCGGTGAATATTCGTGCCTGTTTTTCGCGAATATCCGACAGGTCGAGCTTGCCCGCGGTGAAGCCGGTTGCCTCGAAGCGGCGAGCACGACGCGCTTCGGCCTCGACGGCATTGACGGGCGGCTCGTCGTAGGCCCGTCCACCGGGATGGGCGATGTGGTAGGTGCAGCCGCCGCGCGACGTTCCGGTGGTGAGGTCGATCAGCTCGAACTGCAACGGGCCGTCGGTCGAGATGGTCGGGTGCAGCGCGCTGGGCGGTTGCCAGGCCTTGAACCGCACGCCGCCCACATGGATGTCGGGGTTGTCGGTGGCCAGCAGCGGCACGGG
>CAYNLB010000258.1:0-3213 GCA_964397935.1 uncultured Mycobacterium sp.
GCGGCCCAGAACTCGACGTTGGTCTCGATGGCGCGGTCCGGACGGCGTTCGCGCAGCTCGGCCAGGGCGGCCTGCTCCAGCGCGACCGCGACCTGGTGGCGTGGTGCGCCCAGCCGCTCGGAGGTGGCGCGCAGTACCCGCGCCCGCGGGTCCTCCGCACGGTAGACCCGGTGCCCGAATCCCATCAATTTCTCGCCCTGGTCCAGGATTCTTTTGACCAGGCCACGCGCGTCGCCGGTGCGCTCGACCTCTTCGAGCATCGGCAACACCCGCGCCGGAGCCCCGCCGTGCAGCGGCCCGCTCATCGCGCCGATAGCGCCGGACAATGCTGCCGCGACATCCGCTCCGGTCGAGGCGATCACTCGCGCGGTGAACGTCGAGGCGTTCATACCGTGCTCGGCGGCCGACACCCAGTAGGCGTCAATGGCCTCGACATGCCTCGGGTCCGGTTCGCCCTGCCAGCGCGTCATGAACCGGGCTGTGACCGTTGGGCATTCGTCGATGACTCGCTGCGGCACCGCTGGCTGATAGATGCCCCGCGCCGACTGCGCGACATAGGACAGTGCCATCACCGATGCCCGGGCCAGTTGGTCGCGGGCGGTGGCGTCGTCGGTATCGAGCAGCGGCCGGTATCCCCAGATCGGCGCCAGCATCGCCAGGCCCGCCTGCACGTCGACACGCACGTCGCCGGTGTGGATGGGCAGCGGGAACGGCTCGGCGGGTGGCAGCCCGTGACCGAACCTTCCGTCGACCAGCAGTGCCCACACGTCCCCAAAGGTGACCTGCTGCTTCACCAGATCTTCGATGTCGACACCGCGGTAGCGCAGCGCGCCGCCGTCTTTATCCGGTTCAGCGATTTCGGTGGTGAAGGCCACCACGCCTTCCAGGCCGGGGACAAAGTTCTCGGGAACCACAGTCATGGGAAAATTCTTGCACCCCCCCTTCGCGCCGACGCTACCGGCCGGTAGCAGGCCCCGGTAGCGTTGGCGCGATGGCAGGATCAGACCGGGGACCAGGCAACGAGCACCTGCAAAGAATGCGTGCGGAATACGGGTCCGTCGAGAAGGACGGCAGTCCAGACCTCGACCTGGATTGGCTCGATGACGGATGGCTTGCCTTGTTGCGCAAGTGGATTAACGACGCCGAACGTTCCGGACTCGCCGAACCCAACGCCATGGTGCTTGCCACGGTCGCTGCGGGCAGGCCGATGAGCCGGTCGGTGCTGTGCAAGAGCGTGGACGAGACCGGGATTACTTTTTTCACCAACTACGACTCGGCGAAGGGTGTCGAACTGGCCGAGACGCCGCACGCATCGGTGACATTTCCCTGGTACCAACTGGGCCGACAGGTGCATGTCCGGGGGCCGGTGAGCAAGGTTGCACCGCTGGTCACCGAGGACTACTGGTCCAAGCGGCCGCGTGGCTCACAACTGGGGGCCTGGGCATCGCACCAGTCGCGGCCGATCGAGTCGCGTGCGGCGCTGCTTGACCAGCTGGCCGAGGTGACCGCGCGCTTCGCCGACAGCGAGC
The DNA here is from genome assembly GCA_964397935.1 of uncultured Mycobacterium sp. Lineage (GTDB taxonomy): Bacteria > Actinomycetota > Actinomycetes > Mycobacteriales > Mycobacteriaceae > Mycobacterium. Next base: position 1,530 of record CAYNLB010000258.1, read on the forward strand.
GGGTCCCGGTGCCACCGGCCTGGGGTGGCTACCTCATTGCTCCTGAGTCGGTGGAATTCTGGCAGGGGCGGGAGAACAGGTTGCACAACCGGATTCGGATCAGCGGCGGGCATGTCGAGCGTCTGCAGCCCTAGCTCGGCGACGACGCGTGCCGCGTGGTGCTGTGGGGCCGCTATCGGCGGGTCTACTGCTGAACCGGGTACGCCGAGCGCCGAGGCGCTATGAGACCAGGCAACGCCCACCTGAGTGAGTGCTGGCCGGATCCTTCAGACCCGACCCCGGGCAGGCACGTCGTCGCAATAACGACTACCTTCAGCTATAAGCATTTAGTCAGGGCAGCCATATCAGCCAGAGCGCAAAGGGGTTCTCGTGGCCGACACCGATGACACCGCCACTCTGCAGTACCCGGGCGGCGAGATCGACCTGCAGATCGCCCACGCCACCGAGGGCGCTGACGGCATCTCGCTCGGCCCGCTGTTGTCCAAGACCGGCTACACCACCTTCGATAACGGCTTCGTCAACACCGCCGCCTGCAAGAGTTCCATCACCTACATCGATGGCGACGCCGGGATCCTGCGTTACCGCGGTATCCCGATCGAGCAGCTCGCCGAGAAGTCGACCTTCATCGAGGTCAGTTACCTACTGATCTATGGCGAGCTGCCGACCAAGGAGCAGCTGGCCGACTTCACCAAGCGGATTCAGCTGCATACCATGCTGCACGAGGACTTGAAGCGGTTCTTCGACGGCTTCCCGCGCAACGCCCACCCGATGCCGGTGTTGTCCAGTACGGTCAACGCGCTCTCCGCGTACTACCCCGATTCGCTAGACCCGATGGACACCAAGGAGGTCGAGCTGTCGACGATTCGGTTGCTGGCCAAGCTGCCGACGATCGCCGCATACGCCTTCAAGAAGTCCGTCGGCCAGCCGTTTCTTTACCCGGACAACTCGCTGACGCTGGTGGAGAACTTCCTGCGGATGACGTTCGGCCTGCCCGCTGAGCCCTACGCGGCGGACCCCGAGGTCGTTCGGGCACTGGACATGCTGCTTATATTGCACGCCGACCACGAGCAGAACTGTTCGACGTCGACGGTGCGGCTGGTGGGGTCGTCGCAGGCTAACCTGTTCACCTCGATCTCCGGTGGCATCAACGCTTTGTGGGGGCCGCTGCACGGCGGCGCCAACCAGGCTGTCCTGGAGATGCTCGAGAAGATCCGCCAAAGTGACGACGACGTCAGCGAGTTCGTCCGCAAGGTGAAGAACCGCGAATCCGGCGTGAAGCTCATGGGCTTCGGCCACCGCGTTTACAAGAACTACGATCCGCGGGCGCGCATCGTCAAGGAACAGGCCGACAAGATCCTGGGCAAGCTGGGCGGTGACGACGACCTGCTGGGCATCGCCAAAGAACTGGAAGAGGCGGCGCTGACCGACGACTACTTCATCGAGCGCAAGCTCTATCCCAACGTCGACTTCTACACCGGCCTGATCTACCGGGCGCTCGGATTCCCCACCCGGATGTTCACCGTCCTGTTCGCGTTGGGCCGGCTGCCCGGCTGGATCGCGCACTGGCGTGAGATGCACGACGAGGGTGACAGCAAGATCGGCCGTCCACGCCAGATCTACACGGGGTACACCGAGCGCGACTACACCACGATCGACGCGCGGTAGTGGCGATCGCGAGTGCGGC
>CAYNLB010000259.1:0-3196 GCA_964397935.1 uncultured Mycobacterium sp.
GGCGTCGACGGATTCCGGCTGGCCTGGAATAGTTGGACGAGGGCACGTCGCTGCCCCACGACATCGGTCGTGTCAGCAGCCGTGTCCGATTGATTTGTGGAGGGTTTATGACAGCAGCAGGTGGGCCGCCCCCGGGCGCCAGTGGTTACTCGGGCCCGGGCGGGCAGTCTGGCCCGCCGGCTCATCAAGCGCCGTCCGGCGGCGATGGTCTGGCGGCCGAAGTCCACACCCTGGAGCGGGCCACCTTCGAGGTCAAACGGATCATCGTCGGCCAGGACCAGCTGGTGGAGCGGATGCTGGTCGGCCTGTTGTCCAAGGGCCATGTCCTGCTCGAAGGTGTGCCCGGCGTGGCCAAGACGCTGGCCGTGGAGACGTTCGCCCGAGTGGTCGGCGGGACGTTCGCGCGTATCCAGTTCACGCCCGACCTGGTACCCACCGACATCATCGGTACCCGCATTTACCGGCAGGGCAGGGAAGAGTTCGACACTGAGCTCGGCCCGGTGGTGGTCAACTTCCTGCTCGCCGATGAGATCAACCGCGCCCCGGCGAAAGTGCAGTCGGCGCTGCTGGAAGTCATGCAGGAACGCCACGTGTCGATCGGCGGCAAGACCTTCCCGCTGCCCAGCCCGTTCCTGGTGATGGCGACACAGAACCCGATCGAGCACGAGGGTGTCTACCCGCTTCCCGAAGCCCAGCGGGACCGCTTCCTGTTCAAGATCAACGTCGGTTACCCCTCGCCGGAGGAGGAGCGCGAGATCATCTACCGGATGGGCGTGAAGCCGCCGGAGCCGAAGCAGATCATGAACACCGGTGACCTGCTGCGGCTACAGGACATCGCGGCCAACAACTTCGTTCACCATGCGCTGGTCGACTACGTGGTTCGCGTCGTCACCGCCACCCGCCACCCCGAGCAGCTCGGCATGAACGACGTCAGGACCTGGATCTCGTTCGGCGCGTCCCCGCGGGCCTCGCTGGGCATCATCGCCGCCTCTCGGTCGCTGGCGCTGGTGCGTGGCCGCGACTACGTGATCCCGCAGGACGTCGTCGATGTCATTCCCGACGTGCTGCGGCACCGGCTGGTGCTCACCTACGACGCACTCGCCGACGAAATAACGCCGGAAATCATCATCAACCGAGTCCTGCAAACGGTTGCCCTGCCCCAGGTGAACGCCGTTCCGCAGCAAGGCCAATCGGTGGCACCGGTGATGCAGGCCGCCGGCGCGGCTAGCGGTCGGTGACCGATCCCAAGCAGCCGGCGGTGGTCCATCCGCCGTCGATGCAGCGCGGGCAGATCGTGGACCCAAAGCTGGCGGCGGCGCTGCGCACCCTCGAGCTCACGGTCAAACGCAAGCTGGACGGTGTTCTGCATGGTGACCATCTCGGCCTGATCCCGGGGCCGGGGTCCGAGCCGGGAGAGTCGCGCGAGTATCAGCCCGGTGACGACGTCCGGCGAATGGACTGGGCCGTGACCGCGCGCACAGCCCACCCGCACGTCCGGCAGATGATCGCCGACCGCGAACTGGAGACCTGGATGGTGGTCGACATGTCGGCCAGCCTGGACTTCGGCACCACGGTGTGCGAGAAGCGTGACCTGGCGGTGGCGGCCGCGGCCGCGATCACCTTCCTCAACAGCGGTGGCGGCAACCGCCTGGGCGCGCTGGTCACCAACGGCGCGACGATGGCCCGGGTGCCGGCGCGCTCCGGACGCCAGCATGAGCAGACGCTGTTGCGCACGATCGCCACCACACCCAGGGCGCCCGTCGGGGTGCGCGGAGATCTGGCGATGGCTATCGACGCGCTGCGTCGGCCGGAGCGCCGCCGCGGGATGGCGGTGATCATCAGCGACTTCCTCGGACCGATCAATTGGACGCGTCCGCTGCGGGCGGTTGCCGCCCGGCACGAGGTGCTGGCCATCGAGGTGCTCGATCCCCGCGATGTCGAGCTGCCCGACATCGGCGACGTCGTGCTGCAAGACGCCGAATCCGGCGTCACCCGCGAGTTCACCATCGACGCCCAGTTGCGAGACGATTTCGCCAAGGCGGCCGCGGCGCACCGCGCCGACGTGGCGCGCACCGTCCGCAGCTGCGGGGCACCGGTACTGACGCTGCGGACCGACCGCGACTGGATCGCCGACATCGTCCGTTTCGTCGAATCCCGCCGCCGCGGGGCACTGGCGGGGCGGCAGTGACGTTGCCGCTGCTGGGCCCGATGTCGCTTTCCGGCTTCGCGCACTCGTGGTTCTTCCTCTTCCTTCTGGTCGTCGTCGGGCTGGCCGCGCTGTACGTCGTGATGCAGTTGGCGCGGCAGCAGCGCATGCTGCGCTTCGCCAACATGGAGCTGCTGGAAAGCGTCGCACCCAAACGGCCCGCCAAATGGCGCCACGTGCCGGCGATCCTGCTGGTGGCCTCGCTCGTGCTGCTCACCATCGCGATGGCGGGGCCGACCAACGACGTCCGGATTCCCCGCAACCGCGCAGTGGTCATGCTGGTGATCGACGTATCGCAGTCCATGCGCGCCACCGACGTCCCGCCCAATCGGATGGCGGCCGCGGAGGATGCCGCCAAGCAGTTCGCCGACGAGCTGACCCCGGGCATCAACCTCGGGCTGATCGCCTATGCGGGGACGGCAACGGTCTTGGTGTCGCCGACGACCAACCGCGAGGCGACCAAGGTCGCCCTGGACAAGCTGCAGTTCGCCGACCGCACCGCCACCGGGGAAGGCATCTTCACCGCGCTACAGGCCATCGCCACCGTCGGAGCGGTGATCGGTGGCGGCGATGCACCGCCGCCGGCACGGATCGTCTTGTTCTCTGACGGCAAGGAGACGATGCCGACCAACCCGGACAATCCCAAGGGCGCCTTCACCGCCGCGCGCACCGCCAAGGATCAGGGCGTGCCGATCTCGACGATCTCGTTCGGCACCCCGTACGGCTTCGTCGAGATCAACGACCAGCGCCAGCCGGTGCCGGTCGACGACGAGACACTCAGGAAGGTGGCGCAGCTCTCGGGCGGGCAGGCCTATAACGCCGCCAGCCTGGCGGAACTGAACTCCGTCTACGCCACGCTGCAGCAGCAGATCGGGTACGAGACGATCAAGGGCGATGCCAGCGCGGGCTGGTTGCGGCTGGGTGCGTTCGTCTTGGCGCTCGCGGCGCTGGCGGCTCTGCTGATCAACCGCCGGCTGCCTGACTAGTTTC
>CAYNLB010000260.1:0-3165 GCA_964397935.1 uncultured Mycobacterium sp.
AAAGCGTTGACGTCGGGATGGGCGAACAGATAGTCCGACGTGAGACTCAACCGACTGGTGTCACCCGAGGCTCAGCGCGATCGTCACCGAGGTGCCGGTGAGAGATGGTTAGAAACTCTCATGCACCCGGCACTCGAGGATCTCACGGAAGATGGCTCTTCCGACGTTTTGCACGTGTCGGGCGGTGCGGTTGATCATGACCCAGTCCCTTCCGCAACACCTTGCCGGTGGGGTTGCGCGGGATTTCGGTGACGACGGTGATGTCCCGCGGTTGTTCAAAGCGAGACACCTTGTCCTTCAAATATTCCCGCAGTTCGGCTTCATCGATGTCAGCACCCGGGCGGGGGACGACGAAGGCAGCGAGCCGCTGGCCGAAGTCCTCATCCGAGACACCGATCACCGCGTGGTCGGCCACGTTGGGATGTTTACCAAGGGCGTTCTCAACGGCGCGGGGGTAGACGTTCTCGCCGCCGGAAACGATCATGTCGTCTTCACGGCCGACGATGAACAGCCGCCCCGCCTCGTCGAAGTAGCCCATGTCCCCGGTGTCCGTCATCCTGGCGACCACATCCTTGCGACTGCCGCCGGTGTAACTGTCGAACGTCAGGCCACCACCCACGAACACCCGCCCGGTGATGTGCGGCTCGACGGGACGGTCGTTCTCGTCGAGAATTGCTACCGGACAGCCAGGAATCGGCCTGCCAACCGTTTCCGCCGTCTCCCGCAGATCGGCGGGCGTCGCAAGTGACCCGATGCCGACTTCCGAGGAGCCGTAGCAGCTGTAGAGGACCTCGCCGTAAGTGTCCATGAACCGCTGCGCCAGGCTTGGATCCAGGCGTGCTGCGGCGGAAATCACCACGCGCAGCGACGGAACTGGGTTTCGCGCCCGCACCTCGTCCGAAAGCCCAAGAATCCGGGCGAGCATGACCGGGACCGCGACGAGCGCGTGCGCGCGATGCAACGAGGTCTGCGCGAGCGTTGCTTCGGCGTCGAACCGCCGTCTCGTCAGCAGCGTGCCGCCGAGTATTACCGTGAGCAACATTATCCCGAACCCGAACGCGTGAAACATGGGCACTGGCACAGCAATTCGGCTGCCAGCGCGCAGCCCGATGCGGTCGAGGAACACGGGTCCAACACCCAGTACCGGGGTGATACGGGGTGTGCGTGGCACACCCTTGGGTGTACCCGTCGTGCCGGACGTCAGGAGCACGAAACGACCACCCGGTCCGGCCTTCGGCCGTGGCTCACGCTTGTCGATGTCACGCTCCGCGGGATCGACGACGGCGACGGCCTCGTCTGCCTCCCGCACCTGGTCGGCGAACTCGTCGTCACAAATCAGGGCCTGGATCCGGTGCGCGTCCAACGCGGTTGCCAGCGCGTCGGTGCGGAATTCGGTGTTGAGCAACACCACGTCGGCACCGACCGATGCCGCCGCGAACATCGCCTGCATGAAGCCACGCCCGTTGCGGCACAGGACGCCGACCGGGACTCCCGGTCCGATGCCGTGGCGGTAGACCAGCGCGGCCGCCAGAGATTCGGTGCGGGACTGAAGCTGGCCGTAGCTCAGCGCACCATCATCGTCGATCACCGCTGTGCGGTCCGGCCAGCGAGCCGCCGCGATCGCCATCACAGTACCGAGGTTCGAACCGCCTCGAACCGCCTCGCGCACGATGCGGAAAATCGTCAGCGGCCCAGCGGGCGCAAACAATCCCGATCGCAGCACCACCCGGGCCGCGCTGGTCACGATCGTCGCGGCCGTCATCGCTGAGTCCCCCGAGCGCTTGGGGAATCAGTAGAAAACCGATACATCAGTCCCATCCCGACCCGCAGCGGCCCGGGTAGGAGCATCGAGCTGATTTCGATCGGCCACACCCACCATGGCTGCACCGTGGGGGGCCGGTCGATGATCGCCTTCGCGACGATGTCGGCGGCCTGATCCGCAGACAGACCCGGCATTCTGCGCAGGATCGGCGTGGGTTCGCTCATGGGGGTGTGCATCAACGTCATGTACACCGAGGTGACATGCACGCCATCGGCGCGCAGTTCCGGTGCGACGCTGCGTAACCACACATCGAACGCGCTCTTGGACGCCAGGTAGGTACCCCAGCGCGGGCCTGGTGCGGTGCGCACACCGATCGTCGAAATGCTCACGATGTGCCCGCTGCCGCGGCGCCTCATCGCGGGAAGCAGCCCAAGCAACAACCGGACCGGGCCGAGGTAGTTGACGCCGATCGTGCGGTCGAAATCCTGGGGCCGGTCGTATTGCAGATGCAGCGACCGCCGGATGGACTTGCCGGCATTGCTGACGACGACGTCCATCGGGCCGTGTTTTTCGTTGAGCCTCTTCGTCAGTGCGGCGACCGCCGTCAGGTCGGTGAGATCGGCCGGGTATGCGGCTGCGCGGCCGCCGCCCGCGTTGATCGACGCCGCAAGGGCTGTCAGTCTGTCCGCAGAGCGGGCGACCAGTAGCACGGTCGCCCCGGCCGCCCCCAGCTTGCGTGCGGTGGCCTCGCCGAGTCCGTAAGAGGCACCTGTCACTAGCACGGTCTTGCCGGATACCACGGCGCGCAGCCGGTCCGGATTCGACACCCGCGGTGGATTGACGACCTTGTCGAGAGCCTTGGCTACGAGGTTCATTGGACTGCCTTACCTAGACGAGTCGCAGCATAGCCCTGTACCAACGCAACGTCGCCACCACCGTGCGAGGCGGCAATCAAGCTGGGCCCGTAGGCCGCAATTGCGGTGAGAGAGTGGCCGCGTCGCAGCTGTCAGCCAGATGTCGACGTGGCGTCCGGTGCTTCGCGGTCGGAAAATTTCGGCAGGGTCAAACTCACTTCCGACTGGGAGCTGATGTCGCTAGCCTCGATGACAGATGGACAACAGATGAGCCGGGCTCACGGTCAGGGAGTGCGCAATGCCCGAGACATACGGAATTCTGGTCGCGGTTGACGGCTCGGCAGCATCGGATGCCGCCATACGCTGGGCCACCCGCGAAGCCATATTGCGCGATGAGCTGATCACTCTGCTGCATGTCGTCGCCCCAGTGATTGCTAGCTGGCCCGAGGGCCCGATGCAAGCGAACTTCGCCAAGTGGCAGAAGGAAAGCGCTCAGGATGTGATCGAGCAGGCCCGCAAGACCCTCTGCGCCGAGGTGGGCGAAGCGCC
>CAYNLB010000261.1:0-3156 GCA_964397935.1 uncultured Mycobacterium sp.
TCCAGCCAGTGATTGTCGAATTCGCCAGCGCGCACCTCGGGGTGGTTGAGCAGGGTCAGCAGGAAGGAGCGGTTGGTGGTGCCGCCTTCGACCACCACGGTGGTTTCGCGCAAGGCCCGCCGCAGGCGGGCCAGCGCCTCGTCCCGGTTGCTGCCCCACGCCACGATCTTGGCGATCATCGAGTCGAAGTCAGCGGGGATCCGGTCGCCCTCGCGGACGCCGGCGTCGACGCGGATGCCGCCTCCCGCAGGCAGACGCAGCAGGGTGAGCCGACCCGGGGCGGGAGCGAAGCCATTCTCGGGATCTTCGGCGTTCAGGCGCGCTTCGATCGCGTGCCCGGACACCTCGGGTGACGTGCCGGTGAGCCGGCCGCCCTGCGCGACGTGCAGCTGCAGCTTGACCAAGTCCAGCCCGGTGGTTGCCTCGGTCACCGGATGCTCGACCTGCAGCCTGGTGTTGACCTCCATGAACTGGAAGCTGCCCGTGGCGGGATTGACCAGGAATTCCACGGTGCCCGCATTGCAGTAGCCCGCCGCGGCGGACAGCCGGACGGCCGCGTCCCGGATTGCCTGTTCCTGGTCGGCGTCGAGCACCGTCGAGGCCGACTCCTCGAGGACCTTCTGGTGGCGGCGCTGCAGGCTGCAGTCCCGAATGCCGACCGCCCACGCGGTGCCGTAGCCGTCGGCGATGATCTGCACCTCCACATGGCGGGCGGCCGGCACCAGCTTCTCCAGGAAGACCGTGGGGTCGCCGAACGCCAACTCCGCCTCGGCGCGCGCCGACGGCAGCGCGGTCGCGAGTTCGTCGTCGTCGCGAACCGACCGGATGCCGCGCCCGCCGCCGCCGGAGGCCGCCTTGACCAGCAGCGGATAGCCGAGCTGCGCCGCCAGTTTGGTCGCCTCCGCTACGTCTTCGACCGGCCCGCGGCTCCACGGCACCACGGGGACGTCGGCCTGCTCGGCCAACAGTTTGGCGGCCACCTTGTCACCGAGCCGGCGGATCGTGGCGCTATCCGGGCCGACGAAGGTGATTCCGGCTTCCTCGCATGCCTGGGCGAAGGAGGCGTGTTCGGCCACGAATCCCCAGCCCACCCACACGGCGTCTACTCCGGCGCCACGCAGCGCCGCGACTACTGCCTCCTCGTCCAAGTACTTTGACCGGCGCGTGCCGTCGGCCGGGTCGACGTACGTCGCCGGCCCCAGTGGGACGGCCTCGTCGGCCTCGCGCACAAACCAGGCATCGGCGTCCGGGTCGGTGTAGAGCGCGACGGTGCGAATCGGTGGCCTTTCGGCTTGATTCAGTTCGGCCACCGCGGTCAGGGCACGGACGGCAGGCTCGCCGCGGTTGACGATGCCCAGCCGACGAATCGTTTTGTCCATTCCGGTACGTCTCCTCAACCGCCCATGACGGACCGCATCGGGGCGATGACGTCGGCGGGCGGCGGATCGGGCAACGGTACTGTCCGATACCCGTCGAGTCGCAGCACGAGCGTGCCGTCGTCGGCGTGTACGGCGCAGGTGAAGCCGCCGTGCCCATCGCGGACCGCGGTGGCGACCGACCCGGCCCGTTCCTGTGGCGATCCGTTCAACCGCACCGAGCCGACGTGCAGTGGCAGCGCCAGGTGGCCGTCGGTGCCGGCCTCGAACAGCCCGACGGTCTGGAAGCACAATTCGATCAGGCGCGGGGCGATCAGCACCGGTGCGTCCACCTGAGCCGGCAGGCCGGCGGCGAACCGGGCGGCCGCGCCCTCGGCTTGCTTCCACGCCGAACCGACCACCTGATAGGCCGGGCCGTGGAAGTAGAGCCGGTATACCTGGTCCGGAGTCAGTGCCGGCTTGGTGTCGCCGGAAACGGGCTCGCCGACTTCAAGCGTGGGTGGATCGGCCGTCAGCCGGACCGAACCGGTGAAGTGCACGACGCGTTGCGGTTGGTCGGTGCCGGGCAGCACCCGCTCGGCCGACAGCCGGCACTCGGCCAGCATGTCGTCGCCGTCGGGGTGAAGCAGTGCGCTGATCGTCACCGCTCGTGGTTCGTCGCGGTAGAACTTCAGCGGGGCCCGGAAGTCCACATTCTCTACGCCCGCCACGTGGAGGTTGGGCGCCAGCAGCCCGGCTACCTCGGCGAACGCCTCCATGCCCATCACGCCGGGCAGCACCGGCGTGCCGTCGATGCGGTGGTGATCCAGGAACGGCCGGACGGTCGGTTCCAGGGTGGTTTGCACCACCAGTCCGTCGTGGACGCTGGCGCGGACGACTTGTCCGACCATGGGAGCGGCTGCGGTCACGCAGGCCGGATCAAGCCCGCCGGTGTCGTGGAATTCGGCTGCCAGCGCGCCGAGTGCGCCCGCGACGACGACCTCGCCGTCGGGCATACCCGTGCTCAGTTCGCGCCGGATCCATGCGACGCCCGCCTGTGCCGGCAGCATCTGGACCCCGGCCGCGGCCATGATCGTTGGGATCGATCCTCGGGTTGCCATACCGATGGTGTCCCACGCGGTCCAGTCGACCGCCAGCGTGCGCACGCCCGGACGGGTGCGGCGCAGGCTGCTCAACACCTTGCACTGCAGGTCGTTGGCGGCGCTGTAGTCGGTCTGTCCAACGTTGCCGAAGCGACCGGCCACCGAGCTGAATGCCACTACGGCGCCCAGCGGCATTGCACCGACGGCGTGGAGCACGTTGAACAGCCCGTCACCTTTGACCCCGAGCACAAGATCGAACTCGCGGGCTTCCTTGTCGGGCAGTGAATGGCTGACCTCGATCCCGGCGGCGTGCAACAGCACGCCGATGCGACCGCTGGTGTCGCGGACCTGTTCTATGACTTGCTGCACGGCGGCCGCGTCGGTGAGGTCGACGCTGTGGTAGTGCGCGGTACCGCCCGCTTCCTCGATCGCTTGCACCGCGGCCAACGCGGCGTGCAGGCGCTCGAGGCGCGCCAACTCCCGTTCGATCAGCACCGGCGTTGGGCGCTCGCCACGCTGCCGCATCCGGTCGGCGAGTTCGCCCTTGAAGCCCTCTCGGTCCTCGGCGTAACGGCACAGGTCGGGGTCGGCCGGATCGGGCGCGGGTGTGAGGTCGAGAAGGTGGAACGTGCCGCGAAACGCGGCGGCCAGATCCGCGGTGATCGCCGATACGATGCTGCCGGCGGCGCCGGTGACGA
>CAYNLB010000262.1:0-3151 GCA_964397935.1 uncultured Mycobacterium sp.
CGAGCGCCTCGACCAGCAGATGCGGGTTCTTGTGCTCGACGATGCGCGAGAGCATCACCAAGTGCGGCGGCTCACCGACGGTCCGGACCGGGGGAGTCGGGTCGTCGGCCGAGGCGACGCCATTGGGTGCGATGAATCGCCGTCCCCCAAGCCGGTGGTGGGCGGTGAGCATGTCCCAATGGCGTTGCGCCAGCGCGATGAAACCGTCGGCGCGGCGCATCGCTGCGGTCAGCGGCCGTGAGTAGATGGGCCGGTCCTCTTCGGGTGGAATATGCGCGGCGACCAACCAGCGCCGGCCGGCGGCGCCCGCACGCCATAGTGTGGCAAATCCCGTCTCGGTGTTGGTGTCGCCGCTGATGAGCACCGCCGGACCCGCGGGAAGGTCGACGATCGGTGCCCACCAGGGTTGGCGCAGCACGCGTACGGTGTGCGGAATCTCCTTGATCAAAGGGCCGAACCGTTGCACGCAGACGATGGTGACGGGGTAGCCGCGGCGGTCCAATTCCGTAGCCAGCAGCGCCTTCTGCCGCTCGGAGCCGCCGTAGACCAGGCGGTTGGTAACGATCACGATTGCCGGCAGGTCCTTGTGGCGGCCGCCGCGAGCGCTATTCCGAGCGCCGCGCTTCGAGGGCTGCAGTCGCTCCAATAGCGTCGTGCCGGCCAGGTACACGTCCGCATGGTGAACGCTGTCTTGGCGTTCGAGTAGCAGCGCAACGTTGGTGCGCGCCAAATCTCGGTTGCGGCACTGCTCGGCAGCCGCGACGGCTTCGCCGTGCGCCGAACCGGTTGTCTGCGCACCCCCGCCGGTCACCGGATTGCCCCGGCATACCACGAGTTCGTCGGCTAACAGAACACGCCAGCCCGCCGCGCGGGCACGGTGCTGCCAGTCGGCTGCCTCGCCGTAGCGGAAGAACTCCTCGTCGAAGCCGCCGATGGCGTTCCACGCCGCGCGACTGATCGCCAGGCAGGTGGCCGCCAAACAGCCTTGGATGGCACGTGATTCGCGGGGTTGGCGGGCATAGAGTTGTGAGATCGGCGTGCCGCGCAGCGAGTCGGAGTACCCGGCGACCGCGACCAGTGCGCGGATCAGTGTCAGTCGGCGGGTCGCGACGTCCCACGGCATCCGACCGGGTGCGGTGTCATCGCGCACCATCGGCGAAACCGCCGCCACGCCAGGCTGCCGAAGCAACTCTCTGGTGCGGGTCAATGGTCCTTGCAGGCGGGCATCGGCTTTCAGCAACAGCAGATCGGCGTCGCTCGGCGCGTGCTCCACCAGCGCATTGACGGCCTCAGCGAAGCCGAGGTTCACCGGTCCGGACACCCAGTGAACCCCCGGATGGCGAGCGGCCAGTTCCGCACGACCGGGATATCCCGCACCACCGTTCTCGTAGACATAAACCGCCAGCTCGGGCAGATGTTCGGCGACGCCGCGAAGGCACGTCTCGAGCGGGTCGTGGCTCTTGAGGGTCACGATCAACACCGCAAGCGACCGCCTGGACGGTAGCGTGACGGTGCTGCCGCCGGCCGGGCGCTTCAGATATGCCCGGTCCATTTCCTGGGTCGTGTCAGCCGGCTGTTTCCGGCGGGAAGAGGCCCGCAAAGAGGTCAGGGTCGACCAGGTGATCGGGCCGACCGCCGCGCTGGTGGCCAGATAGGCAACAGCGGCAGTGGCCAGAACGACCGCCACGTGCTGACCCCGAAGCAGCAGCGTCACCGCGACACTGGCTCCGGTCGGTACCAGCACCCGCAGCAAGAAAAGCACCGGCGTACGGTAACCGCACTGCCGGTGCAGCCAAAAGCCGGCGATCGCCATGTTGGACAACTCCGTACACACCAGCGCGACACCGGCCCCGACGGCGCCGAACCGCCCGTCGAGGGTGAGATTGAGCACGAGGTTGAGCGCGAGGGTGGCGACCGACAGCCAGAACCAGAACCGCTGACGGTTGCTGGCGAACAGATTTTCGCCCAGGGTGGTGGCGATGAAGCGTAGTCCTACCGCGATGAACAGCAGCGCCAGCGTCGGCGTGCCGCGGCTGACGAACGCCTGGTCGCCGAACAACCGAATCAGGGGTCCGGCCAGCAACACGCCGACCACCGCTACCGGGACCGCCAGGAAATACATCAGCTCGACGCTGCGGCGCACGAAGGCGGCAAATGCCGCGACATCGCGCGAAAACAACTCGGTGGCCGTGGAGAGCGTGGACTTGAGGAAGAACACCGAGACTATCAGGGTGTTCATCGCGATCGTGGAGGCCAACCCGTAGACGCCTACCTCGGAATGGGTGTTCACCAAGGACAAGATCACTCCGTCAGCGTTCCAGTACAGGACGGTGATCACCGTCACCCCCATCGGAAAGAGGCTCTCCCGCAATAAATCCGCGGCCTCCCGCAGCGCGAAGATCGGGCGGAACGAAAGCAGCCGCGCCGCCGCGCTGCCCTGGATCAGCACCTGCAGCGCTGTCGGAATGAGCTGCGCGACTGCGAACCAGATGACATCGGTTCGCTCCGCTACCAGAAACCCGACCACCGCCAGCATCGCCAGCCGACCGACGAGATCGGAGACGGCCACCGCGGAGAACCGGATGTTGGCCTGAAACACCGGCTCGAGCCGTGTCGTCATCGTCAGCATGAGCAGCTGCCCCGACAGCACCACAAGCATCGCGCGCACGTCGTGGTCGCGATAGACGAGCAACCCGGATACCGCCGCCGATGCCGCGAGCGGAACGCAGTACACCAGCGACATGCCGTTGTAGATCCGGACCAGGTGCTCAAGCTCGCCGCGGCCCGAGGTGACGCGGCGTACGATGACGCGGCCGATACCGAGATCGACCAGGCTCATCCACATACCGATGAACGCGACCGCGATGGTGAGCTGGCCATAGCGACCGGGACCCAGATAGCGAGCGCTGATCGCCACCGAGACCGCCGAGGCCGCCACACCCAGTGTCCGACAGACCAACTGGACCGAGAACGCGTGAGCCAACCGCTCGACCGGCACCGACGGCACGACCTCACTGGGTGCCATCGGCTCAGTCATTGCTCGTGCCACCTAGGGGTCTGCTGCACCGATAGGTGACAGGTCCTGTTACGCGGCCTGACTGGCCGGTGTGGCCATGATTGCGTCGAATTCGATCGGGGTCAACCGCCCCGG
>CAYNLB010000263.1:0-3124 GCA_964397935.1 uncultured Mycobacterium sp.
ATCGACCCCGCCGTTCATATTGCCACGCGCCTCTGGCTGGTGGCAGAAAACGCAGGCGAGAACGATTCCCAATCCCGGTTCGATCCTGCCCCGATGTCATCGAGAGTACATGGCGGCTCGACCATCATGCTCCGCGGCGCACTGCGCATTACCCCGCCACCGATGATGCCGTCCTCTGTCTGGATCCATACGTCGGCGTGTGGGTCGTCTTCAGGGAAATGTGCGGGTCCAGCAGCATACCGTGCCGCCGCCGAACTGTTCGGTGAGGTGGTGGCGGTCCCGGAATGGGCAGGCACCAGCTCGGTGGTGGTGTGGCCGGGCCGAACTCAGCAAGTGTCGCCAATGTCGCGACTCATCTGTCACCTATGTCACGAACTCAGACACCCTTGGCTCCACCGGATAACTGCAGCTCCCAGGTCCCGTCTCAGCTTATTGGCCGCACTTATTGGCCGAGGTGTGTCTCGCGTGTGACCTCGTCGCGATGGTGACGAAGAACCCTATCACCATGACGGTGCTTGCAGGAATCGCTGCTCTCGTGATGGCAATATGCGTCGGCTACTACTTCGGTCGCCGCGCGGGATCGACGCCGTCAACCTGGAAGAAGCGAACGAGCCGGATCGCGCTGGGCAGGCTGGCGATCAGCCTGCTCGTATTGCTGACCGCACGCCGCGTCCGACAGAGCCTCCGGGCCGGTCACCTGCCTCCCGGCGCGGTGTACGTCAGGGGACTGAGACTTATTGCGCCTCTCGAGTTGCTGCGGGGCAGCGTTGCGCGGATGCGGTCATACTGAGCGAAGTCAAGCTCTTGCCAACGCATCCAACGATCCCGCCCAGGGAGGACGAGAACCGGTATGTCAGCACTGAAGGGCAAGGTCATGCTGGTGTCCGGCGCTTCGTCGGGTCTCGGCGCTGAGACGGTTCGGCTGCTTTCACGCCAGGGCGCAACGGTTTTCGGCATCGGCCGGGATACCGGACGCTTGGCCGCGGTATTCGCCGACGTGGGGCACGGCTCCTACGCATCGGTGGATGTTTCGTCGGCGCCGCCCTGCAGGGACGTGGTCGAACAGTGCGTCCGAGAGTTGGGCGCACTGGATGTCCTTGTCAACATCGCGGGCCGACACGAGATGCGCCGCACGGAGTCGATGACCGACGAGGACTGGGCGCAAGATCTTGCGGTCAACCTGAACGGGCCGTTCTACCTATGCCGGGCCGCACTGCCCCACCTGCTGGAGCGAGGCGGCAACATCATCAATGTCAGCTCCATTGCCGGCGTCGAAGGCCAGGCCTACTCGGCGGGCTACTGCGCCGCCAAGCACGGGCTCATCGGGCTTACCCGTGCATTGGCGGTGGAGTACACCGCGGATCGCCTGCGGGTCAACGCGGTATGCCCGGGCGGCATGCTCACACCGCAACTCGAACACTTCACTCCGCCGGACAACCCGAACTACGACCTGATCATGCGTACGGCCTCGCCGCGCGGCATGATGCAGCCCCTCGACGTGGCGAACGTGATCGCGTTTCTGGCCAGCGATGCCGCGGCCGCCATCCACGGCGCCGTCTACCGCGTCGACAACGGAAAGGGCGCAGGCTAGCGCCTGCGGGCGGGTCGGTCGCTTCGCGACACGTAACCAGCTGCGAAGACGCGCCGATGAAGATCGCACTGGCTTATGTCTGGGCGATTCGGGCTGTGGCCGTCGCGGCAAGCCCGCGCGGGCGTTACCGCCAGCCGGCCGGCAGGTCGGTGATGTGATTGGGGCAATAATCTTGGGCTCCCAACGACATGGCGTTGCGTGCCGACTCAGCCGACATCTTGGCGCGCAGCATCATGTAGGCGTATTCGGCTGGGGCGTAACCCATTTCGGCGCCCGCCGGGTCGTCCATCAGCTGGCAGGCTTCCTTCTCGCGGTCGCTGTCGGCGTTTGCGATGCCCGAGCCGAATAGCGCGGCCAGCACAACGAGCCCGCCGGCGGCGATCTTCATCATCGGCACCAGTGTAGAGCTCGCTATCGCTGCGGCAGCGGACGGGAACGTACCAGAGTCGGCCACCAGAACCACGGCCCGAGGATTCGCAGGATGCACGGCACGACGAACGAACGCACGATCAGCGTGTCCAGCAGCAGGCCGATGCACACGGTCGAACCCACCTCGCCGATAGTCCGCAGATCGCTGGTGAGCATCGCGAGCATGGTGAAGGCGAAGACCAAACCCGCGGACGTCACCACACCGCCCGTGCTTCCCAGCGCGCGGATGAGGCCGGTGTGTATCCCCGCGTGCAGCTCCTCTTTGACGCGAACGATCAACAGCAGGTTGTAGTCCGAACCAACCGCCACCAGGATGATGAACGTGAGCGGCAACACCAACCAGTGCAGGGGCAGGCCGATGAGATGCTGCCAGACGAGTATGGAGAGCCCGAACGCCCCCGCGTAGGAGAAGGCCACAGTGCCGGGAATGACCAAGGCGGCCATCAGACTCCGCGTGAGGAACAACATGATCAAGAAGATCAGCACGAAGGCGGCGATCGCCACGATGAGCAGATCCGATGCGGCGTACTCCTTGATGTCCTTGTCGTTGGATGCCGAGCCGCCGATATAAACTCTCGCGCCGGCCAACGACGTCTCTTTCAAGATCGTGGTGATCGCCTCCGGGAACTTCTCGACATGCTGCACGCCCTCGGGGCCCATGGCATCCCCCTCGAGGGTGACGATGAACCGGGCGGCCTTGCCGTCCGGCGACATCATGAGCTGCATGCCCGTCTTGACGTCTTCGTTCTCGAAAGCCTCGTGCGGGATGTAGAAGAAGTCATCGCTGCGCGCCCGGTCGAAGTCCAGGCCCACATTGACCAGGTCGTCGAATGTCTGATCCGTCGCCGTGGACTGCAGAGCCGACTGGCCGTAGGTGCTAACTAACAGAGCGGCCAAAGCCTCCGAGTCGTCGGCCGTGAGTTTCAGCTGCGTGATGATTTGCGGCAAGACCTTATCGATGACCTCGAGGGACATCACGGCGTCCTTGATGTCGTCGGCCATCTTGTCGAGGTTATCGATCGCCTCGAACAGCGATCGGAACGTCCAGCAAACGGGTATATCGAAACAGTGCCGCTCCCAATAGAAATAGCTGCGGATCGGCCG
>CAYNLB010000264.1:0-3107 GCA_964397935.1 uncultured Mycobacterium sp.
TCAGCCGGGCGAACATCTTGCCGCGGCGGGCGTCGACGACGGCCTTCTTGTGCTTCGTGGTGGCCCACTTGGAATGGCCGCTCATCGCTGTCCTATCTCAATTCCTCTTGTTTGTGGCCAGACGAGTCTACGTGGACGGCGAAACAACACCCCGATCCCGCTGTGTGCCGGCAGACAACCGCCCAACGGGTGGCTCTAGCCACCGGCCAGAATCCAGGTGTCCTTGCTGCCGGCGCCCGACGACAAGTTCACAATCCGCGACCCGCGGGCGGCCACCCTCGACAGCGCGGCCGGCATCACATGCGCTGTCACCGACCCGCCGGGCGCCTGTCGCAGATGGACAAAGGCACGCAGGTCGACGTGGTGCGGATACATCCCGTCGCCGTCGAAAGTCGGATGCGTCGACAATGCCACCAGTTCCTGGGCTATGAACCGCTCCGGTTGGATCAGCAGGTCGCGACGGCGCGCCTCGAGCGCGGCGTCGGTGGCCTCAGGTCCGATCAGCACGCCGCTGCCACCCATCCCGTCGATCGGCTTGACGACCAGCTCGCCCAGGTGTTCCAGGACATGATCACGTTGTGCGCGTTCGGCGCAGATCCAGGTCGGCACCTGCGCCAGCAGTGGCTTCTCGCCGAGGTAGTACTCGATCATCGCCGGGACCAACGCGTAGATCGCCTTGTCGTCGCCGACACCGTTGCCCAGCGCGTTGACGATGGTCAAGTTGCCGGCGTCCAGCGCCTCGAGCAGGCCGGACCGCAGCGGCACGCCATCGTAGCCGGTCGACGACAGCAAAATGTCCTCGTCTATCCGCGCATAGATCACGTCGACCGGCTCGCTGCCGGAGTCGAAGCGGCGGAACGCCTTTCGGTCACGCACCGACAGGTCTCCCGGAGTAAGCAGCGCGAGGCCCATCTCGTCGGCGAGGAACCTGTGCTCGAACCAGGAAGGGTCCTCGCGGCCCCCGGACAGCAGCACGATCGCGGGCTCGTCGCCGCTGTGGGGTGGCGCCGCCGCCCGCAGCGTGTCGAGCAGCATTTGCGGGAGCGAGTCGACATCGGCGATCTCGGCGGGCGGCCTCAGCTCGGGGAGGTGCTTGCATAGCAGCCGCCGGTTGACGATCGCATAGCCGATACCCGACGGGACGCGCAGGTTGCGCAGGTTGTCTTCGAGGACCATCCAGTGCCCTGCCCGGTCACACACCAGGTCGATGGTGCTGATGTGGGCGCGCACGCCGTCGCCGGCCGATCGTCCCGCCGAGCGGAAACCGGGTGCCCTATCGATGACATCTATGCCGAAGATCCCGTCGGCGATGATGCGCTGCTCGGAGTAGATGTCGCGCAGGAACGCGTCCAGCGCCCTGGCTCGCTGCCCGAGTCCTGCGGACAGCTGCGCCCACTCGTCCGCGGCTACCAGCCTCGGCACCAGGTCGACCGGGGCCGCGCGGGCCTGGCCGTGTCCGGCAACCGGGAATGCGATCTTGTCGCCCCGCCACTCCCGGTCGATGGTGTCCTCGCGGGACCGCAGCGCTGCCGCGCCGAGATCGGCGATGGTCTTCAGTACTTTCTCGTACTCAGGGAGCGGCCGGCCGTTGATGTCGACGGCTTCGTCATAGCTCGCGAACATGTCGGCGCCGGATTCATCGATGCTGCCGATGGGTTGATACCCGAGCAGCAGCGTCCGATCCTCTTGCGCCGCCGCGAGAGCGGCGTGGAAGTGCCCGGCGGTCTCGGCGATGAGTTGGTCCACCACGTCGGTGAGCCGACCGCGACGGCGCAGCGCTCGCCGTTGCCGCGCCGAGGACGTGCCGGAGGCCAGCGCCTGGCGGGTCAGCTCGCTGATCATCTCCCAGTCACCGGTGTCTTCCAGCTGGGGACGCAGCGAGCAGACCAGCTCGTTGACCACCTCCGGTGCCGGCCTGCTGCACCGAGCAGCGATATCGACGAGGTTGCCCTCGAGCCCGGAACGGGCCGCCCGCCACAACGCCGCGCGGCCCAGCGTCGTCCAGGGCACCGCTGCGGGGATACCGGCCCGGATCGCCTCGACCTCCCGGGCGACCAGCGCGCGGAAAAGCCCGGCGATGAGCACGATGGTGTCTACCGACGGGCAGCTGTCGCATACCCGCAACTCGAGCGTCGGGGCGTGCCTGGAAGGGCGGGCGTCGAAGTAGACCATGCCGGCGTCGCTGATCACCCCGCTGGCGACAAGCGCGTCGACCAGTTCGTCGTACTCGGTTGCGGAGTGCACCGGGGCGGCCAGTCCGGTGGTTGGCCAACGCTGCCATACCAGCGTCCGCACGCTGGCATAACCAGTGTCCGATCCGTCGGCCCAGAATGGGGAACTGGCCGACAGCGCCAGCAGTGTCGGTAGATGCGGTGACACGCGGTTGGCGACGGCGACGGCGGTATCGGGGTCGTCGATGCCGATGTGCACATGGGTGCCGCAGATCAGCTGTTCACGGGCCAGCAGCTGGTAGTCCGCCAACATCCGCAGATAACGGGCCGTCTGGGTGACCTGCATCTCGGCGGGCACCGACAGCGGCACGGCACCGGCGGCGACCACCCCGATGCCGAGTTTCTGGGCCGCGCCGGCCAGCACCTGACGATGGTGCAGCAGGTCGGCACGCAGCGCTTCCAAATCGTCCACGACACCGCTGTTGAGCTCGACGACACAGCTTTGAAGCTCGGCGACGTAGTCCGACGATAGCTTTGAAAGCAGCTCAGGGGCGCGGGTGGTCAGCCGCCTAGTCCTCAAATCGACGAGGTGGAACTCCTCTTCGACACCCATGGTTCGCGGCGGCTCACGTCGCATTCAGCCACGGTAGTCAGTGGCAATTACGGATCTGTTAATCGCGACCTGATCCGGACCGCCGCCCACCACCGGGGTCGTTGTCCGGGCGCCTATCTCGAGTCTTAGACCCGGCCTTTGACGATATCGACGAACAACCGGTGAATGCGGCGGTCGCCGGTCATCTCCGGGTGAAACGCGGTCGCCAGCACGCGGCCCTGCCGCACGGCGACGATGTGGCCCGCGGCGCGCGCGAGCACCTGCACCTCGTCACCGGCCCGCTCGACCCAGGGCGCGCGGATGAACACCGCGCGCACCGGGTC
>CAYNLB010000265.1:0-3104 GCA_964397935.1 uncultured Mycobacterium sp.
TGTTGTGCGCCGAGGAGCACGGCGCGACCGGGTACGTAGACACCGATGGCGACGGGCGGTGGAACGTTCGGCTGACTGACTCCGACGGTGACGGTCTCGCCGACGGCGCCAGTGCTCTGTAAGGGTGGTTCGGGTGAATTGTCCGCCGCCCGCGCCGTCACTAGCCTGATCAGCAGCTAACGCGTAAGGGGGGACCTAATGTTCGTCGAGCCGGAATTGCTGCACTCAGGCGCCAAAGAATCACACCGCGCCGGTGGACAGGCCCGAGACGGGGCCGATCACCTCGCGCGCGGACCGCTGGCGTCGGGGATGTTCGGGGATTTCGCTGCGGCAGATGCATTTCACGAGGCGGTCACCTCGGCTCGCGCCCGGCATGTGACGACTTTGCAGGCCCACCAGGAGGCGCTGACCGCGGTCGGCAGCAAGGCGCACTACGCTGCCCGGGAGTTCACCGCGATGGATCAGCGCAACGCCGCCGAATTGCGGGCAGTGCGGGGAACTTCGGGTACATAAGCGTCGCGGCCTGCGGTGGCGACTCGCATTCCCGATGCAACTCCAGTACATAAGCGTTCCGGCGCTGATTGCCGAGGCCCAAGGCGATCCCTGGGCGATTAACAACAGCCTGCAGGCGGGCCATCCGGCGCAGATCTCGGATCTGGCGGAGGCATTCTACAAAGCGGGACGCTGCAGCACCGAGGCCAGCGCCGCGTTCGATGAGGCCCGCCGCCGCTTCGAGGCGTCCTGGAATCGGCAAAATGGCGACCACCCCATCAACGACTCTGCCGAAGTGCAGCGTGCCGTTAAATCGTTGGGCGTGCAGACCGCCCAACTACCGAGAATCGGCATCGATCTGGAATACATCGCCGCCGCTTTGGCCGAAGCGCAACGAACTGGCGCGGTGTTGATCTCGACGCTGGAATCCGAGCTACAACAGATCGACGATGAACTCGGCCAAGCATTGGATCTGGAGAGGACGGGTCGTCTCAGCGGGGCCCAAAAGAACCTGATTGACCAGCATATCCACGGGCTTGAGACCGACGCCATCACTGATACGAAATCCGCACTGGGACAGATCCGGTCGCTTCGCGGCGGTTATTCCGAGTATCTGCAGAAGTCGCTAACCAGACTGCGGGCCCAAGATGGCTACGATCCCGCGCCCGTCCAAGGGCTCGATGCCGATGGCCAACCCAGCCGCGGCGACCAAGCTAGCCAGGCCCTCGACCGTTACAACGCAAAGCAGCGCGGAATAGACGAAGCGCTCGTCAACAGGCCTGGCGGCATGACACCTGAAAAGGCCGATGCGGCAGCACGTTTACGTGACTACGACACGGCCACAAACCCCACGGCTGATGCCGATGCCCGCCGGTTTGCCAGCGAGCGACTCGACGACTTCGCAATGGCGCAATTCAGTGGCCCCCTGCCGGTCGACCCGATCCTGGGCGCTGACGCGCGCAGCCGCGCAAGAATGCGGCTGGAGTGGCAAAGGAAGTTCGAGCAAGGATTTTCCGAGGCACCGCCGATGAGTCCCGACCAGGTCACCCAAATGCTCGACAACAGTGAACAACTGGCGCGAGTGGTGGTGACACGGCAGGCGGTTAAGACCCTGGCGCAGGGAGGGATGTCGCCCGCGGCCGCGTCCGCCGTCGTAGGCCGGATGGCCAAAGGCACGTCGCTTTCCGAGATAGCACACTACGACGCCACGTTGGTTGGTACCGCTGGTGCCGGGATCGAGTCGTCTGCCCGCTCGTTATCAACGGGTTCGCACAACCTGCCGGACAGTATCGGAGTCATGTCGAAAGCCGATGCTGAGGCGCTCAAACGGGTGGGCGGGCGGCTAGGCTGGGCGGGTTCCGTTGCCGACTTGGCTCTCGCAGGCATGGAAATCCAGGAAGGCGCGCCCGCCGGCTTGACCATGGGCCAAGCTATCGGGGGGATCGCGGGCGGTGCGGCGGGCGGCTGGGCGGTCGGTGCAGCCGGTGGCATGGTATTGGGTCCCGGGGGCGCCTTAGTAGGCGGCATTGTCGGCTCACTGGCGGTCGGTATGGCCGGGGGAAAGATTGGTGGAGTAATTGGATCGCAATTCGATCATTGAGTGGTTGGCCGCGGCTGGCTGGGAGGATGGACGTACCAAAGTACAGCAGCCCTCTTGGTCGACACCATTGCTGGTAATCGGCATTATGACCATGGCAAGTGCGCTGATTCCAGTCTTTTCTCAGATTGAGGAAAGTAGGCGGCGCCGGATTTTCTGGATGGCATTCTCTGCCGGCACCCTGATAGAAGCCGTCGCTCTGTCGTTCCGCGGATGGCAGGTTAGCGCCGAGGTGTGTTTCGCTGGTTTCGGTGCCGCAGTTCTGCTGGCTTTTTTCCACGATGATTCCCTGATCAAAATCGGTAATCGTCGGCTCTCCTATATGTTGCCGCGGCAGCAACGAGTAACCGCAGACGCGGGCGATACTCAGCGGCCAACGGAGCCGCCTGCTGACGCCTATCTTGGTGCGGTTTCGGCCCGAAACCATTGGTGGCTGGTCGCGGTGGGTACCTCCGTCGCTGCCTACGGGATCTACCTCGCCGGGTGGGCATGGCAAATATCCTTGGCAGTAGCTGTCGGGGTCGCCTCCGCCGCTATGACAGGTTGGGGCGACGCGAGTGGCGGTTTCCCAATCGCCCGAGGGCAGAAAGTGCAATTCGGGATCGCAAGCATCGCGTCGTTCATGATGTTCGCGCTTCCTTTGGTCGCCTATCTCGCCGGGTACTTCGGCGCGCAGAAATGGGGGGTCACTCAAAGAAAGCCGACTGTCGGTCGTGATTCAGGCGAGGCCCAGGAATTGGAATAGACATTCAGTCGTATGCGGCAGATTACGCCATAGGACCAGGGACGCGTTCTTTGGGGCGACAACCGGAGTTGCGATATTTGCGGTCCTAGTGAACAAGTAGGGGCTGTTGGTGGGGTACCGGATGGGTGAGGCCATGCCGGCGACGGTCGCGCACGGTAGCGGCCAAACCTGGTCGGCCGGCAACTCGTTCGGGACCACTGCATTGCTCATCGCGGGAGTCGGTTCCGTGCTACTCGCGGCGGTCGCCAGTTCGGCGGTGAAAGATGCTGG
>CAYNLB010000266.1:0-3075 GCA_964397935.1 uncultured Mycobacterium sp.
CATGAAGTCGTCCAGCCCGATTCCGCCGTGGTCGGCCATCACTTGGTCGTAGTCGTACTCGGGTGGGTTACCGCCGTTCGGACGCCATCCGGAATCGGCCGTGCAGGATGTGAAGCCCTCCTCGGGGAAGGCATACCAGCGCCGCGCGTTGAGTTCGACGATCTTGGCGGCCTCCTCGTCGGGCACATCGGCCAGCATCTCTTCGGCGCGCGCGCGACTCTTCGGCCAGAACGAGTCCGAATGGGGGTAGTCGCATTCCCAGGTGATGTTGTCGATGCCGATAGAGTTGCGCATCGACATGCCTACTTCGTCTTCGATGAAGCACCCGGATATGTTGCGCCGGAACAACTCCGACGGCGCCACGGTCGGGTGGATGTTTTGATAGAACCTGTGCTTCCGCCAGACGTAGTCGGCGCGCTCCACCAGGTAGGGCATCCAACCCACACCGCCCTCAGAGAACGCCACCTTGAGATTCGGATGCTTGTGGAACACCGGCGAGAAGATGAGTTCGGTCGCGGCGGCCATCGACGTGGTGCCCATCAACGTGATCATCACCGCGAACGGCGCCTCGGGCGCGGTCTGCGGCGGGAATCCGCCACTGCCGAAGTGCATCACCGCGGTCAGGTTCGTCTCCTCCAGCGCCGACCAAACCGGCTCCCAGTACGCGGTGTGATAGCTGGGTAGCTGCAGGTTCGTCGGGTTGTCCGGCAGCCCGATGGCCCGGGCGCCCTTGGCCGCCACCCGCTCGATCTCGGCGACGAGGAGCGAGGGGTCCCATAGCGGCGTGATCGCCATCGGGATGAACCGGGCGGGATCGGTGGCGCACCACTCGTCGAGCGAGAAGTCGTTCCACGCCTTCACACCCAACAGCGCCAGTTCCTTGTCCTGTCCCTCCAGGAACACCGTGCCGCAGAAACGCGGGAACGAGGGGAAGCACAGCATCGCGTGCACTCCGTCGATGTCCATGTCGGCCAGGCGTGCCTTCGGGTCATAGCATCCGGGGATCATGTCGGCGTAGCGGATCGGGTCGACTCCGAACTCCTCGGGTGGCCTGCCCGCGACGGCGTTCAGGCCGATGTTGGGATAGGGGCGGCCCTCGTAGACCCACTGCTGCACCGGCGGAGCGCCCTCGCGCGGGAAGTCGACGATGCGCGGGCCCTGCTCCTGGTACTTCTTCGGCAACCTGTCCTGCCAGACATGGGGTGGCTCGATGAGGTGGTCGTCAACGGACAACAGCTTCATCGCAGGTTGCAGCGGCATGCGCGCTCCTCGGTTCCTCGCTTACGATATACGATACAACTAGACAGTTAGTGCTCAATTGACTATAGCGCTGACCGCGGCCCCGGCTCAACAGAGCCGTGTGGTCCGGGAGTGGCCGAGGAGAGGCGATGGGATCCGACAAGCGCATCCCGCACGACGACTGGGCAGACCAGGATCTGCTCACCAAAGGCGAGGCGGCCGAGCGGCTCGCGAGCGAAATCGCCGCGGTCAGCGCCCAGCTCGGTGCTTTCGACACGGGACCTGACGCCGCCCGGGAAATGCTCGAACGCCGGCTCAGCGGTCTTCGCGAGGCCTACCGGCACCTGACCGAGGGTGCCGAGGGCTGACTCGCTTGCTCAGGCGCGCGGCAGACCCAGCACCCGCTGTGCGACGATGTTGCGCTGAATTTGCGTCGTTCCTCCGTAGATGCCGGCGGCGCGTGACCACACGTAGATGTCCCACTCCAGGCCCTCGGCGAGAAGAGGACCGCTGGCACGCAGATCCATCATGGTGCGCCCGACGAATTGGTCGGCCCGGCCCATCAGCAGCTTGTCGACCGAGCCTTCCGGTCCGGGCAGCCTTCCGTGCTGCCGTTCGGTGAGCGAGCGGTGAACCTTGATCTGCAGCGCGCGCAGTTCCACGTATGCCTGCCCCAGCCGGGCCCGCGCGGCCGGCGTGTCGTCCAGCCATCCGGTGCGGACGTCGTCCTCGAGCTGCCGCAGCTGTGTCGAGAGCCGGCCGATCCAGTTGATGTCGCTGGGACCACGCTCGTAGGCGAGCAGTTGGTTGGCGATGGCCCAACCCTGTCCGCGCTCGCCCAGCAGATTCGCCGCCGGCACGTCCACGTCGTCGAAGGTGATCTCGGTGAACTCGCGGTTCCGCGCCGCGTTGACGATCGGGCGCACGTCGATGCCCGGAGTCGACATCGGGGTCAGTAGCACGGAGATGCCCGCGTGCTTGGGCGCATCGGGTTCGGTGCGGCACAACAGGAAACACCAATCGGCGACCGCGCCGAAGCTGGTCCAGATCTTGCGGCCGTTGACCCGGAAGACCGGGTTTCCCTCGACGTCGATCAAGTCGGCACGTGTCTTCAGGGCGGCCAAATCGGATCCGGCCTCGGGCTCGGAGAATCCCTGACACCACCGCACCCGGCCGGACAACAGCCCGGGCAGCAGAGCATCGCGCTGAGCGTCGGTACCGAACAAGCGCAACGCATTGCTCAGGTGCCCGACCCCTTCGATGGGCGGGGAGCCGGCTCGGCCGAGTTCGTCGTTGAGGATCGCCTCGTAGACCGGGGGTTTGCCATGCCCTCCGCACTCCACCGGAAACGACAGGCCGATGTATCCGGCCTCGTACAACGTTTGGTGCCATGCATTTTGGGCGTCGGCGCGGGCGGCGGGGTCATCCGGGATGGCGGCTTCGCGTGCATGTTCGGCGAGCCATTGCCGTAGCTCGCCGCGAAACCGCGCTTCATCCGGGCTGTCGTTGAAGTCCACCGCTAGGCCAACTCCCTGTTCGCCAACCGCGTCGCGGCGATGGCCTCGTATTGAACCCCTTCATCACCGAACAGCCGGCGGTCCAGCAGGGTTCGGCGGAGCCGCAGATGGGAGGCGTGCTCCCAGGTGATCGCGATACCGCCGAACACCTGCACCGTCGTCTCCACCACTTCGCGGCCCGCCGCGGACGCGTACGCCTTCGCGGTCATCGCCGCCAGCCGCGCCTCCTCCACGGGCAGCTCGTCGATCGCCCAGGCGGCATGCCACAGGCAGCTGCGGGCGCCCTCGACCTGTACCAGCGCGTCGGCAAGCAGGTGGC
>CAYNLB010000267.1:0-3039 GCA_964397935.1 uncultured Mycobacterium sp.
GGGCACTACCGCACGCAACTCACGGTTCCCTGCGTTGGCCCCTACGGGGTGGACGCCGCCCTGGTCTGGCGCCAATCCTCGTACAGAAGCTTGCACCCCAGATAGCCGAGAATCAGTGGGAAGACGAAGTACTGGTATTGAGTCCACACCAGCGCGAGCAAGGTATCGGCCACTCCACCGGGCATATCCTTGAAGCCTCCGAAGACCTCGCTGAACGAGAAGATGAAGGTCGCGACAACCGGCTCCCCGGCCCCCAACACCGGGATCAGATAGCGCAATGACGAGCGCCTCTTGTTCAGGCGCCAGAAGGCGAGGGCAGCGGCGACGTTGACGAACGCGTAGATCTCGAGCGTGAAGAACGTCGAGTTGTGATTGATCGTGCGAAGGTCGACTGAGCCGAACGAGGCGAGGTCCCACCAATACATGTGCAAAACGTTCTCGCGAATCCACGGCGTCTGTGCGGCGATGTCATTCACCGTCTGGAGATCGTGAAAGATGAAGGGCGAGAATATCACCCAGGGGATCTCCCAGAGCAGATTCGTCATCACATAGGAAACCATCCAGAGCACGAGACATTCGTGGAAGACCTGCATGCGCGGACGCTGACGCGCTTTGGGCAGCAGCAGCGGGATGATCCACCCATTGAGCCAGATGCTGATCCCGTAGAGGGATGCCTTGGTGCTGGTGGTGAAGTCGAGCGCGCCCAGATAGAAGAGCGTCGCGAAGACGCCGGTCGCGCCCCAGAAGACTGCCGTCCAGACCCCGAAGGCGCGCCACGTCGGGGCCGAAACCAGACGCTCTTCGGCCGGTGCGCCCATGTCGACGTCAACGCCGATCGGCGTGGTCATCGTCAACTGGCCCGCCGCGTCGTCAGCTGCGCGGTCTCCCAGAAGTTGGTGTCGCCCACCCGGCGGCCACACATCGCTCACTGTTGCCTCACCGACCTTGTGCGTGTCGAAATATCGACATATTGTTCGATATTGTGACGGAGACGGTAGAACCATCGGTGGGTCCGAGTCAAGGCCTGTCACCGCCCACCGAGCGGGTCATCGCGGTGCTTGAACTTCTCGGCCGAAACCCGGCCAAACAGTTCACGTTGGCCGAGATCTGCCGCAACCTCGGCCTCAGCCGGGCCACCGGGCATGCAATCCTGACGACCTTGGCGTCCCGGGAATGGGCGATCAGGGATCCCGCGACGGCACGTTATGCATGGGGGCCGGCCATCGCCGCGTTGTTCAGGCCGACCAACGCCCAACTCCACCGGGCCGACCTGCAGGCATTGGCCGCCGCCACCGGCACGCAGGTGATGCTGGCACGCCGCGAGGGCAGCACGCTGGTCGTCATCGATACGGTGGGCGAATGCCTGCGCGGACCGAGGATCTGGCGCGGCATGCGCACACCGTTCGTAGCCCCGATCGGACGCGACTACGTCGCCTGGTCGGGTACCGACGCACAACAAAAGTGGTTAGAAGCGATCGGAACGCCGAGCCGCCAATTCCAACGGCGGATGACAATGGTGCTCGACCAGATTCGTCAACGCGGATTCGTTGTCGAACGACTCACCGGTCAGTATGAACGTGTCTACACCGCTCTACGAGCGCTCTGCGTCGATGGTGAGATCGATGAGATCACCGCGCAGTTGGCTCGCGCCTACGCCGATCTCGCCGTCATCGACGTCCTCGATAGCGAACTGTCCAGCGACACCACCCACAGCGTCGCCACGGTGTCCGCGCCGATCCGCAATGTTGACGGAACAGCGACCATGACGGTCATGGCCGCGGTCTTCACCAACCTCGACGGCGGCGCCATCCGGACGCTGGGTCAGCAGTTACGCCACGCCGCGGATGCCATCGAACAGCGCATCGCGCGCAACGCAGACGTGCCCACTCGGTGACATTGGGTCGCCTTCGGAGAACGACCGAGCTGACAGCGGCACCTCGCCACCGGCATCACCGGGTGCTGTGTTACCGGGCAACGACGACCTTCACTTAGTAAGAATGGATTGTTATGCCGCGCTCATACGACGTCTCGACCGAATCGCCCGCCAGCGTCGAACAGATCCATGCAGCATTCGGCCGCGAGGACTACTGGATCGCCCGCATCGCCGCCGGAGCCGCCACCACCACGCTGGATTCACTCATCCTCGACACCGACGGCACGGTGACAGTGCAGGTCACCCAGCACCTCGGGCGCCAGGTCCTGCCCGGGCCGATTGCCAAACTCGTCCCCGGTGACCTGAAACTCCTGCACAGCGAGAAGTGGACACCGGTCGGCGACCGTCGGGTACGCGGGCAGCTCAATATCTCGGTTCCCGGCGGGCTGGGATCAGGAGATGCGGAAGCGTGGGTGACACCCACCGGCAACGGCGCGCGCCTGCGCTTCGCCATGAAAGTGGAAGTCAAGATCCCATTGGTGGGCGGCAAACTCGAGAAGTCCATCGGAACCGGTTTGTCCGAGAGCATCCCCGCGCTGGAGCGATTCACCACGGCCTGGATCGCCGAACATGCATGACGTCGGGTCGTGAAGCGATACCACCGGGGGCCATGAAGCATCAGCCAACGTAACTGTCGCGCATCAGCCGAGGTCATACAGCCGATTGCGGGACCGCGCGACGATCTGCCGTAGTGAGCAAGGCCACCAGTCAGGCGGAACCAGGTTCACCAGAGTGCAGGGCGGGTAGTCCCCAGCGGTGAGGTTCGATGTCGGCTTTTAGCAGAAAAACCGTGTTGATCACGTTCGGCCGGTCGTTTCTGTCACTTCACCTGGCCCGATTGATGGGGGCTGCCGGACACGACGTGCTGATCGCGGACTCGCTGCCGTTGCCCATCACCAGGTTCTCCTCGACGGTCAAGAAGACCTTCCGCACGCCCCGGCCGAGGTATGAACCGGTCGAGTGGACGAAAGCCCTCGCGCACATCGCCGGCGAGCAGGGCGTGGAGCTGATTGTGCCGGTTCACGAGGGGACCGAAATCCTGGCGAACACGATCAAGCGATACCCCGACCTGTTCCCGGACGGCTCCAAGTTGCTCTTCTCCGATT
>CAYNLB010000268.1:0-3011 GCA_964397935.1 uncultured Mycobacterium sp.
TTGGCGCGCGACGGGCGAGACGACTCCGGGTCGTATCCGATCGCAACGCTCGACAAATAGCGCACCCCTGAACGTCGTGGCGAGACCCAACAGCTGTGCGGCGACGACCGCGACTTTGTAGGCAGACAACTGGTCGTCCGCGGTGATGATGACCGCGCTCAGGGCGCGCCGGCCCTTGAATGAGGAGACTGCTGAGACCGCAGTGGGGACCGCAGCCCGAGTGGCTCATTTTCGTCAGTGGCGAAACTGGCCCCGACAACCTGCCGCATCCATGACGCTCCCACGCTGCAAACATGCGGCTGAGCATGAAGCTGAGCATGATCAGTAGCCTCAGGCAGGCTTGAAGCCGCCGCCTTAGGCGATACGGGCCCTCTCGCGTTGCCCTTACGAATGCGAGCACCCGTTGTCTTCTCGGGGCCTCGACGGTGGCGCTGCGCGCATCCCCAGCCGCCTCCGCCAGATAGCGCACTTCCTGGATACCAGTTCGGGCACCCTATTTGAACTGCGCAAACCCTGGTGCCCCCGGCAGGATTCGAACCTGCGGCCTTCTGCTCCGGAGGCAGACGCTCTATCCCCTGAGCTACGGGGGCGCACCGATGTCCATGTTGCGCCGTGGGGCTTGAAACAAGCACGGACAGACTAACGCATCCAGGTGACCGCTTCGGCATCCCAATGGATTCGGGCCGAGCGCACCCCAGCCCATAGGATGGTCGTTCGTGACCCCCGCCGACCTGGCCGAGCTGCTCAAAACCACCGCCGCCGCGGTGCTTGCCGAGCGCGGGCTGGATGCTGCCGCGTTGCCGCAGACGGTCACCGTGGAGCGGCCGCGCAACCCCGAGCACGGGGATTACGCCAGCAACCTGGCGTTGCAGCTCGGGAAGAAAGTCGGCGCAAACCCGCGTGAGCTGGCCGGATGGCTCGCCGAAGCGGTGGCGCGGGCCGGCGGCGTCGCGTCCGCGGAGGTGGCCGGTCCGGGATTCATCAACATGCGGCTCGAGGCGTCGGCGCAAGCCGTGGTGGTCAACAACGTCCTCGACGCCGGCGATCACTTCGGTCACTCCGACGCGCTGGCGGGCCACAAGATCAACCTCGAGTTCGTCTCGGCCAACCCGACCGGGCCGATCCACATCGGCGGTACCCGCTGGGCCGCCGTCGGCGACGCGCTGGGCCGGTTGCTGGCCACTCAGGGCGCGGACGTGGAGCGCGAATACTATTTCAACGACCACGGCGCCCAGATCGACCGCTTCGTCAGCTCGTTGATCGCCGCGGCCAACGGCGAACCGCCCCCCGCCGACGGCTATGCCGGCACTTACATCAACGACATCGCCGCCCAGGTGCTCCAGCGCGCGCCCGACGCGCTGAGCCTGCCCGAGCCCGAGATGCGAGAGACCTTTCGCGAAAGCGGTGTCGACTTGATGTTCACCCACATCAAACAGTCGTTACACGAGTTCGGCACCGACTTCGACGTCTACACCCACGAAGAGTCGATGCACACCAGCGGACGGGTCGACCAGGCCATCGCCAGGCTTCGAGAGACCGGCAACATCTACGAGAAGGATGGCGCGACCTGGCTGCGCACCAGCGCTTTTGGCGACGACAAGGACCGCGTCGTGATCAAGAGCGACGGGAAGCCGGCTTATATCGCCGGCGATATCGCCTACTACCTGGACAAGAGGCAACGCGGTTTCGACTTGTGCATCTACATGCTCGGTGCCGACCACCACGGATACATCGCCCGGCTCAAGGCCGTGGCTGCCGCGTTCGGCGACGACCCGGCCACCGTGGAGGTGCTCATCGGCCAGATGGTCAATCTCGTTCGCGATGGCCAGCCGGTCCGGATGAGCAAGCGAGCCGGAACCGTGATCACGCTCGACGACCTGGTCGAGGCGATCGGCGTGGACGCGGCACGCTACAGCCTGATTCGCTCCTCGGTGGACACCGCGATCGACATCGACCTGGCGCTGTGGTCCTCGGCGTCGAATGAAAACCCGGTCTATTACGTGCAATACGCGCATGCCCGGCTTTCGGCGCTGGCCCGCAACGCCGCCGAGCTGGGCCTGATCCCCGACACCGGGCACCTCGAGCTGCTCGGCCACGACAAAGAGGGGACGCTGCTGCGCACCCTGGGTGAATTCCCGCGGGTGCTGCAAACCGCGGCATCGCTTCGGGAACCACACCGGGTTTGCCGCTACCTGGAGGATCTCGCCGGCGACTACCACCGGTTCTACGATTCGTGTCGGGTGTTACCCCAGGGCGACGAGCGGCCCACCGACCTGCACATCGCGCGCCTGGCGCTGTGCCAGGTCACCCGCCAGGTCATAGCCAACGGGCTGACGATACTCGGAGTCACTGCACCGGAGCGGATGTGAACGTCCATCCCGCCGGTCCCCGGCACGCCGAAGAGAGCCGTCACCCGGGTAGCCCGCCGCGACCGCAGTCTTCCGAAGAACTGCTGCGGTTGGCGCCGAGCGTATGGCCGCGCAACATGCTTCGCGACGAATCCGGTGTGGCCGCCATCGCCGGAGTCACGCTGACCGACCTTGCCCAGGAGTACGGGACTCCGCTGTTCGTCATCGACGAGGATGACTTCCGTTCCCGGTGCCGCGAGATTGCGTCGGCGTTCGGCGGCGGCGACAACGTGTACTACGCCGCCAAGGCCTTCCTGTGCAGCGAGATCGTCCGCTGGGTCGACGAGGAAGGTCTCTCGCTTGATGTATCCACGGGCGGGGAGCTCGCCGTCGCGCTGCACGCTGACTTTCCACCGGAACGGATTACCTTCCACGGCAACAACAAATCCATCGCTGAATTGACTGCGGCGGTCAAAGCCGGTGTGCGTCATATCGTTGTGGATTCGATGACCGAGATCGAACGCCTGGATGCGATCGCGGGAGAGGCGGGCATCGTCCAGGATGTCTTCGTTCGTCTCACCGTCGGGGTCGAGGCGCATACGCACGAGTTCATCTCCACCGCGCACGAGGACCAGAAGTTCGGGCTGTCGGTGGCCAGCGGTG
>CAYNLB010000269.1:0-2981 GCA_964397935.1 uncultured Mycobacterium sp.
CTCGGGAAGCCCCGACAGCGAGGTGGCGCGTACCACCGACACGCCCTCGAATGTCGGGGCACTGTCCGGAAATGTCAAGTAGTACCGTGGCAATCGGGGCATGATTGTCCGGCTCTGGCACCGATGGGCGCCCAGACGATAGGAGGGGATCGAAATGACCGACGATCACGCTCTGGTTCTCGTCGCGGCCTACCAGGATCTTGCGAACGCCAAACGCGACTTCGATGCGCTTGTCGCCGAGGTGGCGGGCAAGAGGCTCGAGCTGCGGGCGGCGATTCTGGTGGCCAGGGACGCCGACGGCTCGACCAGGATCGCCGAAACCACCAGTCATCTGGGCCGCAAGGGCGCTGGCTGGGGCGCGGGTGTCGGGGTGGCGGTCGGCCTGTTCGCCCCGCCGCTGCTGGCCTCGGTCGCCGTCGGTGCCGCCTCGGGCGCGCTGGTGGACAAGTTCGCCGAGCACCGCGTCCGGAGCGGGTTGGAAGAGAAGATCGGGCAGGCAATGCAGGCGGGTACGGGAGTGGTGATCGCGGTGCTGTCGACCGCGAGTCGACTCGCCGTCGAGCGGACGCTGGCCGGCTCGGCGCTGAAATCCGTCGCGGAGATGGAGGGCTCGGCCTTGCGGGGCCTCGAAGGCGCGCTGGCCGAAGCGATGCGCAAGTTCAATCCCGATCGGACCCGTCTGCCGATCGCCGACCGCAGCTTCGGGGGTGTGGCGGGACGGACCATGGCCGATTCAGTGGGCGACTGGTCGATCGCGGCCGGCGTCAAGGCGCCCGAGGGATCTCCCAACGTGCTGATCGTGCTCATCGACGATGCCGGATTCGGCGGCCCGGATACTTTCGGCGGTGCCATTAGCACGCCCACGTTGACCCGGTTGTCCGAAAATGGATTGACCTACAACCGTTTTCATGTCACAGCCGTCTGCTCGCCGACGCGGGCGGCGTTGCTGACCGGACGCAACCACCACCGCTGTGGGTTCGGTTCGATCGCCGAGTATCCGGGCCCCTTTCCCGGATACTCAGCCACACTGCCCCGCAGCGTTGCGCCGCTGCCGCGGATCCTCCGCGACAACGGTTATGTCACAGGCGGTTTCGGTAAATGGCATCTGACGCCGGACAACGTGCAGGGTGCCGCTGGACCGTTCGATCGCTGGCCGCAGGGTTGGGGGTTCGACCACTGGTGGGGATTCCTGTCCGGTGCCGCCGGTCAGTACGACCCGATCATCACCCAGGACAACGGGGTCATCGGTGTGCCCACCGAGGGCAGGGACGGCAGGCCCTACTACTTCCCGGACGACTTGACCGACAAGGCCGTGGAGTGGCTGCACGCCGTGCGCGCCCAGGACCCTGAAAAGCCGTGGATGATGTACTACTCCACCGGTGCCACCCACGCGCCACATCATGTGTTCAAGGAATGGGCCGACAAGTACAAGGGCAAGTTCGACGACGGCTGGGATGTCTACCGGCAGCAGACGTTGGAGCGTCAGAAGCGACTGGGCATCGTCCCACCCGACACCGAACTCACCCCGCGAGCGGAATTGTTCCCGCCCTGGGAGAGTCTGTCTGGCGACCAGAAGAAGCTTTACGCGCGCCAGATGGAGGTGTTCGCCGGGTTCTCGGAGAACGCCGACTGGAATGTCGGGCGGCTCGTCGACGCCATCGACGGTCTCGGGGACCTGGACAACACCCTGATCTTCTACATCTGGGGAGACAATGGCGCGTCTATGGAAGGGACGATAACCGGATCGTTCAACGAGATGACCTTCCTCAACGGGATCGTGCTCGACGCCGAACATCAGCTGCAGTTGATCGAGCAGTACGGCGGTATCGACGCCCTCGGCGGCGACCACACCGCGCCGCACTTCGCGGCGGCGTGGGCGCACGCCAACAACACCCCGTTCCAGTGGGGCAAGCAGATGGCCAGCCACCTCGGCGGCACCCGCGACCCGTTGGTCGTGCACTGGCCGGTGCAGATCGCGCCTGACAAGACCCCCCGTGCGCAGTTCACCCACTGCATCGACATCGCCCCCACTGTGCTGGACGTCGTCGGGCTGCCCGCACCGGCCAGCGTCGACGGTTTCCAACAGGAGCCGATGGACGGCACCAGCTTCGGCGCGAGCTTGACCGACGCCGACGCCGCCGAACACCGCACGGTGCAGTACTTCGAGATGTTGGCCAGTCGCGCGATCTACAAAGACGGCTGGTGGGCGTGCACCCGGCTGGACAAGGCACCCTGGGACTTTTCTCCGGAGACGATGCAACGGTTCGGGCCCGGCAAGTACGACCCAGAGAAGGACGTTTGGGAGCTCTACTATCTGCCCGACGACTTCTCGCAGGCGCGCGATGTGGCCGCCGAGCATCCGGACAAGCTCGCCGAACTCAAGGAACTGTGGTGGGCCGAAGCCGAACGCAACCGGGTGCTGCCACTGCTGGGTGGCTTGTCGGTGATGTTCGGTGACCTGCCGCCGATGCCCACGGTCACGCGATTCGCCTACCAGGGCGACGTGCAGAACATCCAGCGGGGCATGGTGCCCAGGATCCTGGGCCGGTCATACGCCGTCTCGGCCGACGTCACCGTGCCCGCCGGAGGGGCCGAGGGAGTCCTGGTGGCCAACGCCGACTTCATCGGCGGTTTCGCCCTGTGGGTCGACGGTCAGGGCCTGCTGCACCACACCTATTCGATGCTCGGGGTGGAGACCTACACTCAGACGTCCTCGGCGGCGATTCCAACCGGAGATGTCACACTCAAGGTGGTTTTCGAAATCGACGAACCCACACCGGGATCCGGCGGCCACGTGACGTTGTGGGCCGACGACGAGCTGATCGGCGAGGGCGAGATGCCCAGGACGGTGCCGATCGCGTTCTCCTCCTACGCGGGCATGGACATCGGCCGCGACAATGGTCTGGTGGTCGACCGCGGCTACGAGGAC
The DNA here is from genome assembly GCA_964397935.1 of uncultured Mycobacterium sp. Taxonomy (GTDB): domain Bacteria; phylum Actinomycetota; class Actinomycetes; order Mycobacteriales; family Mycobacteriaceae; genus Mycobacterium. The sequence goes on from CAYNLB010000269.1 coordinate 2,930, forward strand.
AAGGCGCCGTACGCATTCACCGGAACAGTCAAGCAGGTCGTATTCGACCTGC
>CAYNLB010000270.1:0-2952 GCA_964397935.1 uncultured Mycobacterium sp.
CCCCCGCAACCGGGAGGCCCCCCCGCGGTCGTTCGGGACACCGCCACCCCTGCCGGCAAGACGGTATTCGTCTTCCCCGGCCAAGGCTCGCAATGGCTGGGCATGGGGGTCGAACTACTCGATACCGCACCGGTTTTCGCGCAGCAAATCGAGGCGTGCGCGGAAGCCTTCTCGGAATTCGTGGACTGGTCACTGACCGACGTGCTGCGCGGTGTGCCCGGCGCCCCGACCCTGGATCGCGTGGACGTGGTGCAACCGGTGCTGTTCGCGGTGATGGTGTCTCTTGCCGAGTTGTGGAAGTCGGTCGGAGTCAGCGCGGATGCCGTGATCGGCCACTCGCAAGGTGAGATCGCCGCCGCCTACGTTGCCGGTGCGCTGTCGCTGCGCGACGCCGTAAAAGTCGTCACGTTGCGCAGCAAGTTGTTGACCGCGGTGGCCGGTCCGGGTGGCATGGTGTCCATCGCGTGTGGCGCCGACCGCGCCCGGGAATTGTTGGCGCCCTATGGCAATCGGGCCGGCATCGCGGCCGTCAATGGCCGGTCTGCGGTCGTGGTATCCGGCGAAGTGACCGCCCTCGACGAACTCATCGAATTCTGCGCGGAGCTTGATCTGCGCACCCGCCGGATAGATGTGGACTATGCCTCGCATTCGGTGGAGGTGGAGGCAATTCGCGGTCAGCTCAGCGAGATTCTCGCCGACATAGAACCGCGATCCTCCCGTACCGTCTTCTTCTCCACGGTGACCGGAAACCGGCTCGACACTGCAAGTTTGGATGCCGACTATTGGTATCGCAACATCCGGCAGACCGTGCAGTTCGACCAGGCCGTGCGCAGCGCCCGCGAGCACGGCTACCGCACTTTCATCGAATCGAGTCCCCATCCCGCGTTGATTGCCGGAATCGAGGACACCGCCAACCATTGCACAACCCGGACCGCACGCGACGACGGCGCCATCGTGGTTCCCACTCTGGGCCGCGACGACGGGGGGCTGCAGCGATTCCTCTCGTCGGCCGCGACCGCGTTTGTCGCTGGTGTGCGCGTGGATTGGCGTGCTGTTCTGGCCGGAGCGGGCTATGTGGAGCTGCCCACGTATGCCTTTGATCGACAGCGATTTTGGCTGTCGACGGACGGCGTCTTCATCGACGCCGCCGGTTTGGGGCAGGGCGCCAGCGAGCACGCGTTGCTGGGCGCGGTAGTGGAGTTGCCCGCCTCGGGGGAGGTGGTGCTCACCGGTCGGTTGTCGCCGAGTTCACAGCGCTGGCTGGCCGATCACGCCGTGTCGGGGGTGGCGGTGTTCCCGGGCGCAGGGTTCGTGGAGCTGGCGATCCGCGCCGGCGACGAAGTCGGCTGTCCGGTGCTCGACGAATTGACGCTGCAGACGCCATTGACGCTGCCCGCTGGGCCTTCTGCGGGATCGGTTGCGTTGCAGGTGGTTGTGGGTCCTGCCGAAGAATCGGGCCAACGAAGTGTGTCGGTCTTTTCCCGGGCCGACGCTGACGCGGGTTCCGGTTGGCTGTGCCACGCAGAGGGGACGTTGAGCTCCGGATCGGTTGAGCCTGGCGCGGATTTGTCGGAGTGGCCGCCCGCCGGTGCTGTTGCCGTGGACACGGCTGACGGTTATTCGCGGTTGGCGTCGCAGGGGTACGGCTACGGTCCGGCGTTTCAGGGATTGACCGCTGCGTGGATCCGTGGTGACGAGATCTTCGCCGAGGTGAGGCTGCCGGACGCGGCAGGAGGCGTCAGCGGGTTCGGAATTCACCCGGCATTGCTGGACGCTGCCTTGCACGCGACGGTGATGGCCGACCCGACCGCTGCCGACGTGCTGCTGCCCTTTTCCTGGCAGGGCGTCTCGTTGCACGCCGCAGGGGCGTCTGCGGTCAGGGCGCGGATCGTGCCGGCCGGTACTTCAGCAGTGTCGATCGAACTCGCCGACGGCTTGGGGTTGCCGGTGCTGTCGGTGAGCGCGATGGTTGCGCGGACGGTGAGCGAACAGCGGTTGCGGGCGGCGGTGTCGGGCTCGGGCCCGGACCGCCTTTTCGAGGTTGTCTGGTCGCCGGCGTCGCCCGCCGTAGCCGTTGACGGCAACCAGCCGTTGTACGAAGTCTTCGAATCCGTTGCCGTTGACGATGATCCGGCTAAAGGTGCCCATGAGCGCACCAACCGGGCGCTGGCCGCCGTGCAGGCGTGGCTGACCGAACGCGATTCGGGTGTGTTGGTGGTGGGCACTCGTGGTGCGGTGGCGTTGGCGGGGGAGGACGTCACCGATTTGGCGGGTGCGGCGGTGTGGGGGCTGGTGCGGTCGGCCCAGACGGAGCATCCGGGCCGGATTGTTCTGGTTGATTGTGATGTTCGGCTTGATGATGCGGCGGTCGCGGCGGTCCTGGGGGTGGGTGAGCCGCAGGTGGTGCTGCGTGGCGGGACGGTTCACACGCCGCGGGTGCACGGCAGCCGGGCGCTGAGCGGAATCTTGACGCCACCGGATGGTGGGCCGTGGCGGCTCGGGATCAGCAGCGCGGGCACCTTCGAGAACCTGCAGCTCGAGCCCGTTCCCGACGCCGGTGCACCGTTGGAGCCCGGCCAGGTTCGCGTCGCCCTGCGTGCCGTCGCCGCCAACTTCCGCGACGTCATGATCACGCTGGGCATGTTCACTCACGACGCGCTCCTGGGCGGCGAAGGCGCGGGCGTGGTCGTCGAAGTCGGCCCCGGAGTTACCGAGTTCGCCGTCGGCGACTCGGTATTCGGCTTCTTCCCGGATGGCAGCGGCACGCTGGTCGCCGGCGATGTCCGACTGTTGCTCCCGATGCCCGCCGACTGGTCCTACGCTGAAGCGGCAGGGATATCGGCTGTTTTCACCACCGCGTACCTCGCGTTCGTTGAACTGGCCGATGCGCAACCGGGTCAGCGGGTGCTGATTCACGCCGGTACCGGTGGGGTGGGTATGGCGGCGGTGCAG
>CAYNLB010000271.1:0-2926 GCA_964397935.1 uncultured Mycobacterium sp.
GAGAGCGTCCGCTTCACACGCGGAAGGTCGCTGGTTCGATCCCAGCCGGGACCACTCAAATAACCGCAGTTCAACAACTATTTCTGAGCCTCCCTGGCGGGCGCGTGCCAGATACGTGCCAAATGTCCGCTCGCCGACGCCCCGCGCACAGTCGGGTCGTGACATTCGCGCCGGTCCCGACATATACCCGTTTTCGACGTTTGCGCTGGTAGCGACATATGTACGACTGTCCTTGCAGCCCTTGGTAATTGGGGTTTCATGCGGTTAGCTTCATGGCATGACGATCACTTTTGGTGCCCCGCCCGCCGATCCTGAAACCGCCGCGCTCGACCTCCTGGTCCGTGCCGCGGAAGCCGCTACCGGCAGAACCGCGTTTCGTGCCGTACTCCAAGACCTCGCCGGCGTCCTGCACGCCGAGGAAGCGCTCGCCGGCCTCGCGTGGGGCCGACGCCCGACTGGTCGCCGCCACAGTGTCCTTCGACAATTGCACCGCGGTGGATGCGGTCGGATCGCTGCGTCGTCGAGCTGCCGCAGGGGCACGGGCGAATTATCAATCATTGACTGAATTGCGGTGCGACGTGAGGATGAGCACGGTTGTGCGTGGCTCGATTATTGCGGCTCGCAGTGGCGTGCTGTGCTGCCCTACCCAGTAGTTCGTGCCACGAGCGGTCGGATGCGTCCGATGGAGGGAGTTGCAGATTTATGGGTGTCAAGACTGCGAGTGAGGTGTTCTACGACCCCTACGATGTAGAACTCAACGCCGACCCGTATCCGCTGTTTCGGCGGCTCCGCGAGGAGGCGCCGCTGTCCTACAACGAACAACACAACTTTTACGCGCTGAGTCGATTCGACGACGTGCATGCGGCGCTGAATGACCATGAGACGTTCAGCTCTGCCCGGGGCAACATTCTCGAGTTGATCAAGGCGGACATGCCGATTCCGCCCGGACTGTTTCTTATGGAGGACCCGCCCCTTCACGACATCTATCGCAAGAGTCTTTCTCGCATGTTCACGCCACGCAAAATGCGCGAGGTCGAGGCCACCGCACGGCAATTCTGTGCCGAGAGTCTAGATCCGTTCGTTGGTACCGGGGGCTTTGACTTCATCGCCAATTTGGGTGCCGAGATGCCGGTGAGAGTCGTGTGCAGGCTGCTGGGAATTCCCGATGAGATGCGGCAGGAGGTCCTCGACCTCGCCGAAGGTCAGGTCAACACCGAGCCCGGCGGGGAAATGAAAGCCGCGTCCTCAGGGCTGGAAACAGGGCAGTTATTCGCCGAGTACCTCGATTGGCGCGCTGAACATCCCTCCGATGACGTTGTCACCGAATTGCTCGGCGTCGAATTCACCGACCTTAATGGCACGATACGGGGGTTGACCCGTGAGGAACTACTGCTTTGCATCACGCTGGTCGCTGCGGGCGGCGCCGAGACAACGACCCGGCTGATCGGATGGGCGGGCAAGGTTTTAGCCGAGCATCCCGAGCAGCGGCGGGAGCTGGTCGCCGATCGCAGCCTGATTGGCGGCACAATCGAGGAGCTGCTGCGTTTCGAACCCCCCGCGCCACACATCGCGCGCACCGTCACACGCGATCTGCAGTACTACGGACAGCCCGTGCCAGCCGGCAGCATCATGATGTTGCTCGCCGGTGCTGCAAACCGTGACCACCGGCAATTCCCACCCGATGGTGACGTCTTCAACCTTCACCGCAAAGCCGGAGCCCATGTCGGCTTCGGTGTTGGCGTGCACTACTGCCTGGGAGCGTCATTAGCCCGGATGGAGGGACGCGTGGCGCTCGATGAGGTGCTCAACCGCTTCCCGGAGTGGAACATCGACATGTCTAGGGCACACATGACCACGACATCGACAGTCCGCGGCTGGGAAACTTTGCCAGCCGTCCTAGCATGAAAACGCTGCCCGACCTTTGACCCGATGACCGTAACCAATCGCGGCGCCCTGACTTAACATTCGGTCTTGATGACGTCACCGAGGTAAATCTTGGACGGCTCACCGACATCGCCACGCCAGGAGTGACCCGATCAATCAGACGGAAGCCGACTCGAACACCCAATCCACAGGTATTGACGATTCCTCGTCGCGACCACCGAGCGGTACACCGTGGTCGACGACGACGAAATCCGGGGCCGCGATGATGGCCGCGCTCGGTGCTTGACCGCACTCATCGCGGGCCAGGTGGCAACGGTGGCCAATCAGGGTCGCGCTCGCCGACAACCCATTCGCCGCTCTCGTCGAGGGTGATGAGTCGCCAGCCGCGCGTCCCGAATTCAGCACGCTGACGACGCGCTTCGGCTAGCTGCGGTCTGAGAACGCTACGGCCGTCTGGCCCGAATTGCGCGAGCATCGCGTCCTGTCGGAGGTACAAGCCGAACTCCATCGATTTACAACGGTATTCGTCGATTTGGATACGATTCGAGTCCTCTATCTGCTCCCAGAACCACCCGAAGAACTCGCGCACTCGAGTCGAGTAGGTCGCGATTGGTGTCATGACGTCGACGTTGTCGCCGCTGTGCGACGTGATGTACTTGCGCCCTTTCGAGCGCCAGCCGTCCCACTTGAGTAGCTCGGTGCGGTCGACGGTGATGGTGTTCCATAGGGCCCCTGGACTTCCGGGCCCGGCTTTGGAGAAATTGGTCGTCATAGACGTAACTGGTATGGCGTAATGCAGGGAGTAATTTCGCAGATCAACCAGAAACGTGGTCGGCTCGTCACTCAGTAGCTCGTCGACCTTCGGCGTCCAGACCTCCACTTCCCACTTGGTGCGCTTGTCGTCGGTGCCCGGCGCGTGACGTTCGGGCCAAACTCGACGGTGGATACCGCGCATAACGTCGCGGAGCGTCGCCAGCGCGGCCAGGTAGTTGTGCAGCAGGCGGGCAGCTTCCGTCTCGAAGTCATCGGGTAGCTCACTGAC
>CAYNLB010000272.1:0-2913 GCA_964397935.1 uncultured Mycobacterium sp.
CTCGCCCTGCTGCGCAGCACCCCGCTGACCGAAGAGCAGATCCGGGAGGTGGTGCACGAGCTCACCAGGGAAGGCTCCCCGGCGATTGCCGACAACGTCATCGATCGCGACGAAATCGCCGAGTTCATCTCCGACATGACCCACTACGACGCCGGGCCGGAAAACGTCATCCGGGTGGCCAGCACCCTGGCCGCCGCCGGATGGCCGCTGGCCGGTATCGACGTGAGCGAAGTCGTTCCGGGGGATGACGACGCGGAGGCCGCCGAACAAATTGCGGCGCGCGGTGCTACGCCCCAAGCGCCCTCAGGGGTTCCCTCATAGCTTCGAGATGTCGATCACGAAGCGGTAGCGCACGTCGCTGGCCAACACGCGTTCATAGGCTTCGTTGATGTAATCCGGCTCGATCACCTCGATCTCCGGCGTCGCGCCGTGTTCGGCGCAGAAATTCAGCATCTCCTGGGTCTCGGCGATCCCGCCGATCAGTGACCCGGACAGGCTGCGCCGCCAGCCGGCCAGGGGGAATGCCGGCACCTCCATGGGGTGCTCGGGAATGCCGAGTTCGACGAGTGTGCCGTCGACGTCGAGCAATTTCAGGTACTCGGCGAGGTCCAGGTTGGCCGAGACGGTGTTGATGATCAGGTCGAAGCTGCTGCGCAGCGTCTTGAAGGTGTCCGGATCACTGGTGGCGTAGTAGTGGCTGGCGCCCAATCTCAGACCGTCCTCCATTTTCTTGAGCGACTGGGACAGCACCGTCACGTCGGCCCCCATCGCCGCGCCGAGCTTGACGCCCATGTGCCCGAGGCCACCCAGGCCGATGACCGCAACCCGCTTGCCGGGGCCGGCATCCCAGTGCCGCAGCGGCGAGTACAAGGTGATGCCCGCGCACAGCAACGGTGCCGCGGCGTCCAGGGGCAGCGAGTCGGGGATGCGCAGCACATAGTTCTCGTCGACGACGATCGCCCCGCTGTAGCCACCCTGGGTGGGCTTGCCGTCGCGGCCGACGCCGCCGTACGTGCCGATATTGCCGCCGCCCGTGCAGTACTGCTCGAGCCCGGCCCGGCAGCTTCGGCATTCACGGCAGGAGTCCACGAAGCAGCCCACTCCGACGCGATCGCCCACCTTGTGCTTGGTGACCTCGGAGCCCACGGCGGTCACCACACCGGCGATCTCGTGGCCGGGAACCACCGGGTAATTCGGTTGGCCCCACTCGGCTTTGACGGTATGGATGTCGGAGTGACAGATCCCGGTGAACTTGATCTCGATCGCCACGTCATGCGGACCGGGGTCACGGCGGGTGATGGTGGTCTTGGTCAGCGGTTCGGTTGCCGACGTGGCGGCGTACGCCGAAACAGTGCTCATGAATATCCCTCTTTGAATAGTTGTGCTGCAAAAAGTTTAGCTAAGGTAAAGTTCTCGGGCCAACTGGTGTCCCTCGGACAGCAGGTTATGACGATGGGTGCGCACCGGCCACCCGCCGCTAGTTGATCGGGGCGTTGACCCAACGCAGGTCGGCGACGATGCCGCGAGCCGCGACCAACCCCTCGCCGGTCTGCCAGACCTCGTCGTTGACCACGAAGACCCTGTTGTCGTGAGTTGCGGACAGCCTGCGCCAGGAGTCGCTGTCCAGGACGGTGGCGGCACGCTCGGCGGCGGCCGGTGACGCGCATGAGACATAGATGATGTCGGCATCGGCGGCCGAGAAATCCGGCGTCTTGGCTAGGTCGGCGTCGGAAGCACCGATTTCGACATAGGCCTTGTCGGTGAACCGTTGTGACGGCGGCCTGTCCACGCCGACGGCGGTGAGCACGCTGGCCGGAAAGTTGTCCGACCCGTACACCCGAACGGTGTTGGTGGTCAACTGAACGATCGACGCCTGATAGTGGGCTGCGTCATGCCTGGCGCCGACCCGGTTGGCCCGTTCTGCGAAGCCCTTGATCAGCTCCGCCACTGCGGCGCTGCGGGCCGTGGCGGCGCCGACGCCACGCAGATTGTCTTCCCAGGCCGCCCCGGGCGCCGCCGTGAAGACCGTCGGGGCGATCGCCGCCAGCTTCGGATACAACTTGGGCGTCAACCCTTGCGAGCCGAGGATGAGGTCGGGGTGGGCCGCCGCGATCGCGCCCAGGTCAGGGTTGGCGCGGGTGCCGACGCCGGGCAGGCCGTGCACCGCGGCGCCCAAATAGGCGGGCTGGCTCGACGAGCCGTCCGGCAAGGCCGCGGCAACCACCCGCGACTGCAGGCCGAGCGCGCACAGCGCGTCGAGCTGATCACCGGAGAGCACGATGATGCGCCGCGCCTCCGCGGGAACCCGCACCACGTCCGGATCGACGCCCGCGGCGTTGTGGGTCTGTCGTGTCGGCGGCCCCGGATCGGCCGCGGCGGCATTCTTCGCGCAGGCCTCCTCGGGCCGGCGATCGTTGCCCAGCACCCCGGCCCCGGCGATCTGGGTGGTCGGGGTGACCAGGGATCGGGTCGAGGCTTTGCTGCCGGGTTTTCCGGTTCCGCAGCCGCTGCACGCCGCTACGAGCGCTGCGGCCACGGCGATGGCGGCGAGCAGTCGTGTGGGTCGGATCACGCCGAGTCGCACGCGTCCGACGCTAACATCCACCCAGCCTGGGATGGGGCCGCGAAACAACACGCCGCACAGCGGCGGCATTTACGACAGTTTGTAGGACCACCCCTGTCGCCGCCATGAATGGCGGCTAAGATTCGTGACATTACTGTTTCTGCGCCCCTGCCGGATGTTTGGAGAAGCTGTTGACAGCCGAAGCGCCCCCGTTGGGAGAACTCGAGGCCGTTCGTCCGTACCCGCCCCGGATGGGTCCCAAAGGCAACCTCGTCTACAAACTGCTCACCACCACCGATCACAAGATGATCGGCATCATGTACTGCGTCACCTGCTTCGTCTTCTTCTTC
>CAYNLB010000273.1:0-2882 GCA_964397935.1 uncultured Mycobacterium sp.
CTCGAAGACCCCGACGGTGCGTTGGTGAGCGGTCCGACCAGCATCGCCTGGGGCGGACACGACCTGCGCGATGTCTACATCGGCTCGATCCTGACCCCGTATGTGCTCAAGGGAAGAAGCTCGGTGCCGGGCCTGCCGATGGTGCACCAGCGCCAGCCACGCCGCCCAGGTTCATGAAGGCCCGGGCCTCATGAAGTCCGGCATTGCGTCCTCCGGGTTGGGCGGGATCGTCGATGCGGGCAGGCCCCATAGCTGCTGAACGGTGGCGCCGCCGTCGACGACGAGGGTCTGACCGGTGATGCGGGCAGCCAGCTCCGAGGACAGGAACAGCGCGGCGTTGGCGACGTCATGCGCGCGCGGCGCCGCCAGCGGATTGATTCCGTTGACGGCGTATTCGTTCGGCGGTTGGTCCTCGTTGCCCGAGCCCACATTGCCCGGCGCGACCGCGTTGGCGCGAATGCCGTACCGGCCCAGTTCGTCTGCGAAGGTCTTCACGAGCGAGATGACGCCGGCCTTGGCGGCGCCGTAGGCGGCATGGTAGGTCGCCGCCGCGATGCCGTCGACCGAGGCGAGCGCGACCAACGATCCACCGCTGCGCTGGGCGATCATGTACCTGGCCGCGGCCTGAAACAGGTAGAACACCTGGGTCAGGTTGTAGTGGATCGCCGCGTCCCACAGTCGGGGGGTGAAGTCCTCGACTTTCGACCAGGTCGCCCCACCGATGATGTCGACGCAGACATCGACACCGCCCAGGGCCGCGACGGCGTCGTCGATCGCCCGACCCACCTGCTCGGGGTCGGTCATATCGGCGACGATCGGGACGGCAGTGCCTCCCCGGCCGACGATCTCGCCGGCAATGTGCTCCGCGCGCCGCTCGTCGATGTCGATGCACGCCACCGAGGCGCCCGCCTCGGCAAGGGCCAACGACGTGAACCAGCCGTGGCCCGCACGCTCGGGGATGTAGCCCGCACCCGAGACCACAGCCCGCTTACCCGATAGTCCCAGATCGATCACGGCCGGCTCCCTCGCGTCGCAACCCGTTAGCCGCGCACCGGTCATGGCCGACGGCCGTACGGGTGGAGTATCAAGACAGCCCCGGCCACTGTCAACGTCGACTCACTGCGCTCCGGTACAGAAGAGCCGGTTCTTGTGGGCAGGGCACCGCTATCTGTGGATGGCGCGTACGGCGAGCGCTAAGACTGCCCCGATTTGTCAATCACCGCCAGGTCGGGATGCTCTGGCCGGAAACCCATGCCGATTAGACGCGCGGGAAGGCGGGCGAGCAAGGGCAACCGCGCGATCAGCCGCACCGGCAGCGGTGCCTTGAACTGTTTTGAGCTGCCCAGCACGGCGGTGACGACGTTCTTTTGGAGGAACACCTGCACCGATTGAGTGACGCGGGTGGGCAATTCGCGCCGTGCCTGCACCCGGTGCAGATCGGCGTCGGTCACCTGGCCGCCCCGCAACGGCGAGACCAGTAGATTGGCCGCGGCCACCGCGTCCTGGATAGCTAGGTTGATCCCGACTCCGCCGATCGGCGACATCGCATGGGCGGCATCGCCGATGCACAGCAACCCGGGCCGATGCCAGCGCGTGAGGCGGTCGACGCTGACGGTCAACAGCCGCAGATCGTCGAAGCCGGTGATTTCCTGAGTGCGGTCCTCGATGAAGGGCGCCATCTTCGCCAGCTCCGCGCGGAAGGAGTCAACTCCGTGCGCGCGCACCTGGTCCAGGGAGCCCTTGGCGATCACCAGGCCGCATTGCCAATAGTCGCCGCGGTTGATCATCACGAGGATGGCACCCCGGCCGAAATTTCCCACCGATTCTTCGGGGTCGCCGGGCAGGCGCGACATCCTGAACCACAGCACATCCATCGGCGCCCCCAGATTCATGACGTCCAGGCCCGCCTCGGCACGCACGGTGGAGGTCCGCCCGTCGCAACCGATCACCAGGTCGCTGAGGACCTTGGTCTCACCGTCGGGGGTGTCGACGATGACGCCGGCGATGCGGCCGTTCTCCTCGATCAGTTTCGTGACCTCGGCCCGCATCATCAGCCGGAAGGACGAATAGCGTTGTGCCTCTTGGGCGATGAAATCCAAGAAGTCCCATTGCGGCATCATGGCAACGAACTTCCCCCGCACCGGCAGGTGGCGGAAATCGGCGACCATCGCTCGGAAATCGCCGAATTGGGCATTCAGCGTCGGCGTCGGTTGATGCGGTCGTTGCAGCAGCCGATCGTAGAGCCCGAGCTCGTTCATGACCTCGAGGGTTGATGGGTGGATGGTGTCACCACGGAAATCCCGTAGGAAATCGCCATGCTTTTCCAGCACGATGACGTCGACCCCGGCCCGGGCCAGCAGGTAGCCCAGCATCATGCCCGCCGGTCCGCCACCGGCAATACAGCAGCGCGCTCTCAGCTCCGGTTCCATATCCTGCTCCCCGCTTGGACCCGACGATCAGGGTCGGTCGATGGCCGTATCGTACGTGCCGAGGGTGCCGTTTCCGGCCCGGCCGAGCTGCATGACGGGGCGGGGCGGCCCGCTCATGTCGAGCCGCGCGCACGTCGTCACGAGTTGGACTCTACCGGCGCGGTCGGCATCAGCACTCGCATTTGACACCCCGCTCGATGGCCGTATCGCGCGAGGCCATCACACCCGCCCGGTGGAGATTGCGCTGTGAAATGCTGAGGCCCCGCGCGGTTCTGATCGCCTACTGATTGAGGTCGAGGCCGGCCAGCGAGCGCTGGTGTGCCTCGCAGTATTGCCGGACCAGGGCCATGCCGTAATCGTTGCCGTTGGGTGTGCGCATCAGCGTGTGGATGTGAAACCGCATGGCGGTGGGGTTGGCGAGAAAGACGCCGGCGTGATGATCGAATTCGATGA
>CAYNLB010000274.1:0-2879 GCA_964397935.1 uncultured Mycobacterium sp.
AAAGATCGCGCACAACAGGAACAAATAGGTCAAGACGCCTCCTCGGGCACGGACGTACATGTAAGTGTGTACATGACACGAAGGAGTTGCGCCGTATGACGTTTGCCGCGCAACCGCTGCAGTTCGACGTCAGCGACGCGATCGGGGAGCAGGCGTCGCTGGCGGGGACCTATTACCCGGCGCGCACCGCAGCAGCGGCCGGCGCGGTCCTCGTCTGCTTGCCGGGCGGGACCTACAGCCGCGAATACTGGGACCTCAAGATTCCCGGACATCGCGGGTATAGCTTCGCCGATTACGCTGCCGACAGCGGGTATGCCGTCGTGACGATAGACCCGTTGGGCACCGGCGAAAGCTCGCGGCCCGCATGCGATTTCGACTTCGCGGATATCGCCGCCACCCTCGCGCGCGCCGTGTCCGCGCTGCCGGAATTGACCGGCAACCACGCAGCGCCGGTGGCCGTGGCGCATTCCCTCGGCGGATATCTGGCAATCACTCAACAAGCGCTGTTTTCCAGCTACGCGGGGCTGGCGGTTCTCGGCTGTACCAATCAACACGTCGCGCCGCTGAACCTGGACGCCGCATTCATCGCCCGCTCGGCGACCCCGCAAGGACGCGCCGAACTCGCCCGGGAGATTCTTGCGGCCCTTCCGGAGCCGTACTTCGAGGGTCCCCGTGAGCACTTGCAGAGCTGGTTTCACCTCGCCGATGTTCCCGCCGACGTCGTCGCCGCGGACTCCGTCACCGCAAAGTCGGTGGTACCGCGCGTGTTCGGCACCGCGATGATTCCCGGCGTCGTCGCCGAGCACGCGGCACGAATCGACGTTCCGGTGCTCGTCGGTTATGGCGTCGTCGACGTGTCACCGGATCCGCGAGCCGAGGCCGGCCTGTATTGCGCGAGCCCCGACATCACCACCGTCGTGCTGACCGACAGTGCGCACTGCCACAACATGGCGTCGAGTCGGCATCGACTATGGCGGCGGCTGCTCGCCTGGGCAGCCGTGGTCGCGGGGGACTAGCGACGCCCGGATCCGGCCGGAATCTTTCCGTATGCTTCCGCTCGAACCACGATAATGACATTCTCTACTTTGGAGAGTCTATTTCCGCCCGAGGAGGTCGCCGATGCCAGCTGGCCAACGGTGTGACGGGATGGTGGCTCTGGTCACTGGAAGCAGCCGAGGTCTGGGCAAGGGGATCGCCATGCGGCTGGCCGCGCACGGCGCCACGGTGGCGCTGACCGCCCGCACCCTGGAGCCCGACCCCAAGTACCAGGGGTCGCTGCGCGAGACCCGCGACGAAATCGTGGCCGCCGGCGGCCAGGCCATCGCGATCGGGGCCGATCTGTCCCAATCCGAGGAGCGGGAACGGCTGTTCGCCGAGGTGGTCGGCGCCGCCGGCGCGCCCGACATCCTGGTCAACAACGCCGCGGTGACCTTCCTGCGGCCCCTGGACGGCTTTCCCGAGCGGCGGGCCCGGCTGATGATGGAGATGCACGTTCTCGCGCCGCTGCATCTGAGTCAGTTGGCAATCCCCGCGATGCGTGAGCGCAAACGGGGCTGGATCTTGAACTTGACCTCGGTGGCCGGCGATCTGCCACCCGGCCCGCCGTTTTCGGAGTTCGACCAGTTCGCTGGCTTCGGTATCTACGGGACGGTCAAGGCGGCGCTGAATCGGCTGACGAAAAGCCTTGCCGCCGAACTGTACGACGACGGCATCGCCGTCAACGCCGCCGCTCCGTCCAATCCGGTGGCGACGCCCGGAGCCGGCACCCTCGACCTGGCCAAGACCGACACCGAGGGCATCGACCTGATCACCGAGACCGCCTTTCGGCTGTGCACCGGCGATCCCGAGATCCTGACCGGGCGCATCGCGCACACCCAGCCCTTCCTTGCCGAAGTCGGCTGGTCCGCGCCGGCCGGCTGAATGGCCGAACTCGACTTGGACCGGCTGCGGCGGCGACTCGCCGACGCCGGCGTCACCGGCATCGCGCCACTTGCCGGGGGCGCCTCCAGCATCACCTTCGGGGGCACCCTGGACGGCCGAGCGGTGGTGGTCAAGGTCGCACCGCCGGGCGTCGAACCGGTCGGGCATCGTGACGTGCTGCGTCAGGCCCGCATCATGAAAGCGCTTGCCGCGACACCGGTTCCGGTCCCCGAGGTGCTTCGGGAAGATCCCGGGTCCCCACCGCACGTGCCGCCTTTGTTCGTGATGTCCCGGATCGAAGGTGACTGCGTGGAGCCGCTTTTCGACGGTTGTGCGCCGGCTTCCGATGTGCTCGAGCGGTACCGCAACGCCTGCCGGGCCATGGCGGCGCTGCACCGTCTGTCGCCGACGGAGCTCGGGTTGGGCGGCGAGCCAGTCGTCGATCCGGTCACCGAGGTCCAGCGCTGGTGTGCGACGTTGCAGACCGTCGATGCGACGCTGGTGCCCGACTGGCAAGGCGTGCGCGACGCATTGTTGGATTGTGCACCGACCGCGATCGGGCCCAGTGTGGTACACGGTGACTTCCGGCTGGGCAACCTGCTGGCCACCGGGGCCCGCATCAGCGCGGTGATCGATTGGGAAATTTGGTCGATAGGAGATCCGCGCATCGACGCGGGCTGGTTCCTGATCAACTGCGACCCGGACACCTACCGGCGCGTTCCGGCCTCAGCCGGTGTGGCGCCGCCGACCGCCGAACTCGCCGCGATCTACCGACAAGAGTTGGGCCATGACGTCACCGACTTGGCCTGGTTCAGTTCGCTGGCATGCTTCAAGTCGGCGGCGACATGGTCGCTGATCGTCAAGCACAATCGCCGAAGGCGCTCGCCGCAAACCGAATTGGAAGCCATAGCGGTGACGCTCCCGAGGCTGCTGGGACGGGCCCGGTCGATGCTGGCCTA
>CAYNLB010000275.1:0-2874 GCA_964397935.1 uncultured Mycobacterium sp.
AGTCGACGCGGTGGTACGGATTAGGCGGGTAGTGCACGAGTTTGCGGCCCTCTTCGAGCCAGGTGTCGACGGCATCCCAGGGCACCCGGACGAAACCCGGGGCCTCCGGCTCGGGCTCGTTCGGCAGGTCGCCGACCTCGTCGGCCGGGAAGACGTAGCTGAGCGGGCGGCCGCGCCGGTGCATCATCAGCGCCCGTTCGGTGTCGATCACCGGGCGCCCATCCTTGATGGCTTGGATGCGGCGCGGGTGTGGCTCGATGTAGACCACGTCGGCGGGCACCGGTGGCGAGAACCGCCCGGCCGGGTCGCCGCTGAGCGGACCACGCCCGGCTACCAGAGTCATGGTGTCAACCCTTCCAGCTACGCCGCCGCTTATCCACAGGCGGCCGCTTCACGGCGATCACGGTCGGCGACGAATGGCATAATCGAATGTATGTTCGATGAACTGCGGAGCCTCGAGCCCGCCGGGCTCGTGGCGGTGGTCGAGTCCACGCATCGGCAGGAATCGATGCTGGTGGCGCGGCGGATGGCGGCGGTGGCCGCGCTACTGCGTAATCGGGTGGCCGTGGCGCAGCGGCGCGACGGCGAGCCGGGCTACTGCTCGATCGACGGATTCGACCAGACCGCGGCCGAGGTGGCCGCGGTGATGAACCTGTCTGCCATGGCTGCCGGTTATCTGGTGTCGGATGCCGACACGCTCGACAGGAGGTTGCCCAAGGTCGCGGCCCTCCTGGCCGAGGGCCGAACAGATTGGCGCACGGTCCGATTGCTGATCAGCCGCACCGAATTGGTGGCCGATGACGAGCTGATCGCCAAGGTTGATCAGTCGCTGGCCGCGCGGATCGGCAAGTGGCATGGCTGGTCGCGACAGCGGATCGTCAATGCGGTGGACGCGGCGGTGCGCGCCGTCGATCCCGACGCCGCGCGCGAGCGCCGTGTCGCCGCCGAGGACGACCGGCATATCGGGATCAGCGCCCTGGGCAATGGAATGACGGAGCTGTATGGCCGCGTGGCCGCCTCAGCGGCGGCGGGGTTCGACCGCAGGCTTTCTCAGCTTGCCAAGCAAGTGTGTCCGGCGGACCCGCGGACATTGGATCAGCGCCGTGCCGACGCACTGGCCGCGCTGACCGAGGGGCGCACCCTCGCCTGTGGCTGCGGACAAGCCGATTGCCCCACGAGAGCCGGCGCGGGCGGGGCTGACCGCGATCCGGGCGCGACGCGGGTGGTGATCAACGTGGTGGCAAGCGGTCAGACCGTGCATGGCGACGGTTCGGCACCTGGCTATTTGGAAGGATACGGGGTCATCGACGCCGAGCAGGTGCGTCAGTTGGTTGCCACCGCGGCCCTGCACGTCATCGATCCGGTCACCAGCCCATCGGAGGCGTTGCGCTACCAACCGTCGGCATCGCTCGAGCGTGCGGTTCGCTGCCGGGATCTGACCTGCCGCTTCCCCGGCTGCAGCCGCCCGGCGGTGGCCTGCGATGTGGACCACACGGTTCCGTTCAACCGGCAGAATCCGTCGGCTGGCGGGCCGACGGTGTACGAGAACCTGAAATGCCTGTGCAGGCAACACCATCTGCTGAAGACCTTCGGTGGGTGGCGCGACACTCAGCTGGACGACGGCACCGTCATCTGGACCTCGCCCACGGGGCGAACCTATCGGACCGTCCCGGCCAGCGCCGACCTGTTTCCGCTGCCGCGCGGCCCCGCATGCGGGGCGCCGTCATCGAACCGACGGAGCAGATCCCGGCAGAGAAGCGCACGAATCGCTCGGGCGCGCGAGCATAATCGGGAACAGCGGTCGACAAACGAAGCCCGGCGCCGACTGGAGGAGGCCCGGAAGCAGGAAATCGCGGCGCGCAGATTCCGAAATCACATGCGCGATGCGCTGTTTGCGTTCAAAGGCGCGCCCAGCACCAGCCCTTTCTGTCGGTGGGTAAACGATCCCCGCGAGCCGGAGGAGCTGCCATCGGACTGGCAACCCGACGATCAAGTTCCCGATCCCCTGCCCGACGACCCGCCGTTTTAGCGGTGCTGATTAGGGTGCAGTCATGGTGGGACCGCTGGCAGGATCCAAAGTCGTCGAACTCGGAGTCTGGGTGGCCGGGCCGGCCGCCGGCGGCATCCTGGCCGACTGGGGCGCCGACGTCATCAAGATCGAGCCGCCGGGCGGCGACCCGGGTCGCATGTTCGGCCTGATGCTGGGATGCGATCTCGGGGTCAACCCGCCGTTCGAAATGGACAACCGCTCCAAGCGCAGCGTCGTCTTGGACCTCACCACCCAAGCCGGCCGCGACACCGCGTTCGAATTACTCTCCGACGCGGACGTTTTCGTCACCAACGTGCGTCCCGGGGCGTTGCGGCGGTTGGGGCTGGACTACGAGTCGGTGTCGGCCCGCCACCCCCGCCTGGTCTACGGGCTGATCACCGGGTACGGCGAGACCGGGCCCGACGCCGACCGGGCCGCCTACGACGTCGCCGCGTTCTGGTCCCGGGCCGGCCTGGCTCATCTGCTCACCCGGCCCGGCGACACCCCGCCGTTCCAGCGGGGCGGCATGGGCGACCACTCGGCGGGCATGACCCTGACGGCCGCGATCTGCGCCGCCCTGCTCGCCCGCGAACGCACCGGCACCGGCCAGCTGGTGACCACCTCGCTGTACCGCCAGGGCGCCTACACGGTGAGCTTCGACCTCAACACCTATCTGCTGACCGGCCAGCCGATCGCGGTCGGGCGACGCGAATCGATGGGCAACCCGTGCATGAACAACTACGCCGCGGGGGATGGGCGCCGCTTCTGGATCGTCGGGCTCGAGGCCGATCGCCACTGGCCCGCACTGTGTCGCGCCGTGGGTCGCGTCGAGTGGCTGACCGATC
>CAYNLB010000276.1:0-2825 GCA_964397935.1 uncultured Mycobacterium sp.
GTGACCGGGGTCGAGAGGTCGCCGATCGTCGTCGGCCAATTCCGCTACAGCTCTGCCAGCCGCGGCGCGAATCCCCTAACTCGCAGTGTCTTTCCTGCTTCGCGGGTCAGTTCCCGCGCGCTGCCGAGCAACCCGTCCAGGATCAGCGAACGTTTGACGTGGTGGTGCAGCTGATGCTCGGCGGTGAAGCCGATACCGCCGAGCACCTGCTGGCAGTGGCGCGCGGCCGTGAGCGCTGCTTCGCCCGCCGCGGCCTTGGCCAGCAGGGCCGCAAGGCCGTCGGGGTCATCTGGCTGCGCGGCGGCGTGCAGCGTTGCCTCGGCGCCCTCTACTGCGACGAGTGTCTCGGCCAGCCGGTGCCGGATCGCCTGGAACGAGCTGATGTGCCGGCCGAACTGGACCCGGTCCATGGCGTGCTGGCGTGCCAGCGCCAGCATCGCGCGGCCAGCGCCGACCAGCCACCAGCCCAGTGCCCGCCGCCCGGCGCACAGCGCCGCCACAGGCAATGGAGATCCTTGCGGCACGGGATGTATCGGTATCAAATCGTCTATGGCCGAACTGGATCCGTCGCTGCGTTCCCAGAGCACCCAGGAGCCACCGGTGAACGGCAGCGGCAGAGTGGAACCTGGCGCGCCGCCGGTCGCTTGGAGCACGACGTCGTTGAGCACCGGGGCGTGCGCGCCAGTCTCACCGAGCAGCCGGAAAACCAAAGGAATTGTGATATCCGGTATTTCGTCCAGCATGTCGTGCCAGCCAAGGTCGGTCAGGGCTGCGTCGAGCTTGGCGCCCGATGCGGTCGTCATTGTCGTACGCAGCGAATCAGCCAGCAGGCGCAGTGACTCGGGATCAGCAGAAGCGTCCACGGTTCACTCCCTCCCGAGGTCGAGCAGTCGGCGAGCGATGATATTGCGCTGAATCTCGGCGGTACCGCCGTAGATGGTCGCCGCCCTCGAGTACAGGTATTCCGCGCGCCACGGCGTGTCTTCGAGCTCAAGGGTCCCGGGCAGTAGGTCGCGGACGGTGTCGTAGAGCCGTTGTTCGGCAGTGGCCAGCAACACCTTGTCGATAGAGGTGTCCGGGCCCAGGCGCGCTCCGTCGCGCAACCGGTATTGGGTGTCGCGGGACCGGCAGCGCAACGTGTGCAGCGCCAGATAGGCTGCCCCGAGCGCAGACTCATCGGGCTCGCGTGCTTCGGCGATAAGTTGATCGAATCGTGCGTACAGGTAGGCGATGCGCTGCCAGAAGCAGGTAGAGCGTTCATAGGGCAACAGGTCCATCGCCAGTCGCCAGCCGTCGCCCGGCCGGCCGAGCATCCGGCCGGCGGGGATCACCACGTCGTCGTAGTACACCTCGCAGAATTCGTCGACGCCGTGCATCGTGCGGAGCGGGCGGATGGTGATGCCTGGCGTGTCCAGGTCGACGAAGAACGCGGTGATCCCGTCATGGCCTGCCGCGGTGCGCGTGAGCAGGACGCATCGCGTGGAGAACTGCGCGAAGCTGGTCCACACCTTCTGCCCGTTGACGATCCAGTTGTCTCCGTCGCGAACCGCGCGGGTCGTCAGCGAGGCCAGATCGCTGCCGGATCCCGGTTCGGAGAAGCCCTGGCACCATTGCTCGCGGCCGCTGAGCAGACGAGGCACCATTTCCGCGGCGAGTTCTGCAGGGGCGTAATCGATCATGGTGGGCGCCAGAACTTCGAGCATCGAATAGGGACCCGGTTCGGCAAGGCGGCGTCCAACCACCTCTTCGCCGACGATCGCGCGAAGCAGCGCGGGCCCACCCAATCCGCCGACTTCGACCGGCCAGCCGTACCGCATCCAATCGGCGTCATAGAGCGCCCGGCTTACTCGGGCGAATTGCTGCATATGCCCCTGCAGCGAGTGGTCGGGCCCGGGGGTTAAGTCGTGCTTGTCGAGCCACGCGCGCAAGCCCGCCCGGAACTCCTCGACATTCACGGGGCGGGACGGCCGACGGCGTGCGGCCGTCCGGAGTCGTGCACACCAGAGCGGCGGATGAACGTCATGGCGCGTGTCTTCAGTCGCCACCCGTCGGCGGTACGGGTGTAGGTGTCCCGGTAGTAGCCGATACGCATATCGTGCGTGGCGTGCTCGATGAAGCACAACGGCTGGGTGCCGCTCGCGGAATCGCCGTCGAGCTCGACCACCGCGGTGCCGGTGAGGAACAAGCCCTTCGGGGCGGCGGCCACCAGTTCGGGAAATCTGTCCAGGTTGTATGTGTCACCGAAGGCGCTGTAGGTTCCGTCCGGTGTGAAGACGCCGGTCAGCCCTTCGATGTCTTCCTGGGTGATGGTCACCGCGTAGCGGGCGAGCAGCTGTTGGATCTCGACCAGATCGTCAGTTCGGGTTGGTTTTGTCGACATAGACCTTGCCGCCTTTCATGACAAAACTGACCTGCTGGGTAACCGTGATGTCTTCCAACGGGTTTCCCGGCACCGCGATGATATCGGCGAGCTGGCCCTGGGCCAGCCGCCCCCGGTCGCCGGCGTTGATGAGTTCGGCTGCCGTCACCGTGGCGGCCCGCAGCACCGCCAACGGCGGCAGACCCCAATTGACGAGGGTGACTAGCTCGTCCGCATTTTTCCCGTGCGGTATTGCGGGGGCGTCGGTGCCGACCGCGATCTTCACGCCCGCCTTGTGGGCGGCCAGTATCGAGGTGCGGGCTTTGGGGAACATCTCGGCGGCCTTGGCCTGCAACGCGGGTGGAGCGTGCGAGACATCCATCGCATCGCCATCGGCCAGCCGCCGAGTCGACACCAGGAAGGTGCCGTGCTCGACCAGCATCGCGATCGCGTCGTCGTCGATCAA
>CAYNLB010000277.1:0-2800 GCA_964397935.1 uncultured Mycobacterium sp.
TGGTGGTGATCCGCGGCGCCCGGCTTCGCCGCGCTTGCGATCACCACACTAGGCTGGCCCGCTGTGATCACCCGGATGTCCGAGCTGTTCCTGCGCACGCTGCGCGACGATCCCGCCGACGCCGAAGTGCCCAGCCACAAACTACTGATCCGGGCCGGCTACATTCGGCCCGTCGCGCCGGGACTGTACAGCTGGCTGCCGCTCGGGTTGCGGGTGCTGCGCAAGATCGAGCGTGTCGTTCGCGAGGAGATGAACGCGATCGGCGGGCAGGAGATCCTGTTTCCGGCCCTGCTGCCGCGTGGGCCGTACGAGACGACGAACAGGTGGACCGACTACGGCGACAGCGTATTTCGGCTGCAGGACCGCCGCGGTAATGACTACCTGCTCGGCCCGACGCACGAAGAGCTGTTCACTCTGACCGTCAAGGGTGAATACAGCTCCTACAAGGATTTTCCGCTGCGGTTGTACCAGATCCAGAACAAATATCGTGACGAGGCGCGGCCGCGGGCCGGCATCCTGAGGGTGCGGGAGTTCCTGATGAAGGACTCCTATTCCTTCGACATCGACGACGCCGGACTCAAGGCCGCCTACCACGCGCATCGGGAGGCTTATCAGCGCATCTTCGAGCGGCTCAACGTGCGCTACGTCATCGTGTCCGCGGTGTCGGGAGCGATGGGCGGCAGTGCTTCCGAAGAGTTTCTGGCCGAAAGCCCGGTCGGCGAGGACACTTTCGTGCGCTGCCTGCAGTCCGGTTACGCGGCCAACGTCGAGGCCGTCGTCACTGCGCGCCCGGAGGCGCGGCCTATCGAGGGGTTGCCCGAAGCGGTGGTCCACGACACCGGCGACACCCCGACGATCGCCACTTTGGTGGACTGGGCCAACGGAGCAGACCTGGGTCGCACCGTCACCGCGTCCGACACGTTGAAGAACGTGTTGCTGAAAGTGCGTCAGCCGGGTGCGGATTGGGAACTGCTGGCCATCGGGCTGCCGGGCGACCGCGAGGTCGACGACAAGAGACTGGGCGCGGCACTGGAACCGGCGGAGTACGCGCTGCTCGGCGACGACGATTTCGCCCGGTATCCGTTTCTGGTGAAGGGCTACATCGGACCGAAAGCGTTGCACGAAAACGGGGTTCGCTATCTTGTCGACCCCAGGGTGGTCGATGGCACCAGCTGGATCACCGGAGCCGACGAGCCGGGCCGTCATGTCGTCGGACTGGTGGCCGGCCGGGATTTCACCGCCGACGGCACCATCGAGGCCGCCGAGGTTCGCGACGGTGATCCCTCTCCCGACGGCGCCGGCCCGCTGGTCGCGGCCCGCGGTATCGAGATCGCGCACATCTTCCAGCTCGGCCGCAAATACACCGATGCCTTCGCCGCCGACGTGCTCGGCGAGGACGGCAAGCCCGTGCGCCTGACCATGGGTTCTTACGGTGTCGGCGTGTCGCGGATGGTGGCGGTGATCGCCGAGCAGCACCACGACGAGCTGGGCCTGCGCTGGCCGTCATCGGTCGCGCCGTTCGATGTTCATCTGGTGATCGCCAACAAGGATGCGGAGGCGCGCGCCGGAGCCCTCGAGCTGGCCACCGACTTGGACCGGTTGGGCGTCGAAGTGCTGCTCGATGACCGCCAGTCTTCACCCGGCGTGAAGTTCAAAGACGCCGAGCTGCTGGGCATGCCGTGGATCGTCGTGGTGGGGCGGGGCTGGGCGGATGGCGTCGTAGAGCTGCGGGACCGCTTCGGCGGTCAGGTTCGCGAAATCGCCGCCGGGTCCTCGTTAGCCACCGACATCGCGATGACTGTGGGCGGTTAGCGACCCGTTCAGCCCAACACAGGGAACCGCCGCTGCCGTGCCAGCCGGTCCAGCGCGCTCTGCATCACAGCGCGCACGTGGGCGTCGACCTCGTCGACGTCGGGATCCTCCCCGAATTGGTCGGTGACATGGACCGGCTCCAGCAGTTCGGTGACGATCTTGGACGGCAGCGGAAGGTTGGCCGGGATCGTTGAGGTCAGCCCGAACGGGAAGCCGAAGGTCAACGGCAGGATGTCCACGCGTGCCCGATGGAGCCGCAATTGCCTTGCCAGCCAGGCACCGCCGGATGCTTTGGGCGAGATGTCTGACCCGAAAGTACTCCGGTGTGACGGCGCTCAGATCTGGTTTGCTCGCGGCGGCCGGCTGGTTTTCCCATCGACCTCAGCCGGGCGTAAGTGCACCGGTCACCCTTGCTGGCGGCCGCGCGCTAATCTCGCACGATGGCCGCACTCAAGAGCAGCAAGAGGCGTGCGCGACGACTGGCCGGCCCGGCCGACCTGGCCACGCCCTTCGTGCGGGCCCGCGAGTTCCGGGCCTGGCGTCATGACCAGCATGACCACCACAACGAGCTGCCGATCGTGCGGCCGACCATCGCGGTCACCCGGCAGGTGTTCCACGACGAACTCGTGCTGCTGGGCATGCGGATGTTCCTGCCCGTTGGTGAGGCGCACGCCGCGGAGCGGGTCGACCGGGAAGTCACCGCAGCACTCGAGTTCTACCGGCAGCAGGGATGGCTGGACGGCCCGGAGGGCTTCTTCGCCACCCCGCCGGCGCTGACCGACGTCGCGGTCACGCCGGTGAAGATCCGCCGCCGGGCCCTGTGGCGAGTCGCCTTCGACAGCGGTTACCAACCGCATCCGGGCGAACCCGGCCGCGAGCGCTGGCTGAGCTACACCGCCAACCGCTGCGAGCACGCGCTGCTGCTGCGCCATAGCGAACCGCGCCCCTGGGTGGTGTGCGTGCACGGCGCCCTGATGGGCCGCGGCGC
>CAYNLB010000278.1:0-2788 GCA_964397935.1 uncultured Mycobacterium sp.
CCGATTTGGCCGGGGTGGAGCAGGCGGCGGTGGTCGCCCGCGAGGACCGTCCCGGCGACAAACGCCTGATCGGCTATGTCACAGGCGTGGCCGACCCCGTCGAAATACGCACCGCGTTGGCCGAACGGCTGCCGGCGTACATGGTTCCGGCCGCGATAGTGAGGCTGGATGCGTTGCCGTTGACACCGAACGGCAAGCTCGACACCCGCGCCCTACCGGCACCCGAATACACCGCCGGTGAGTATCGAGCCCCGACCACCGCGGTCGAGGAGATCCTGGTCGATATCTACGCCGAGGTCCTCGGCGCCGAGCGGGTCGGGGTGGACGACTCGTTTTTCGACTTGGGTGGGGATTCGTTGTCGACGATGCGCCTGATCGCGGCGATCAATGCCGCGTTCGATGCCGATCTTGCGGTGCGCGCGGTCTTCGAGGCGCCCACGGTCGCCCAGTTGGCGCCGCGTATCGACGAGGGCGCCGGCGGATTGGCACAGTTGGTGGCCGGGGAGCGGCCGGCGGTGGTGCCGTTGTCGTTCGCCCAGAACCGGTTGTGGTTCCTGGATCAGCTGCAGGGGCCCTCGCCGATTTACAACATGGCGGCGGCGTTACGGCTGACCGGGCGGCTTGATGCCGATGCGCTGGGGGCGGCGCTGGCCGATGTGGTGGGCCGTCATGAGAGTTTGCGCACGCTGTTCGTCGCGCCCGAGGGCACACCGCAGCAGGTGGTTGTTCCGGCGCAGAACGCCGACTTTGGTTGGGACGTCGTCGATGCCGGCGGGTGGTCGGATGGGCGGCTGCGTGCGGCGATCGGCACCGCGGCGGGCTACACATTTGATTTGGCGAGCGAGATCCCGTTGCGGGCGTGGCTGTTCCGGCTTGCCGCCGACGAGCACGTGTTGGTGGCCGTGGTGCACCACATCGCCGCCGACGGGTTGTCGTTGCGGCCGTTGACCGCCGATCTGGGGGTGGCCTACGCGAGCCGGTGTGCGGGGCAGGCCCCGGATTGGGCGCCGCTGGCGGTGCAGTACGTCGACTACACGCTGTGGCAACGTGACCAGTTCGGCGATCTCGACGATCCGCACAGCCGCATCGCCGGGCAGCTGGCCTATTGGGAAGAGGCCCTGGCCGGGATGCCCGAGCGGCTGGCGCTGCCCACCGATCGGCCCTATCCGTTGGTGGCCGATCAGCGCGGTGACACCGTGGAGCTGGCGTGGCCGGCGAAGTTGCAGCAGGGCATTGCTCGGCTGGCCCGGGAGCACAACGCAACCAGCTTCATGGTGGTGCAGGCCGCCCTGGCGGTGCTGCTGTCGAAGATGGGCGCCGGCAACGAGGTGGCGGTGGGTTTCCCGATCGCCGGGCGCCGCGACCGAGCACTCGACGAGCTGGTCGGGTTCTTCGTCAACACCTTGGTGCTGCGTGTGGATGTGGCCGGCGACCCGGACTTCTCCGAGTTGTTGGCGCGGGTGCGGGCGCGCAGCCTGGAGGCCTTCGAGCACCAGGATGTGCCCTTCGAGGTGCTGGTCGAGCGGCTCAACCCGGCCCGCAGCCTGACCCACCACCCACTCGTCCAGGTCATGCTGGCCTGGCAGAACTTCGCCGCGCTCGACGATCCGGCCGCCGGCATGGCCTTGGGCGACCTGCGGGTCACGCCGTTGCCGGCGGACACCCAGACCGCGCGCATGGACCTGACGTTCTCCGTCGGGGAACGCTGGAGCGAGGCCGGTGAGCCCGCCGGGATCGGCGGGACGGTGGAGTTCCGCACCGACGTGTTCGACGCCGCCAGCATCGTGACGCTCATCGAGCGGCTGGAGCGGGTGCTCACCGCGGTCACCGCCGACCCCGGACGCTCGCTGTCGTCGGTGGATCTGCTCGACGAACCCGAGCACGCCCACCTGAACGAGCTCGGTAACCGGGCGGTGCTGACCCAGCGCGCGACGGCGCCCGGCTCCATTCCGGAGCTGTTCGCCGCGCACGCCCGACGGACTCCAGATGCGGTGGCCATCAGCTGGGACGACATCTCCATGACCTATCGCGAACTCGATGAGGCCGCCAACCGGTTGGCGCACCTGCTGGCAGCGCATGGTGCGGGCCCGGGTTCGTGTGTGGCGCTGCTGTTTTCGCGGTCCGCCGAGGCGATCGAGGCGATTGTGGCGGTGCTCAAGACCGGCGCGGCCTATCTGCCGATCGACCCGGCGGCGCCGGTGGCACGGATCGGGTTCCTGCTGGCCGATGCCGCGCCGATCGCGGCGGTCACCACCGCCGGGCTGGCCGACCGGCTCGACGGGCACGACCTGATGGTCATCGACGTCGAAGACCCGCGCATCGACACCTATCCGAGCGCGGCGCCGCCCGCGCCCGCGGCAGACGATATCGCCTACCTGATCTACACCTCGGGCACCACCGGGACCCCCAAAGGCGTTGCGGTCACCCACCACAACGCCACCCAGCTGCTGGCGACCTTGGATGCCGGCCTGCCCGCGCCGGGTGTGTGGACCCAATCCCATTCGCTGGCCTTCGACGTCTCGGTGTGGGAGATCTTCGGTGCGCTGCTACACGGTGGGCGGCTCGTGGTGGTGCCCGAAGTGGTGGCCCGCTCGCCGGAAGACTTCCACGCCTTGTTGGTGAGCGAACAGGTCACCGTGCTCACCCAAACCCCGTCGGCGGTGGGGGCGCTTTCCGCCGACGGGCTGGAATCGATGGCGTTGGTGGTCGCCGGTGAGGCGTGTCCGGCCGAGGTGGTGGACCGGTGGGCGCCCGGGCGGGTGATGGTCAACGCCTACGGTCCGACCGA
>CAYNLB010000279.1:0-2712 GCA_964397935.1 uncultured Mycobacterium sp.
CGCTCGAGCGATCGCCAACCCCAGCCCGGCGCCGCCGTGGTCGCGGGCACGGGCGGCGTCCAATCGCACCAGTCGCTCGAAGATGCGGTCCCGCTCGTCGTCCGGAATGCCCGGGCCGGTGTCGGTGACGGTCACCTCGGCGGCGCCGTCCCGGGTGCGGAGGTCGATGTTGATAGCACCTCCGGGCGGGGTGTACCTGCGGGCGTTGTCGAGCAGGTTGGACATGATCTGCGCCAGCCGGGTGGAGTCGGCTCTGATGTTCAGCACGGTCGGGCCGGTGCGGCTGACGGTGACCTGTGGCGCCAGCATGGCGGCTCGGTCGGCTTCGGCATCCACTACGGCGGCCAGATCGACGTCGTGCAGATCCAGCGGAAGCCCGGCCTCGATGCGACTCAGATCCAGCATGTCGGAAACGAGCCGTCCGGCGCGCCGGGCATCGGACAGCAACAGGCTGGCGCGGCGGTATTGACCGCGCGCCGTGTCGTCGTCTTGGTGTTGGGAAGCACTGCTGGCCAGCTGCTCGGCGGCGACCTGGATGCCGGCGATGGGAGTACGCAGCTCGTGGGCGGCGTCGATGAGAAATCGCCGGGTTGCGGTCTCGGCGCGCTGCGCGGTGTCGGCGGCCTGCTGGGCCCGCCGCTCGGAGGTTTCCAATGCGTCGAGCATCACGTCGAAGGCGCCGGCGGCGCGGCCGAGTTCGGTATCGGTGCGATCGGGATGCAGTCGTCGGCCTCGGTCGCCGGTCGTGATGTCGTTGGCCAGCGCGGTGAGCCGGTCTAATGGCCGTAGCGCCGCACGGCTGACCGCAACCAACAGCAGCGCCGCGATCAGCAGAGTCGCCGCGCCGGCTCCGATCATCAGCAGGCGCAGCTGGTGGGTCACTTGCGTGGTTTGCGTGGTGTCGGCCACCAGGATCATTCGGGCGCCATCCGGTAATGGGTGCACCACGACCGCCGCGGTGGCATCGGGCGGAGGGGGCGGCCAGGGCGCAGGGGGCGGCCCGGGCGGTCGGCCGGGCGGGCCGTGCGGCGGCGGATGGGGCGGTGGCGGCTGGGCTATGGGACCCCCGGTGGTGTCCGGATCGATGCCGCGATCGCCGTAGGTGGCCCCGTCGGCGGTGACCAGCAGGGCCCGCACCCCACCACCGTTGAGTTCGGCGGCGAGCAGATCGGGCGACGTGTGTGCGGCTACCAGCGCGTCGGCGCGCGACGTTGCCGCGAGCAGCCGGTCGTGCAGATTTCTGCGGGTGAGAACGCCCAGGCTCACATCGATGGTGACACCGAGTACCACGAGCAGCACAGCCAGCAATGCCACCACGACCAGCATCACCCGGCGCTGCAGTGACGGGGTCGGTGTCGCCGTATCGGCCCTCATGACCGCTGAGGCTGCAGGCGGTAGCCGATACCGCGGACGGTGTGCAGAATCCGCGGCCCGTGGGCCTCGAGCTTGCGGCGCAACCCGCTGACATGCACCTGCACCAGGTTGGGGTCGTAAGCGTCATAGCCCCACACGCCATTCAAGATCTGGCCGGCGCTGACGATCCGGCCGCGCTGCTCCACGAGGAAGGCCAGCAGCCGCAACTCGGTGGCGGTCAGATCCAGCCGGTGACCACCCCGCGCGGCAACACCGGCGCCGACGTCCAGCATCAGGTCGCCCACCTGAACTACCTGCGGCAGCCGTCCGCGGCGGCGCAACACCGCGCCGACCCGCGACACCAGTTCGGCCAATTCAAACGGTTTGACCACGTAGTCGTCGGCCCCGCCGTCAAGGCCGCGCACGCGATCCTGGAGGCCGTCACGGGCCGTGATCAGCACGATCCCGACATCCCCCCATTCCCGGATGACGTCGACGAGGGCGAATCCGTCGCGCCCCGGCAACATCACGTCGAGCACTACCAGGTCGGGCCGCAGGCCGTCGAGCACGTCTTCCAACCCATCGCCGTCGCAGCGGGCATCGGCGTGGTAGCCGACATCGGTGAGCGCTTCGCTGACCATTTCCCGGATGGTCTCGGAATCTTCGACCACCAACACCCGCGGTGTGCCGACGCTGAATCGGTTGACCCTGCCGCCGCGGGTACCGGTGCGCGGACCATCCGTCATGCCCCCATTGTCGGCTCAGGTTCTGAGATCAACCTGAAGCACGCCGGGTTTCTTCTTCAGATTCACTTCAAGTACGGCCCCTAGCGTCCGGGTTACCGACAACCGATCGACGTTAAGGAGCGACATGACCACCAACGACAATGACATCAATGCCCACCCCGACCCGGCGGCGGTCGCGAGCCCCGCTCCGCCGCCATCGGCGGTCACCCATCAGGGGCATGAGCGCCGCCGGCACTCCACGCCCGTGCTGATCGGCGCCGGGCTGGCGGGCTTGCTGGTAGGCGCGGCCGGCACCGTCGCAGCGATCGCTTTCGCCTGGATCGTCAGTGTCGGGCCTGCGGGCCCGCCACCACCCCCCGGGCCGCGGCCGATGATGGCGCAACCGCTGGATCACGCCCGAGGCCCGATGCCGGGTCCGCACCCGGGGGCACCGCATGGCCTGCGGCCGCCGCCACCGCCGCCGGGCGGGGGTCTCGGCCCGGGCCAACCGCCCGGGCAGCCGCCGGCACCGGCTGCGCCGGCGCAGCCGTCCCCGCATACCTGAGAACCCGGGAGAGACCCTGCCGCCGTCACGATGGCCGACACCGTGGCGGCGGCGGGCGCCTCACCCGTT
>CAYNLB010000280.1:0-2681 GCA_964397935.1 uncultured Mycobacterium sp.
ATATACGTTCGATAGACTGCGGGTTGTTCAACGCATCTTCAACTTCCCAACACGTTCTTAACGTTGCGGACCTACCGCGTATCACACGCTGCCCAGAGACTGGTACCGGGGCGAACACCGACCGCGGGGGGCTGAGCATGGCGCAGACACTGGATACGGCTTTTCTCAAAGCTCAAGATCCGGACCGGCACGCGAGCCTGTCGATCGGCGCGGTCGCCGTCGTTCACGGGGCGGTGCCCGCCCACGAACTGCTCGAAAGATTGCTGAAAGAGCGGATTCTGTCGATACCGCGATGCACACAGTTGCTGCGGCCGCACCCGATCAACCGGGAATGGATGGACTTTCCGGAATTCGACCTCGCCCAGCATGTACGCCGGGTAGCGATTCCCCGCCCGGGCGATGAGGCCGAGCTGTCCCGGGTCATTGCCGATGCGTGCGAGCGTCCCCTCGACCCGGGCCTGCCACCGTGGGAATGCTGGGTCCTCGAGGGACTGAAAGGCAACCGGTGGGCGATCCTGATGAAGGCCCATCACTGCCTGCTCGACGGCGACTCGGCAGCCCGTCTGCTCACCAGGCTCTGCGACGACGCCGACACCAGTATCTTCGCCAATCACACAGGCGCCCAACGGTTTTCGCCGCCGCCAGCGGAGAACCCGAGATGGGTCGATGCGCTATGGCGGGCTTCGTCGATTGCCGGCTCCGTCACCAGCGCCGTCGTCGGGGCGATTTGGCCCGCGACCCGGACATCGTCGCTCGACCGGGTCACCGCCCTGCGTCGGTACGGCACGGTACGAGTGCAGATCGCCGACGTCGACGACGTCTGCCGCAAGTTCGGCGTGACCGCTGATGACGTGGCGCTCGCCGCCATCACCGAGGGCTTCCGGACGGTCCTGCTCGCCCGCGGCGAAGAGCCACGGGCGGACTCGCTGCGGGCGCTGGTGTCGACGGCGGTCCGTTCGGTCAGGGCGCCGTATCTGCCGGTCGACCATGACGACCCGGTGCAGCGATTGCGGACCGTGCACAGCCGGGCCCGGCAATCCGACCGCCCGCAATCCATCGTGGAGTCGGCGATCGATTCCTTGCCGACGATGGTGCGCAGCAGCGTCATGCAGGTGTTCTCCCGACTTCCGCAGCGCGGCATGGTGACGTTGGCGACCAACGTGGCCGGGCCGCGCCACCGGCTACGGCTGATGGGTCAGACGATGGAGCGCTTGCTGCCGGTCCCGCCGACCGCCGTGCAACTGCGCACCGGGGTCGCGGTGCTCAACTATGACGACGAACTGATCTTCGGCATCACCGCCGAGGACGATGCCGCGTTCGACGTCAAGCAGCTGGCCGCGGCTATCGAGCTCGGCATGGCGCGCCTGGTGGCGCTCAGCGGCGACTCCGTGCTGCTGTTCAGCGATCACCGCCGCAGGCGTTCGTCGCGCGCGATCCCCAACCGCCCGCTGCGGGCGTACCCTCCGGCGCCGGGAAAAGCGCGGCACTGACCCGGTCTCGGCGGGGCCGACCATCGTGAGAGGGTTGGTCATGCCAAAGTTGGGGCCGGTCATCATCGACCCGCGCCGCCATGATGCGGTGCTGTTCGGCGGCGGCGCCGCAGCCCGCGGCGCCGATCCGCTGATCCGGCAACTCCGGCAGATCGGGGTTGGCGTCGCGATATTCGGCGCCGAGGACCCGGTCGGGCAGGCCGAGCGCCTGGCGGTGCGGCCGGGCCGGTGCGTCGTCGTCGCCACCGATGCCGCCGGCGTCGAGGCCGGGCGTGCCGGTGGGTTCGCGCTGGTGATCGGTGTCGTCCGGGCGGGGCACGACGACGCACTGCGTGACTCCGGCGCTGACGCGGTGATCACCGACCTGCATGAAATCACCGTGCGTACCGGCGACCTGCGGATTTCGCAACTGCCCGACGCGCTGGCGGCTTGCAACGATCTCGGCGCCCGCCGGCCGGCCGTGTTCTTCGACTTCGACGGCACCCTGTCGGACATCGTCGACGATCCGGACGCGGCCAGACCCGTCGCCGGCGCGACCGAGGCGCTACGGAAGTTGGCCGCGCGGTGCCCGGTCGCGGTGCTGTCCGGCCGCGACCTCGCCGACGTGACCGAGCGCCTTGGCGTGCCCGGCATCTGGTACGCCGGCAGTCACGGTTTCGAGCTGACCGCACCCGACGGAACGCACCACCAGAACGAGGCCGCGGCGGCGGCCATACCGGTGCTGGGACAGGCGGCCGGCGAGCTCCGCGAGCGACTGGGGTCGATTCCCGGTGTTGTGGTGGAGCACAAGCGATTTGGCGTTGCCGTCCACTACCGCAACGCCGCCCGGGACCGCATCGGCGAAGTGGCGGCCGCCGTGCACGCCGCGGGCCGGCGCGACCGGCTTCGAGTGACCACCGGTCGCGAGGTCATCGAGCTGCGTCCGGATCTGGACTGGGACAAGGGCAAGACGCTGCGCTGGGTGATCGATCACCTACCCGAGCCCACGTCAGGCCCCCTGACGCCGGTCTATCTCGGCGACGACATCACCGACGAGGACGCGTTCGATGAGGTGCGTGCGGGACCCGTCCAAGGTGTGCCAATCCTGGTGCGGCACTACGACGACGGTGACCGTGCCACCGCCGCGCTGTTCGCGCTGGACGGTCCGGCGCGGGCAGGCGAGTTCACCGATCTGCTGGCAGACCAACTCGG
>CAYNLB010000281.1:0-2614 GCA_964397935.1 uncultured Mycobacterium sp.
GGTGGGCGCGGACGGTATCGAACCGCCGACCGCTGGTGTGTAAATCCGAGCCGTACGGTCTACGGTGTTTCGCACAGTGCGATGGTGTCTGCAAATGCCCAGCTCAGCGGCTGTTTGATTTCCGCCCTGTCCACGATGTGTCGGGCTGTGTCGGCCTGTCTTGGCACACTCTTGGCACAACGGGGGTTTGATCGTCAGGCGATACGACGCCGGCAAGACGCCTCTCGGGAAGCCGCAAGTGATGCTAACTGCACGCCGCTGAGGTATGCGGCGTTGTGGGACGTAACCTGCCCGTTGGTCACCCGTCGCACTGAGGCAATGAGGTCGGCCCAAGTCGCAGCCCGACGATGCAGTCGCCGCCGTGTCGACGCCGCGGATAAGTGGGTGCAACGACGACACTTACACCCACTTATATATCTAACTGGGTGTAAGCTCGTGGAATGGACCCACTTACCGGCACCGCGGTCAAGTACGAGACGCTGCCTTGGGACGTCTCGCCCGCAGCAGCATATGTGCGCGCGGCGCAACGACAGCAGGGCAACTACAAGGCGGCGATCAGCGCCAACATCGCCGACCTGACCGTCAACCTGCCATCCGACGTGCTCGCCGACGCCGGGGACGCCAGCCGCGAGGTCACCCGGTTCGACGCCGAGCTCGGCGGCGAGATCGCGCCGTTCTCGTCGGTCCTGTTGCGAACCGAGTCCGCAGCCAGTTCAAACATCGAGAACCTGACGGCATCGGCGCGGGCCATTGCCGAGGCCGAGCTGCCGGGGGCCAAGACAACCGCCAACGCCAAGGTCATCGTCGCCAACACCGCAGCGATGGTCGCCGCGATCAACCTCGCGGACAACATCGACGCCGACGCGATCCTGGCGATGCACACGGCGCTGACGCGCGACGTCGACCCGAAATCCGCCGGCCGGTGGCGTGAAGAGCAAGTCTGGATCGGCGGGGGCACCCACGGTCCACGCGGCGCCATGTTCGTGCCACCGCACCACAGCCGCGTCGTAGCAGCCATCGACGACTTGTTCCGCTTCGCGCAGCGCGACGACATTCCGGCGCTAGCGCAAATCGCGCTGGCGCACGCGCAATTCGAGACGATCCACCCCTTCACCGACGGCAATGGTCGCACAGGCCGGGCACTGATCCAGGCGATGTTGCGCCGCAAAGGGTTGACGCGAAACGTCACCGTCCCGGTATCGGCTGGGCTACTGACCGACACCAACTCCTACTTCGCCGCGCTGACCGCCTACCGGGAGGGCGACCCCGCCCCGATTGTCCGCCGCGTGTCGGAGGCGGCTGTCGCGGCGGTCTTCAACGCTCGTGAGTTGGTCAGTGAATTGCACGCCATGCGCGCAGAGTGGAACGACAAGATCACCGCACGTAGCGATTCCGCCATGTGGCAGATCGCCGATCTTCTACTGCGCCGCCCGGTCATCAACACAGCACTGCTAACCGAGGAGTTGAACATCGACTCGAAGCACGCGCGCCGATACCTCGAACCCTTGTCGGAGGCAGGCATCATCATCGAGACCAGCTCGGGCCCACGCAGCCGCGTCTGGCGCTCGCCAGAGGTCATCGCCGCACTCGATGCCTTTGCCGAACGCGCGCGCCGGGGCGGGCTGGGACGATGAAGGGCAATAGATGTCTCCCCTGGGCTGGATAAGCCGACTGCGTCGTCTGGCTATCGCTGGGTTATGAGCTATGCACCAGGAGTTTTCCACGGGCCATTCGGTCTCAAAAGTCCAGGTCCAAGGTGATAGCACGTCTCACTGGTCGTGCCGTGTCGCACCGATTTGAGCCAGTT
This sequence comes from uncultured Mycobacterium sp., assembly GCA_964397935.1. Lineage (GTDB taxonomy): Bacteria > Actinomycetota > Actinomycetes > Mycobacteriales > Mycobacteriaceae > Mycobacterium. The sequence continues at coordinate 1,808 of CAYNLB010000281.1, forward strand.
TCACGGCGTTATGTTCCAAAATTGGTTCCCAAATCTTGCCCGTCGGCAAGCCGCTCAGGCGAAACTGTCGGCTCTTTGAAGCATCCCGGTGAGTCCAGTTCGCAATATAGGTGAGGACGATCCCGGTCCAGGTTGTCCAGATTTACTTTCCATTTTCGGTGGGGTACTCATGGTCGGATGGCGGTGACCACCTTGAGGGCACGTCGGCGGGGCGTGTATGTCTCGATGCGCACATCGTTGAACCCAGCCGCGCGGCACTGGGCCGCAAAGGACTCGGCCTGTTGGTCGGTCCACCCATGACTGGCGAGCCCGGTGGCGCCGGGACGCACCCTTCGCTCGATGGCGAGGAATCGCCCTCCAGGGGACAGCACGCGCTGGATTTCGGCGAGTCCCGCGGTGACATCCTGCCAGTGGTGCACACTCGCCAGCGACCACACAACTGTCGCTGAACCGTCTGGCAGCCGCAGGTCTTCCGCGGCGCCGTGGCTCCACGTGATGCCGGGTCGGTTGCGCGTCAGCGCCCGGGCGAGCCGCAGCATTACCGGTGCCGGATCCACGCCGGTCACCCGCGCTCCACGACGGGCGGCTGCTCTGACCGCGTTGCCCGGGCCGCAACCGATGTCGACAACCCGGTCTGCCTCCGACACCGACGCTAGGTCGGCCGCCAGGCCTGCGGCAGCGCGCCCAAAGACGAGCATGGCGAGCCCGGCGACCAGTCCGATCGGCCCGGCAAAGCCGGGCTGACCGGCATGATGGTTGACCGGGGTTGACGAAGTGCTCATTGGTGATCCCTTCCAACCGGGCGTC
>CAYNLB010000282.1:0-2549 GCA_964397935.1 uncultured Mycobacterium sp.
GCGCTGTTCTCGCCGAGCATCAAGGAGAAGCTGCTCGAGCTGCTGCCCAACCGGGTCATCACCGATTCCATCGGCTCCTCGGAGACCGGCTTCGGCGGGACCAGCATCGTCGCCAAGGACGCGCCGCAGGGTGGCGGCCCGCGCGTGACCATCGACCACCGCACCGTGGTCCTCGACGAGCAAGGCAACGAGGTCCAGCCCGGCTCGGGCGTGCGCGGCCTGATCGCCAAGAAGGGCAACATACCGGTCGGTTACTACAAGGACGAGAAGAAGACGGCCGAGACATTCAAGACCTTCAACGGCGTGCGCTATGCCATCCCCGGCGACTACGCACTGGTCGAGGAAGACGGCAGCGTCACCATGCTGGGCCGCGGTTCGGTGTCGATCAACAGCGGCGGCGAAAAGATCTACCCCGAAGAGGTCGAAGGCGCACTCAAGGGCCATCCCGACGTCTTCGATGCCTTGGTGGTCGGTGTGCCCGATCCCCGTTACGGACAACACGTGGCCGCTGTGGTGCAGCCCCGGCCGGGAACCCGGCCGTCGCTGTCTGAACTCGACCGGTTCGTGCGTTCAGAGATCGCGGGATACAAAGTGCCGCGCAGCCTTTGGCTGGTCGACGAGGTGAAACGGTCGCCGGCGGGCAAACCCGACTACCGTTGGGCCAAGGAGCAAACGGAGGCGCGGCCCGCCGACGACGTGCATACCGCCCACGCAACCGCCTGACGCAGTCATTGGCCGACTTCGTCAAGCGCCACCCCGGCGCGCCCCCCGACTACTTCGCCTGGGAAGCCGCAGGGTTGCGATGGCTCTCCGGTGTCGACGGCGGCGCACCGTGCGCGCAGGTCGTCTCCGTCGACGAATCCAGCCTGACCCTGCGGCGCCTCCAATCGGTGCCGCCGGGCCCCGAAGCGGCGCACGCGTTCGGCAGCCGACTGGCCGTCACCCACGACGCGGGTGCCCCCGCGTTCGGCGCCGGGCCCGACGGATGGGACGGGCCGGGGTTCTTCGGGCCGCTATCGCAGCCGCTGCCGATGTCGCTGCGGCAGCACCGACGCTGGGGCGACTTCTACGCCGAGGAGCGGCTGGCGCCGATGGCCGAGTTGGCGGCGGCCCGGCTCGACGCCTCGACCCGGGCCGCGATCGACTCGATCGTGGCACGTTGCCGTGCGGGCCACTTCGATGACGATGACCGCCCGGCACGGCTGCACGGCGATCTGTGGGGCGGCAACGTGATGTGGACGCCCGACGGGGTGGTGGTGATCGACCCGGCCGCGCACGCCGGTCATCGCGAGACCGATCTGGCGATGCTCGCGCTGTTCGGCTGCCCGCACTACGACGCCATCCTCGCCGGCTACCAGGCAGTGCGACCGCTGAGAGCCGGCTGGCGCAACCGAATCGGGTTGCACCAGCTGTTCCCGCTGCTGGCGCATGTCGTGCTGTTCGGCGGCGGCCACGCGCAGCGGACGCATGCCGTCGCCCGCGCCGTGCTGGGCGGTTAGGTTTACAGTCGACGGCGATGACGATCGATGTGTGGATGCAACATCCGACTGCGCGGTTTCTGCGCAGTGACATGCTTTCCTCGCTGCGGCGCTGGATCGGCGGGTCCATTCCGGACACCGATATCCCGATCGAGGCGACGGTGGCGTCGATGGACGCCGCCGGCGTCGAACTGGGTTTGCTCAGCGCGTGGCGTGGGCCGAACGGTCAGGACCTGATCTCCAACGATGAGGTCGCGCAGTGGATCCGGTTGCATCCCAACCGATTCGCCGGGCTGGCCACCGTCGACCTGGACCGTCCGATGGATGCGGTTCGGGAGCTGCGGCGGCGGGTGCGCGACGGCGGATTCGTCGGCCTGCGGGTGGTGCCCTGGTTGTGGAACGCCCCGCCGACCGATCGCCGCTACTATCCGCTGTTCGCCGAGTGCGTCCAGGCCGGGGTGCCGTTCTGCACCCAGGTCGGCCACACCGGTCCGCTGCGGCCATCGGAGACCGGACGCCCGATCCCCTACATCGACCAGGTGGCCCTCGATTTCCCGGAGCTGGTGATCGTGTGCGGCCACGTCGGCTATCCGTGGACAGAAGAGATGGTCGCCGTCGCCCGCAAGCACGAGAACGTCTACATCGATACGTCGGCCTACACCATCAAACGGCTGCCCGAAGAGCTGGTCAGGTTCATGAAAACCGGTACCGGACAACGCAAAGTCTTGTTCGGCACCAACTATCCGATGATCTCTCCCGCCCGGGCGCTGGCGGGGCTGGACGAACTGGGGCTCAGCGACGACGCGCGTCGCGACTTCCTGCACGGCAACGCCGAGCGCGTTTTCAGACTGGAGGCAAAGTGAACGGTGCCCAGGCCCTGATCAATACCCTGGTCGACGGCGGCGTCGAGGTGTGCTTCGCCAACCCCGGCACTTCGGAGATGCACTTCGTGGCGGCACTGGACACCGTTCCACGCATGCGTGGCGTGCTGGCGCTGTTCGAAGGTGTTGCCACCGGCGCGGCCGACGGCTATGCCCGCATCGCCGATCGCCCCGCGGCGGTGCTGCTGCA
>CAYNLB010000283.1:0-2522 GCA_964397935.1 uncultured Mycobacterium sp.
GTCAGTCGTCCTCTTCGGCGTACAACAGCGAGTGTTTGATGTGGTTTTCCTCGAAACGGAATTCGTTCACGGGACGCCGTAGGGGCTCGATGCTGGCATCGTCGTGCACGATGACTCCGCCACCGGAGGGGATTCCGAGCCCGGTCGCCGCTCCCGCCAGCGACTGAATCGTGCGCGACAGCCGCGCCCACTCGGCCCGCTCGTCGTGCGTGTCGATGACCATGGGGACGAGCTTGAACACCTCGAGCAGCTCGGGCGCGGGTGATCCCGGCGCCTCGACGATTCCGCAGCGTCCGAGCTGGACCGCGCCGGCTGAAACGCCCACCAGGACCGCCCCTTGGACGTACCGGTCCAGGATCACATCCTTCATGCCGGTTTGCTCGAAAGTGTTCCAGCCGAGACGCACATCGCCGCCCGCGAGGACGATCAACTGGGCACGCTCCAGGAAGGCGCGATCGTCGGGGCCGAACGACGAGTCGATCATGCGACGGTCGGTGATTCCGATCTCATCCATCGCCGCCTCGAAGATCTCGTAGAACTCCGGACGATCCCCATTGGAGGCGCCGATGTAGGCCGCACGCAGTGGTGTGTCGCGGGCCAATCCATCAAGGGCTGTGTCGAGAAGCGGTCGGCCCTGCCGCTTCCAGAACAGCAGCTGACTGTCCGCCAGCAGATAGAGCGGTTGAAGTTGCGGTGCCGTCTCAGTCACCACCCGCAGTCAGGCGCTGGCCCGCCGGCGTGCGAGCCGCCCGGATTCGTCCATTGTGCTCGATGGCCCATTCTCGATCGGCGTCGGACATGGTGACACTCTATCGGCCTGGTGCGTTCCCGCGACCCGGGTTACGGTGCGGCGGTGAGTGTAACCACCGGCTCCCTGGCCGACGATTCCGTACTCGGGACGGCCGCCGCCCACGCCACCCGCTCGGTCCCGGTGGCGCGGCCGGACGAACGGGTCGACGATTTCCTCGCGCGTGTCCGTGGACAGCAGTTCTCGAGTGCCGCTGTAACGGCCGTCTGTGTCGACGATCGGGTGGTCGGACTGGTCACGGTGGAACGATTGTGGGCGTCCCCTCCGGATGCGGTTGTCGCAGACGTGATGGACCCCGATCCTCCGATCATCGCGGGACACCAGAACCAGGAAGAGGTGCTGTGGGAGGCGCTGGGTCACGATGAGCCCGGGCTGGCTGTGATCGACGGCGACGGTAGCTGGGCCGGGCTCATCGCTCCGCAGCAGTTGATCTCGGTGCTGCTTGAAGAACACGACGAGGACTTCGCCCGCCTGGCGGGCTATCTCTCTTCGACCGACAGTGCGCGATCGGCCAGCGAGGAACCCGTCCTTCGGCGGTTGTGGCACCGCCTGCCCTGGCTCCTGATCGGCACCATTGGAGCAATGGTCGCGGCCGGGGTGGTCAACCTGTTCGAGCAGCAGCTGCGGCAGCAACTCCTGATCGCGTTCTTCATTCCCGGAATCGTCTACCTCGCCGACGCGGTGGGCACCCAGACCGAGGCGCTCGTTATTCGTGGGATGTCCATCGGTGTCACCATTCGCAGTGTCGCTCTGCGCGAATTGGCGACCGGTTTCCTGATCGGCATGCTCATCGCCGTTGTGCTGTATCCGATCACGTTGCTGTTGTGGGGCAACAGCGCGGTATCACTGGCGGTTTCGATTGCGCTGCTGGCCGCGTGCACGATCTCGACCTGGATCGCAATGGCCCTGCCCTGGCTGCTGTCGTGGTTTCGGCTGGATCCGGCGTTTGGATCGGGACCCCTGGCGACCATCATCCAGGACATCCTGTCGATCCTGACGTACCTCCTGGTCACCGATGCGATCGTGCGGTAACTCGGCCTCCGCGGTGCCAACGATCGAGGGAGGAGCGGCGATGAGCCGGCATGGCAGGCGCTACGCGCAGGAGCCCAGTGACAAACAGGCTTTCACCGCACGGTTCGATCATTGGTATTCACGACTGGCCCGCCCCTACGACGTCGCGGTCAAGCTGCTGCCCGTCTGGCAACGCTGGCTCAGCTCAGCGCTCCCGCACATTCGCGGCCCGCGCGTGCTGGAGGTCTCGTTCGGCACCGGGTGGCTACTGACACGCTATGCCGGCGACTTCGAGACCCACGGTGTGGACCTGAACGAGCGCATGGTGGGCGTCGCGCGGCGCAACCTTGCGCGGGCGGGCGTCGCGGCCGAGCTGGTGCGGGCCAACGTTGAGGAGCTGCCCTATCCCGACGAATCGTTCGACACCGTGGTCAACACGATGTCCTTCAGCGGTTATCCCGATGGCCAACGGGCGATGTCGGAGCTATGCCGGGTGCTGCGCCCACGAGGCCGAATCGTGATGGTCGATGTCGGCCATCCTCGCGACGGCAACCGCCTGGGCTCCTTGCTCGTCGAGATGTGGAAGCGATCCGGTGACGTAATCCGTGACATGCCAGTGCTGTTCGACCGGTTCGGCTTGGACGTGTGGGAGGAATCGGTCGGCGGGTTCGGCAGCGTTCATCTCTACGTCGCAACCAAGCGC
>CAYNLB010000284.1:0-2506 GCA_964397935.1 uncultured Mycobacterium sp.
ACTAGTCCTCGATGTCGTATTCCCAGAACTCCGCCGGGGGCCGGCCACGCGCCCGTGATTGGTCCCGGCGCTCGGCATGCGGACCGGCCCAGGACTCTGGGAAGGCGGTCTCGCGGTAACGCACCTGCGAGATGGGGTGATGCGTCGGGTTGGCGCCGTTGGATGTGGGGCGCCGGCGTCGCGGTTCATAGGGCGGCTCATAGCGGTCGTACCGCTCGTAGGCGTCGTAGCGGCCGGAATGCGCCGGCGGTCCAGGCGGGTCGTACATGTCGTAGCCATCGAAACGGCTGCTTCGGGGCGTCGGCCGCTCGTAGGGGCTGCGGCGCGCGCGCGGCTCACGACCGGCTTCCCGGGGCGGTTGGCCACGCACGTCCGGATCGGTCTCTGGCCGGGGCCGGCGCCGCGGCCGCCGGGGTGGTTCGCCCGCGTCGTAATCGCGGCCAGGCACCGCGCTCCTGCGACTGGGGCGCCGCGGACGCTCGGCCGGTTCCTGCGTGTCGTCCGGTAGCTGTCGACGGCGCCGGGAGCGAGTTCGGTCCGAACGCGTGGCCGGCCGACCGCTGCGTGTCTCTCGGCGGGCCTTCGACGCAGAGCCGGCCGTGCGACTTCGCCGCGCCTCCGCGCCGGGTGCCTCGTCGGTGTCCTCCGCGTCGACATCGGGTCGCAGCATCGTGTGCAGTTTCGCGACGACACCGCCGACGAACGACTTCACGTCGGTGGTGCTGGTAGCCGTGCCGTTAGATGCGTTCGCCGCCGTGGCCGTCGGCTGTGACGTTCCGAAATACCATCTGCCCAGTCCGATCAGCAGCACGCCGCCGGCGGTGCCCAGCATCAGCGGGAAGCGCTCGATGAGCGGATAGCCGCAGTTGATCAATACGTCCTTGAGATGGCCGATTTTGCGTCCATGGAACGACCAATAGGCGCCCGGCACCGCGCAGAAAAGTATCAGCGGCGGCTGGATGATCGCGGTGAACAAGCCGTCCTGGCGCACCGCCAGCACCGCTGCCACACAGCCGGCTATATAGCAGCCGGCGAAGACGTGGGTCAGCTCCTTGTGACCGGCGTCAATTCCGTAGCCGATGGCAGTCGCGGTGACGGCGATAAGCAGCGCTGCGTACCAGGGCGCACCTGGAATATCTGGGTGGATCGAGCGATGGGAAGCCTCCACCGTCGACCTTGGCCGCTGTGCTGACACATTTAGACCGTACCGGCAATGACCCCAAAGACCCGTATATGCCCGGGCACAGCGTCTGGCGTGGCATGCCTTCGCGCCAGGAACCGTGCCCGTGGCCGCGCCGCCTAGACTTGGTTCCCTGTGAGCCTGAGCCTGGGAATAGTGGGTTTGCCCAACGTCGGCAAGTCGACCCTGTTCAACGCGCTGACCCGCAACAACGTGGTGGCGGCCAACTATCCGTTCGCGACGATCGAACCCAATGAGGGTGTCGTCCCGCTGCCCGATGCGCGCCTGGACAAGCTGGCGGAGCTGTTCGGATCCGAGCGCATCGTTCCGGCGCCGGTGACTTTCGTCGACATCGCCGGTCTGGTCAAGGGTGCTTCCGAGGGGGCGGGCCTGGGCAACAAGTTCCTGGCCCACATCCGGGAATGCGACGCCATCTGCCAGGTGGTCCGGGTGTTCTCCGACGATGATGTGACGCACGTCGCCGGAGAGGTGGATCCCAAGTCCGATATCGAGGTCGTCGAGACCGAACTGATCCTGGCCGACTTGCAGACCCTGGAGCGAGCAGCGTCCAGGCTGGAGAAGGAAGCCCGCAACAACAAAGAGCGCAAGCCGGTATACGAGGCAGCGGTAAGTGCGCAGCAGGTACTCAACGGCGGGAAGACGCTATTCGGTGCCGATGTGGATGCCTCACCGCTGCGTGAGCTGAACCTGCTGACCACCAAACCGTTCCTGTATGTCTTCAACGCCGACGAGACGGTGTTGACCGATGCTGCGCGAATCGCGGAACTGCGCCGGCTCGTCGCGCCCGCCGACGCGGTCTTCCTCGACGCGGCCATCGAATCGGAGTTGAACGAACTCGACGACGAGTCGGCCGCAGAGCTGCTGGAGTCGATCGGACAGGCCGAGCGTGGGCTCGACGCGCTGGCGCGGGCGGGTTTTCACACGCTCAAGCTGCAGACGTTCTTGACGGCGGGTCCGAAAGAGGCGCGGGCGTGGGTTATCCACCAAGGCGATACCGCGCCCAAGGCCGCCGGGGTTATCCACACCGACTTCGAGAAGGGCTTCATCAAGGCCGAGATCGTGTCCTATGACGACCTGATCGCCGCCGGCTCCATGGCGGCGGCCAAGGCGGCCGGCAAGGTCCGAATGGAGGGCAAGGACTACGTGATGGCCGATGGCGATGTCGTCGAGTTCCGGTTCCAGGCAACGTCTGGTCAACCGAAGAAATAGGTATCCTGCGGTGCTGACATTGCACCCGGACCGTGGTGATCGGCGTCGAACCTCCGAGTCGGGGCCACACCCCATCTATGGTGTGGCAATCGTGGG
>CAYNLB010000285.1:0-2489 GCA_964397935.1 uncultured Mycobacterium sp.
AAACCCGCAGGTCAACGCCCACCCGTCAACCCATCAGGGGGAACTTCGGGTTAATCGCGGCCTCGGCGCCGATCCGGGCGATTGTCACCCGATCCGGACCGCCGCCCACCGCCCGGGTTGTCACTATGAGGCGGGCGAAGAGTCGGTCCTTTCCCTCCGTTGACTTGCGTGACAGTTGGGGCGCCTGTCTCGATTCCTAGACCCGGCCTTTGACGATGTCGATGAACAACTGGTGAATGCGACGGTCACCGGTCATCTCCGGGTGAAACGCCGTCGCCAGCATGGGGCCTTGCCGCACCGCGACGATATGCCCCGCGGCACGCGCGAGGACCCGCACCGCGTCACCGGCCCGCTCGACCCAGGGCGCGCGGATGAACACCGCGCGCACCGGGTCGGCCAAGCCCGCGAACGTGACATCGCCTTCAAAGGAGTCGATCTGCCGGCCAAAAGCATTGCGCCGCACCGTCATATCGATCGCGCGCAGGGGCAGCGCCTGCCGGTCGCCCGCGCCGGCGTCGAGGATCTCGCTGGCCAGCAGGATCATGCCCGCACAGGCCCCGTAAGCCGGCAGCCCATCGGCCAGCAGCACGCGCAACGGCTCGAGCAGATCGAGGTCGAGCAGCAGGTGGCTCATGGTGGTGGATTCCCCACCGGGAATCACCAGCGCGTCGACCGCCTCGAGCTCGCCCCGCCGGCGCACCGGCACCGCCTCTGCCCCGGCTTCACCCAGCGCCGCCAGGTGCTCACGGGTATCGCCCTGCAGCGCCAAGACTCCGATCCGCAACGCGCTCACTGCCGGTTCTGCAGGTATCCGCGGGGGAAGCGGGTCAGGCCCTCCTGCATGACCGCCGCGACCATCTCACCGGACCGGTTGAAGATCTTGCCCTGGCACAGCGCGCGGCCGCTGCAGGCCGACGGCGAGGACTGGTCGTACAGCAACCACTCGTCGGCTCGGAACATCCGCATGAACCACATCGCGTGGTCCAGCGACGCCACCTGCAGGTGTTCGCGCTCGTCGAGGTGGGTGACCTGGCCCGATCCCAGCAGCGTGAGGTCGCTCATGTAGGCCAGCGCGCAGATGTGCAGCACCGGGTCATCTGGCAGCGGGTCGCGGTGGCGGAACCACACCTGCTGCTGGGAGGCTTTGCCGGGCAGTCGCTGCAGGCGATCCTGCGGCACGATGCGGACGTCCCACTCTTCGAACTGCCGGAAGCCGGCGTCGTCGAACACCTTCATCGAGTTCAGCCCCGGCAGGCCGTCCGGTGGCGGGGCCGAAGGCATCGCGTCCTGGTGGTTGATGCCTTCCTGGTCGTTCTGGAACGACGCCGACATGGAGAAGATGGTCTCGCCATGCTGTATGGCGTTGACCCGCCTGGTGCAGAACGAGCCGCCGTCGCGGAGGCGTTCGACGATGAACACCGTGGGCGACTTGGCATCTCCGGGACGGATGAAGTAGCCGTGCAGCGAGTGCACCAAGAAGTCGGGCTCGACCGTGCGCACCGCGGACACCAGCGACTGGCCCGCCACATGGCCGCCGAAGGTGCGCTGAAAATAACCGGAATCCGGGCTGAACACGCCCCCGCGGTAGATGTTGATCTCGAGTTGCTCGAGATCAAGAATCTGCTCGATCGACACGAATCGTTCTTACCAGCCGCGCTGGGCCAGACGATGCGGCTGGGCAACCTGGTCGACGTTGATGCCCACCATCGCCTCACCCAAGCCGCGCGACACCTTGGCCAGCACGTCGGGATCGTCGTAGAACGTGGTGGCCTTGACGATCGCCGCAGCGCGGTGCTCGGGGGCGCCCGACTTGAAGATGCCCGAGCCGACGAACACGCCCTCGGCGCCGAGCTGCATCATCATGGCCGCATCAGCGGGAGTCGCGATGCCGCCGGCGGTGAACAGTGTGACCGGCAGCTTGCCGGCCCGGGCCACCTCGACGACAAGCTCGTAGGACGCCTGCAAGTCCTTTGCCGCCGCGTACAACTCGTCTTCCGACAGCGACGTCAACCGACGGATCTCACCGCTGATGGCCCGCATGTGCATGGTTGCGTTGGAAACGTCTCCGGTACCGGCTTCGCCTTTGGACCGGATCATGGCCGCGCCCTCGCTGATGCGTCGCAACGCCTCACCGAGATTGGTCGCCCCGCACACGAACGGCACTGTGAACTTCCACTTGTCGATGTGGTGGGTGTAGTCGGCGGGGGTCAGCACCTCGGATTCGTCTATGTAGTCCACGCCGAGGCTTTGCAGAATCTGCGCCTCGACGAAGTGCCCGATACGCGCTTTGGCCATTACCGGGATGGTCACCGCGGAGATGATGCGTTCGATCATGTCGGGATCGCTCATCCGAGACACCCCGCCCTGGGCGCGGATGTCGGCGGGCACCCGTTCCAGCGCCATGACGGCGACGGCGCCGGCGCCCTCGGCGATCCGGGCCTGCTCCGGGGTGACGACGTCCATGATGACGCCGCCCTTGAGCATCTCGG
>CAYNLB010000286.1:0-2488 GCA_964397935.1 uncultured Mycobacterium sp.
ATATGACTTTCATCGGCTCCCGGCAATGACTTTCGGCACTAGCTGGGTGAGGCATTCGCGGCTTGGCTTGCGTTGGTGAGAAGTAGCTTTCCCGCCCGAAGTGGAACCCAAGAAATGACAGTCATCTCTCCACGCACGCCCAGGCGTGGGTTATCGGCGTGGGCTGCCGGCGTTGTTTTCGTGGTTGCGATGCTGAGTCATCTCGTCCTGGCAGCGCCGCGAGCGGCGGCAGACTGCACTTTGACCACCCAGGATCAGCAATACATCAACCTGTTGGCTCAGAAGAATCTAGTTCACGGGGCCGATTTCAACGATTGCCATATGGTCGCCGAGGGGCGGTGGTTCGCCGAACAGGTCCGTAATTCGCCCGATCCGTTGGCAACCGCGAGATCCCTGATGCAGATGGTGACCGACACGACGCCGATGAACAAGGAACAGGCGGAGTGGGAGGTTGAGTCGGCGATCTTTGTCTACGCCCCGGAAATGATCCCCGGGCTCAAGGAGCAATGCGCCCAAGAAAACGCCGGGTGAGTTCTTGAGGCGGCACGTACGATCGTCGCCGCAGCGCTGCGGGCTGCTGGCGGCGCGAATCGGAAGACGGCGAGCATGGCCGAAAGTGCGCCATCGCAGGATCGCCGGACATGACCCGATTGAGCTAGGTACGCAGCGTCCGTTGCTACCGTTGCGCTAATGGGTGATGCCACGGACACAGCGCCGAAGGACGGCCTCGAGTTCGTCGTCGCGGAACCAGGCGTCGAACTCGCTGTGAGGCGATCCGGTGAGGGCCCGACCGTTCTGCTCGTGGGCGGCCTCGGCATGCCGATCATCACGTGGGACATCTGCGGGCTCCCACAATCCCTCGTCGACGCGGGCTTCCAGGTCATCGCATATAACGCGCGCGGGCTGTCACCGTCCTCAGCGCCGCCGGCGCCGTACTCGGTGGCCGACCTGGCCGGCGATGCCGCCGCCATACTCGACCATTTCCAGGTGGGGCGGGCCACGGTGGTCGGCTACTCGATGGGCTGTTATACCGCCCAGACGCTGCTGCGCAGCCGGCCCGAGCTGGTGGGTGCGCTCGTCTTGTTCGCCGGGCTCCAGCCCTCACCGGTGGGGGCGATGGTCGGCGAGATGGAACTCGGCCTGATCGAGCGCTACGGCGAGGTGCCGCGCGAGGTATTGGTCTTCGAGCAATTGCTGACCACTCTCCACCCGCCGATGCTGCAAGACCCGGCGACGGTGCGGGGCTGGCACCAGATGCTGTCGGCCGGCTACGAAAGCGGGTGGACCGGGCCGGACGGGTTCGCGGGACAGCTGACCGCGTCGCAGCAGTGGATCACGGCCGGCGAACCGACCCCGGAGCATCTGCGCGCGATCGACGTGCCCACGCTGGTCCTGGCGTTCGAACACGACCTGTTCTTTCCGCCGGCCCTCTGCGAGGCCACGGCTCGACTGATCCCCGCCGCCGAGTTCGCCCAGATCGACGGCGCCGGCCACGGCGGCATCTTCACCGGGCCCGGCGACAGCGTCGCCCGGATCACCAAGTTCTGCCGCACGCACCGCGGAAGTTGATCACACCACCCATCGATCACCTCGGTTGGGCGCTGCCGTCCCACTCGTGGTCGTGCATGAACGCCTCCGGGATGTTCACTCGATAGCGGGCGGCCTCGGCGAGAATGTTTCCCATGGCGAGCGGCAGCGCCAGGCTCGGCCGGGGATCACGGCGGCTGAAGATGACCCCGTCGGTACGCAGGTAATCGCGCAGGAATCCGCGGAAGGTGTTGTCCTTCAGTGCCGATTTGCGCCACCCGTACATCAGCATCCCGGGGCCCAGCATCTTGCTCGCGCCGGGCTTGGGCATGATGACTTCGTCGTTTACGCCGAAAAACGCCTTGTCGACCCGCGTTTCGGGATCGAACAACAGAATTCCGCTGGTTGCCCGGGGATTACATTCGACGGTGAACAGCCCCCGCCCCGGCACCTCGATGAAATCCAACCCCATCTGCCCGGTGAAATTGAACGCCTTGACGCATTCACGTACCCATGCGGTGATGCCCTCGTGCTGGATGGACTCGAACGTCAGGCACGACGTGCCGTCGATCGCATAGCGCACCGGATAGACGGCGTGCGCTTTGACCTGACCGTTGTGGCAGACCGAATACGAGCAATAGTTCGTGCCGTTGGCCCACTCCTGCGCGATCCACGGATTCTCGGCTTCGAAACTCAGGCCGCGCGGGAGTTCCTCCCCCGGACCCACCTTGTGGACCTGTTGTGAACCACGCGAGTAGACGGGCTTGAGCGCGTACGGCCTTTCGAAATTCAACGCCTCGAGGTCCCGTTGGCTGCGGACCAGCGCAAAGTCGAGGGCGGGCATGCCCAGCGTCTTGAGTGCGGCCTGGAACTCGTACTTGTTCTCCAGCCGGGCCTCGAGATCGAAATCGGAGAAGAGCAACTTGGAGCCGTCCGGGAACAGGTCGGGGTATCGCTTGAT
>CAYNLB010000287.1:0-2437 GCA_964397935.1 uncultured Mycobacterium sp.
CGGTAGGCGCCGGCCCGGGACGACTGCACGCACCGCGCGACCGACCAGGAGCTCAGCAGCAGGATGAGGGTGTTGAAGACCCCGATGCGCAGGTCGAGCTGTGCCTGAGAGTGTAGGAAAAGCTCCGAGTTTCGGGCGCGGTAGAACAGGTAGAAGCCGAAATACGCTGTGAAGATCAAGGTCTCGAACAACACGAAGACCCACATGTCGGGCTGGCCAGGCACGAACCTGGTGCCCTTGTTCTTTTCGGCCAGCTCGGTCACTGTGCAGCCGCCGTTTTCCGCGCGAGATCGGGCTCGAGTTCTGGGAGGGGCCCTTCACCGAAGTCCTCGCGCTGGATCATGCGAAAGAGCATGTAGATGAAAACGCCTGTGTAGATGCCGAACACGACAACGTCCAACCACCAAGCGATCTGGCCATTCCACGCAAGGACCCCCCGCCGGAAGATCCAGCACGGTGCCACGACGACCTCGGTAAGCGCGTTGCACAGGTTGAGATAGCCGAACCACTTGGGAAACACCCGGTTCTTGTCGAGCAGAATCGCGAGCATCCAAATCAGCGAGCCGATCAGGAAGACCCCCATGGTTCCGTCGAACGACAAGAAGGCGAAGTCATAGAGCCAACCGACCGCTTCGGGATCTCGCTCTGGCCGCAGCGTCCCGACGATCAGCGCGATGTTAAGCAGCAACATGCCGGGAATGGCACTGAGCGAGTAAATGATCAGATACGAATACGCGAACGCCGGGCTGACCGACATTCGCCGCATCGAATACGCGATGAGGGCGTTGTTCACCGCGATCATGCCGCCGATGGCGAAAATGATGCCGAAACCGACAGGTATCCCGAGGTGACGTTGGTGGAACCAGTGCACCTGCGTCGCCAGGTCCCAGGCGGGCTGCGGCGGCGGCTGAACTCGCGTCACCACGAAGAACACCGGGAAGAAGAGGCTGTAAAAGACGACCAGCGCCCCCCAGGCTAACCACAGCTCGCGCTTCGGGTCGTGGCGACAGTGCCAGACGATGCGCCGATGCAACGGACCCGGTGGCGGCGTGGCCGCAGCTACCGATGGTGTCACCACCGCGCTCATGCGCCAACCAATTCTTCGTCGCGCCGGCGGTACTCGGCGCGCTCACGATAAACCGCCTGGCCCAATACAACGCCCATGACGACGATCCAGACGGCGATGGCGATGTTCTTCAGCCAGAACGACAACACGCCGTCCCACGCCAGCGGACCGGACAACGAAAGGCCGACGAATGCCGCGGGCACCAGCGCCGCCGCCACCAGAAGGTTGAAGTGGGCCACCCAACGGTTGAATACCGGGCGGGCATGATCATCGAAATAGATTGCCAGGGCCAGGATCACGCTTTGCCCGATCAGGAACGGGACCAGGATGGTGAAGGTGATCCAGCCGAAATCATTGAGCAGCTGAGTCAGCTCCGGACTCCGCTCCGGACGAAAGGCGGCCAGCAACCAGCAGACGTTGGCGACGAGGAACAGGGTCGGGCCGCCGGCAGCGCAACCCAGCATCGCGTAGGAGAAGATCGGTGTCCGATGCGCCATTCTGCGGATCTGCAGCACGATCAGAGCCAGAATCGGAACGAGGCACACGCCAAACCAGTTGAACACGATCATGCTGTACCGGATCTCCGGAAGGTGGGCCGGATCGCGATAGAACGCGGCAACCTGTTCCGCCGGCATCGTGGGTGACATCGGCGGATTGAAGCCGGGAAACAAGAAAAAGCTGGCGATCCAGAGGATCAGGGCCGCCGGCAGCGTCCAGAGCAGGATCAGCTCGCCGTCGGTCCGCCGCGGCGCGGTTCGCGCGGACTGGCGACCGCCTGCCTCGTTTCCCCCGACGTCGGACATCGGTACCCCTTCCCCGCACGAAATCGCCGCCAAAACTCGGCTAGTGAGCGAAGCTAGCCGATCGGCTAGCCACGGTCAATAGCGTCGTCTAGTCTCGGTGCGTGGGAACAGCACGGCAGCCGGTCACCGGTGGGCAGTTCTGGCTGATCGCGCACAGCGCGGCCCGGACGCGGGTACTCGACGCCGCGTTGGACCTGTTCGCCACACACGGTGTCAGCGGTACGTCGCTGCAGATGATCGCTGACGCCGTCGGTGTAACGAAAGCTGCCGTCTACCACCAATTCCGGACCAAAGAGCAGATCGTCATCGCCGTGACCGAGCGCGAACTCGGCCGGCTCGAGCCGGCGCTCGAGGAGGCCGAAGCATACGACGACGGGCCTCAAGCCCGAGATGCCTTGTTGGTGCGCGTGATTGAGATGGCCGTCCGCGACCGCCGGTTGGTGCGCACGCTGCAATTCGATCCCGTCGTCGTCCGGTTGCTGGCCGAGCACAAGCCGTTTCAACTCTTCATGGACCGCCTGTATCAGGTGCTGCTGAGCGATGCGGGTCTGGACGGCCGGATCGAGGC
>CAYNLB010000288.1:0-2424 GCA_964397935.1 uncultured Mycobacterium sp.
GGGTCAGGTCCTTGATCGTGGAGTAGTACCGGTGCATCGGATAGGTGATGTCCATTCCCATGCCGCCGTGTAAGTGGTGGCAGATCTGCATCACCGGCGGCGCCTGCGACGTCACCCAGTATCCGAGGACATCCAGATCGTCGTCGGCATCCCGGCCTTCCGACAGTCGCCAAACGACCGATTTGGCCGCCAAGTCGATGGTGCGCGAAGCGATATACACCTCGGCGAGCTGCGCGGCCACGGTCTGGAACGTCGACAACGGTTTGCCGAACTGCTTCCGGTTGGCCACGTAGTCAGCGGTCAGGCGCAGCGCACCGGCCACCAGTCCGTCGGCGTAAGCGCCGATCATCGCCAACGCAAGCTGGTTCACCCGGCGCGCCTCGGCGCCCGCCAGGATGTCGGGGCCACCAACCGCGACGTCGGCGAACGTGACCGTGTACTCGTCGGAACCATTCGAGGTCGGCGTGCGCACCAACTGCACTCCGTCGGCCTCCGGCGACACCACCACGACCGCGCTGTCCGCGGTCACGAGCATCCAGTCCGCCTTATCGGCATACCCGACACCGATTTTGGTGCCCGACAGCCGCCCGTTGGCGAGCGTGGTGGCGGGCCTGTCCGGCAGTGCGGTGCCCGGTTCATTGAGAGCCGCGGTCAACAGACCGCCCTCGGCCACCCCGCCGAGATACCGGGCCTGCTGCTCGTCGGACGCCAGATCGAGCAGGGGCACCACACCGAAGCCCAGCGTGGCCAGCGCGGGCGTGACGGCGCCGTGGCGGCCCACCTCGGTCAGCACGGTGGCGACCTCGGGCAGACCCACGCCGTCTCCGCCGAGGCGCTCGGGCACCGGCAGCGCCGTCACACCACCACTGACCAGCGCATCCCAGCTCAAATCGCGATCCAGCACTGAAGTAGCGACGTCGGCGACGGCCTGCTGTGTCGCGGTGAGATCGAAGTCCATCGTCGCCTTTGAATCCGTCGTCGTTTTCGAATCGATCAATGCGCTACCGGGCACTTGCCGGTGTAGTCGACCTGCCAGCGCTTGATGCCGTTGAGCCACCCTGAGCGAAGTCGCTCTGGCGCCGAAATGGGCTTCAGGTCGGGCATGTGGTCGGCCACGGCATTGAAGATCAGGTTGATCGTCATCCGCGCCAGGTTGGCGCCGATGCAGTAGTGCTCTCCGGTGCCGCCGAAACCGACGTGCGGGTTGGGGTTTCGCATGATGTTGAAGGTGAACGGCTCGTCGAAGACCTCTTCGTCGAAGTTGGCGGAGCGGTAGAACATCACCACCCGTTGCCCCTTCTTGATCTGCACGCCGGACAGTTCGTAGTCCTCTA
Organism: uncultured Mycobacterium sp.; assembly: GCA_964397935.1. Taxonomy (GTDB): domain Bacteria; phylum Actinomycetota; class Actinomycetes; order Mycobacteriales; family Mycobacteriaceae; genus Mycobacterium. The sequence goes on from CAYNLB010000288.1 coordinate 1,335, forward strand.
GCGCGGTGCGCTGGAAACAGGTGACCGGGGTGGCCCAGCGGACGATCTCGTCAGCGGCGGTCTCCGGGCGCTCCTTCTTGTAGAGCTCCCACTGGTCGGGGAAGTCAGCGAACGCCATCATCCCCTGCGTGATGGAGTTCCGGGTGGTCTCGTTACCGGCCACCGCGAGCATCATCACAAAGAACCCGAACTCGTCGTCCGAGAGCTTTTCACCGTCGATGTCGGCGTTGATCAGGGTGGTGACGATGTCGTCGCCGGGATTCTCGGCCTTCAGGGCGGCCATCTGCATCGCGTAGGTGAGCACCTCGACCGACGAGGCCTTGGGATCGATGTCGGCGTACTCGGGATCGTCGTTGCCGGTCATCTCGTTGGACCAGCGGAAGAGTTTGTCGCGGTCCTCTTGCGGCACCCCGAGCAGGCCGGCAATCGCCTGCAGGGGCAGCTCACACGCGACCTGCTCGACGAAGTCGCCGGAGCCAGCAGCTGCCGCGGCCTTGGCGATGCTCTGGGCGCGCTCGTTGAGTTCGTCGCGAATGCGTCCGATGGCACGCGGGGTGAAGCCGCGGGCAATGATCCGGCGCAAGCGAGTGTGCTGTGGCGGGTCCATGTTGAGCATGACGGTCCGCTGCAGGTCGATGTCCTCGCGCGCGATGTCGTTGTTGAAGCGCGGGATCACGCAGTTCTCGTAGCTGGAGAACACGTCGTTGCGCAGCGAGATCTCCTTGACGTCCTTGTGCTTGCTGATAGCCCAGAAGCCGCCGTCGTGGAAGCCACCGCCGTTGTCCGGCGCCTGCGCGTTCCACCAGATCGGCGCTGACGACCGCAGTTCGGCAAACTCTTCGATCGGAATCCGGTCCGCGTAGAGGTCGGGATCGGTGAAATCAAACCCGGGGGGCAGATTCGGGCTGGGCACGGTGCTTCTCCTTACGCTCGTGCATATGTTGGCCTGGTAACTGGCGATGCCACGGCACTAGCTCTCCTAGTGGAGCTCTATTGCCAGTAAAACATGCCTCCACCGTAGAAAAAAGGCGCGGGCGCATCCTCGCTTGTCATAGTAATGAAACGTGTTCTAGCCTGGCCCCATGGGTAA
>CAYNLB010000289.1:0-2413 GCA_964397935.1 uncultured Mycobacterium sp.
AGTCCTCGTTCGTGCACCTGCATAACCACACCGAGTACTCGATGCTGGACGGTGCCGCGAAGATCTCGCCGATGTTCGCCGAGGCGCAGCGGCTGGGGATGCCCGCGATCGGGATGACCGACCACGGAAACATGTTCGGGGCCAGCGAGTTCTACAACGGGGCGACCAAGGCGGGCATCAAGCCGATCATCGGGGTGGAGGCCTACATCGCGCCGGGCTCGCGCTTCGACACCCGTCGCATCACCTGGGGCGACCCGAGTCAAAAGAGCGACGACGTGTCCGCCAGCGGGGCCTACACCCACCTGACGATGGTGGCCGAGAACGCGACCGGCCTGCGCAACCTGTTCAAGCTGTCCTCGCTGGCCTCCTTCGAGGGCCAGCTGAGCAAGTGGTCGCGGATGGACGCCGAGCTGATCGCCGAACACACCCAGGGGATCATCGCCACCACCGGCTGCCCCTCCGGCGAGGTGCAGACCCGGCTGCGGCTGGGGCACGAGCGCGAGGCGCTGGAGTCCGCCGCCAAGTGGCGCGAGATCTTCGGGCCCGAGAACTACTTCCTCGAGCTGATGGACCACGGGCTGTCCATCGAGCAGCGGGTCCGCGAGGGGCTGCTCGAGATCGGCCGCAAGCTGGGCATCCCGCCGCTGGCCACCAACGACTGCCACTACGTCACCCGCGATGCCGCGCACAACCACGAGGCGTTGTTGTGTGTGCAGACCGGCAAGACGCTGTCGGATCCGACGCGGTTCAAGTTCGACGGCGACGGCTACTACCTCAAGTCGGCCGCCGAAATGCGCCGGCTCTGGGACGACGAGATACCCGGAGCCTGCGACTCCACGCTGCTGATCGCCGAGCGCGTGCAGTCCTACGCCGAGGTGTGGGAGCCGCGTGACCGGATGCCGGTGTTCCCGGTGCCCGCGGGGCACGATCCGGCGTCCTGGTTGCGTCACGAGGTGAATGCCGGGCTGCGGCGGCGGTTCACCGCCGGCCCGGCCGACGCCTACGTGGAGCGGGCGGCCTACGAGATCGACGTCATCTGCGCCAAGGGCTTTCCGTCCTACTTCCTGATCGTCGCGGACCTGATCAACTACGCGCGGTCGGTGGGCATCCGGGTCGGCCCCGGCCGTGGCTCGGCCGCCGGATCGCTGGTCGCCTATGCCCTGGGCATCACCGACATCGACCCGATCCCGCACGGTCTGCTGTTCGAGCGGTTCCTCAACCCCGAACGCACGTCGATGCCCGACATCGACATCGACTTCGACGACCGCCGTCGCGGGGAGATGGTGCGCTACGCGGCCGACAAGTGGGGCCACGACCGGGTCGCCCAGGTCATCACCTTCGGCACCATCAAAACCAAGGCGGCGCTGAAGGATTCGGCGCGCATCCACTACGGCCAGCCCGGCTTCGCCATCGCCGACCGCATCACCAAGGCCCTGCCGCCGCCGATCATGGCCAAGGACATCCCGCTGTCGGGCATCACCGACCCCAACCACGAGCGGTACAAGGAAGCCGCCGAGGTCCGCGGCCTGATCGAAACCGACCCCGACGTGCGCACCATCTACCAGACCGCGCGCGGCCTGGAGGGTCTGATCCGCAACGCGGGCGTGCACGCGTGCGCGGTGATCATGAGCAGTGAGCCGCTCACCGAGGCCATTCCGCTGTGGAAGCGGCCGCAGGACGGGGCGATCATCACCGGCTGGGATTACCCGTCGTGCGAGGCCATCGGCCTGCTGAAGATGGATTTCCTGGGCCTGCGCAACCTGACGATCATCGGCGACGCGATCGACAACATCAAGGCCAACAAGGGAATCGACCTCGACCTTGAGTCCTTGCAGCTCGAGGACAAGCCCACCTACGAGTTGCTGGGCCGCGGCGACACCCTGGGCGTGTTCCAGCTCGACGGCGGGCCGATGCGCGACCTGCTGCGCCGGATGCAGCCCACCGGGTTCGAGGACATCGTCGCGGTGCTCGCGCTGTACCGGCCCGGCCCGATGGGCATGAACGCCCACAACGACTACGCCGACCGCAAGAACAACCGGCAGGCGATCAAACCCATTCACCCCGAGCTCGCCGAACCGCTGCGCGAGATCCTGGCCGAGACCTACGGCCTCATCGTCTACCAAGAGCAGATCATGCGCATCGCGCAGAAGGTGGCCGGCTACTCGCTGGCCCGAGCCGACATTCTGCGCAAGGCGATGGGCAAGAAGAAGCGCGAGGTGCTGGAGAAGGAGTTCGAGGGCTTCTCCGACGGCATGAAGGCCAACGGATTCTCAACCGGCGCCATCAAGGCGCTGTGGGACACCATCCTGCCGTTCGCCGATTACGCGTTCAACAAGTCCCACGCCGCCGGTTACGGGTTGGTCTCCTACTGGACCGCCTACCTCAAGGCCAACTATCCCGCGGAGTACATGGC
>CAYNLB010000290.1:0-2403 GCA_964397935.1 uncultured Mycobacterium sp.
CGATGAAGATGGAGAACCCGGTCACCGCGCACAAGGACGGCGTCATCACCGGGCTTGCGGTCGAGGCGGGTGCCGCCATCACCCAGGGCACGGTGCTCGCCGAGATCAAGTGACACCCGGCCCGGACAACCGGCCCGCCGGCCGGGCTTTCCTTCGAAACACGGCCAAACGTTGTCGGCCCGGGCAAGCGCGGGTAGTGTTCAAGTCAGGTTGAGTTCACAGCCGCCTGGATTGCATCAGGACGCGGGGAAAGTGGAACTCCCTGCATGAAATGTCAGCACACCCCTGATGTCGTCCGTAGCACACCCTCCGCTACTGGATGGAGTCAGCAATGTCTGTGGCCCAATCTTGGCAACAGAGTCGCACGGCACAGTTCACCGCTCGCGTGGAATCGGCGGGGACCGTGATCGGAGTGGACGGCGAGCTCGACGCCGCTAATGCCGATCAGCTCGCCGCCTACGTACAACGCAGCATCCGGCACCCCAGGCGAGTGATCCTCGACCTGCGGCGTCTGGAATTCATCGGCACCGCTGGTTTTTCGGCCCTGCACCGAATCAACGTGGTGTGTTCGGCCGCCCAGGCGACTTGGGCCATGGTGCCCAGCCCGGCGGTGTCGCGGTTGCTCCGGGTCTGCGACCCGGACGGCACCCTGCCGGTGACAACACCGGTGGTGGAGCCGTTGCTGGAATCGGACGGGATCGACGGCGAAGAGCCGCGGCGGCGGCTACTGCAGCTGGTCGCGCAGTCGCGCTAGCGATTTGGCCAGCAGCCGGGACACGTGCATCTGTGAGATGCCGACCCGCTCGGCGATCTGCGTCTGTGTCATCGACTCAAAGAACCTGAGCACCAAGACGGTTCGTTCCCGCTCGGGCAGCGCCTCGAGCAACGGACGCAACGCTTCTTGGTCCTCGATCCGGTCCAGACCGGTGTCTACGTCACCCAAGGTGTCTGCGATGGCGCGGACTTCGTCCTCATCGCTGCCGCCGCCACTGTCGATGGACAGGGTGTTGTAGGAGCTGCCCGCCACCAGGCCTTCGACGACCTCGTCGCGGTCCATCCCGAGCTCCGCGGCGAGTTCGGTTGCGGTCGGTGCCCGGCCGAGCCGCTGCGACAGGTCGGCGGTCGCGGCGCCGAGCCGCAAGTGCAGTTCCTTGAGGCGCCGCGGGACCTTCACCGACCAGCTGTTGTCGCGGAAGTGACGGCGGACCTCGCCCATAATGGTGGGAACCGCGAAGGAAACGAAATCCGAGCCGGCCTCGACATCGAAGCGGGCCACCGCGTTGACCAATCCGACCCGCGCCACCTGAACCAGGTCGTCGCGCGGTTCCCCCCGGCCCTCGAAGCGACGGGCGATGTGATCGGCCAGCGGCAGGCACCGTTCGACGATCTTGTCCCGGTGGCGCTGAAATTCCATCGAGTCGGCGGCGACACCGGCCAACTCGCGGAACATCTCCGGAACATCGGCGTACTCGTTCGGGCGCGAGACCGAACCGCCGGTTGCGCGGGATGTCACCTGCTGGAGGCCGCCCGTCGCGCCGTCAGAGCGATGCCGAAGACACTGCCACTTTCATTCGGTTCACGTCCGTCGTGGAAGGTCTGGACGTCGTCGGCCAACGATGTCAGCACATGCCAGCTAAAGCTGCCGGGAGCCACCACATCATGGGTGTCGCACGCCGCGGAAGCCTCCACCACCAGTTGGTCGTCTTGCGGATCGACCACGACGACGAGCGTCGCGTCCGGGGCGGCCGACCGGATCAACCGGGTGCACACCTCGTCCACCGCGAGCCGCAGGTCCGCCACAGCATCGAAATCCAGGTCCTCGAAGGTGCCGATCGCACCGACCAGCGTGCGCAGCATCGCGAGGTTCTCCAGGCGTGCCGCCACGTGTAATTCGACGGCGCGGTGGCCGCGCTGACGCTTGTTGGTGCGCAATCCCGCATCGTTCATATGGTCTCCCGGCAATGTTCGACCGACACTACTATTGCCTCGCAGCCCGCCGTGGAACGTAGGTTCGAGCCGGTTAGTCATGATCGCCGCCGGGTATTCGGCCCCATATGCACGGGCGCGACACCACCGACACAGTCAGGACGCGCTGGCTTGAGCGCGTGGCGGTGGTCGCCGCGATCACGCTGGCGGTATTGATTGTTCTGACGGTAAGCATCTATGTCGGTGTCTTCGTGATTCCGTCCCCCATGGGCTGACCACACGGAAGCAACCTGCTCGGCACTCTTCATGGTGCAGACCTGATACCCCATCAGTGAGGCGAGTAACCGCAAATTTGGGTTTCCGGCGAATTTCTCGCGCGCGATTGCCGCCGCCCAGAGCCCGAAGCTTTCCTCCGGAGCTCAAACTCCCGGCGAAAACGCTTGTCGGTTCGGGGATCGAAGCCGAACGCCCTCGCAG
>CAYNLB010000291.1:0-2370 GCA_964397935.1 uncultured Mycobacterium sp.
TTGGTGGAAACCGACGCACCTTTTTTGACGCCGCATCCCTACCGGGGCGCAGCGAACGAACCGTACTGCCTTCCCTATACTGTGCGGGCGATCGCTGAACTGGTAGATCGTCGACCCGAAGAACTGGCGGACAGCACCACGAGCAATGCTCGCCGGGTCTACGGGCTGGCCCTCGATTAGTGGCAATTTCCGTAGCGTCGTAGCGCCGGAGTTGCTCAACATTGGCCGGTTCGTTACCGTCTTGTGATCGAGCGGGTGGGCCTTTGGGCCCTTTTGTCATTTTCTGCTGAATAGGTCGTTGCAGTGCTGAGGTCGGGATAAACGCGTTGAGTATATTGACAAAACTTCATCAAAACCCATCACCGACGTTGCGGCTCGTGGTCGCGGGCCTGTTGGTAGTAGTGGCGTTGGCCGGCGGATTCGCAGTCTCGGTGTGCAAGACGGTGACGTTGACCGTCGACGGAATCGCGATGCGGGTCACGACGATGAAGTCGCGGGTGATCGACATCGTCCAGGAGAACGGATTCGCCGTCGACGAGCGCGACGATCTGTATCCCGCCGCTGAGGTGAAAGTTCACGACGCCGCCAACATCGTGTTGCGGCGCAGCCGGCCGTTGCAGATCACGCTGGACGGGCACGATGCCAAGCAGGTGTGGACGACGGCGTCCACCGTGGACGAGGCACTGGCCCAACTCGCGATGACCGACACCGCCCCGGCGGCGGCCTCTCGCGGCAGTCGTGTTCCGCTGGCGGGGATGGCACTGCCCGTCGTCAGTGCCAAGACGGTCCAGATCAACGATGGCGGCGCGATGCGCACGGTTCACCTGCCGGCGGCGAACGTCGCCGGCCTGCTCAGCGCTGCCGGCGTGCCGCTGCTCGACAGCGACAGGGTGATGCCGAGCGCGACGTCCCCGATTGTCGACGGCATGGAAATCCAGGTGACCCGGAACCGGATTCAGCAGGTCACCCAGCGAATCCCGCTGCAGCCCAACAAGCGGCGGATCGAGGATCCGGAGATGAACATAAGCCGCGAGGTCGTCGAAGACCCGGGCGCTCCGGGCACGCAGGATGTCACGTTCGCGGTGGCCACGGTCAACGGTGTCGAGACCGGTCGCCTGCCGATCGCCAACACGGTGATCACCCCGGCCCGTGAGGCCGTGGTGCGTGTGGGCACCAAGCCCGGTACCGATGTGCCGCCAGTCAGCGACGGTTCCATCTGGGACGCGATCGCGGGCTGCGAGGCCGGCGGAAACTGGGCGATCAACACCGGCAACGGGTACTACGGCGGGGTGCAGTTCGACCAGAGCACGTGGGCGCGCAACGGTGGCCTGCGGTTTGCCCCGCGCGCCGACCTGGCCACCCGGGAAGAGCAGATTGCCATCGCCGAGGTGACTCGCCAGCGCCAGGGTTGGGGGGCGTGGCCGGTCTGCAGCGGACGGGCGGGTGCGCGCTGACCGTCCGGCTGCTCGGGCGCACCGAGATCAGGCAGCTGGCCAAAGAGCTCGACTTCCGGCCGCGGAAATCCCTCGGCCAGAACTTCGTCCATGATGCCAACACGGTGCGCCGAGTGGTTTCCACCGCCGGGGTGAGTCGGTCCGATCACGTCCTGGAGGTCGGACCCGGCCTGGGGTCGCTCACGCTGGCATTACTCGGCCGGGGCGCCGCCGTCACCGCCATCGAAATCGACCCGGTATTGGCTGCCCGGCTGCCCCAGACCGTCGCCGAGCACTCGCACGGGGAATGCCGGCGGCTGACGGTGCTCAACCGCGACGTGTTGAGCCTTCGCCATGACGACCTGGCTGCCCAGGCGGCCGTCCCGAGGGCCCTCGTCGCCAACCTGCCCTACAACGTTGCGGTGCCGGCGCTGTTGCATCTGCTTGCCGAGTTTCCCTCCATCGAGGCCTTCACCGTGATGGTGCAGGCCGAGGTCGCTGAACGGCTGGCCGCCGAGCCCGGCGGCAAGGACTACGGGGTACCCAGCGTCAAGGTCCGCTTCTTCGGCCGCGTCCGCCGATGTGGCATGGTCTCGCCGACCGTCTTCTGGCCCATCCCGCGGGTCTATTCCGGGCTGGTTCGCATCGACCGCTCTGCGACCCCGCCGTGGCCCACCGACGAAGCCTTCCGCCGGCAGGTATTCGAACTGGTCGACATCGCGTTCGCCCAGCGGCGCAAGACGTGCCGCAACGCGTTCGCGGACTGGGCGGGCTCGGGCAATGAGTCGGCGAATCGATTGCTGGCCGCCAGCATCGATCCCGCCCGTCGTGGTGAGACGCTTTCCATCGACGACTTCGTGCGGCTGTTGCAGCGTTCCGCCACTAGGGCCGACAGCCCCGCGAGGACGAGTTCAAACCCGGCCGACCACCAGGCTTC
>CAYNLB010000292.1:0-2345 GCA_964397935.1 uncultured Mycobacterium sp.
GGCAATCGCTTCCCCTTGGCCAGGCCCGCCTGCTCGACCGGGAGCCGGCGGACATCGTCGCCGCTGCAGAAGTCCTTCCCCTCGGCCGCCAGGACCACGACCTTGACCTCGTCGTCGTCTTCGGCGCGGTTCAGCCGCTCCTTGAACAGGTTATGCATATCCGGGGACAGGATGGCGTTTCGCCGGTCCGGCCGGTTGATGGTGATCTGCGCGATATGGGGTTCGATGACGTCATACCGGACCCAGTCATCGTCGACCTCGAATTCGCCGCCTGCTGGGGAGCCGTCGCCCATAGGGGCCTCCTTCGCGCAGCATAGGGATAGAAGCAGTACACAAGAACATTAGTCGATTACCTGTTACACGCCGGTGGTACGGTCGGCCAATGCCAACGATCACGGTCAGCAAGCAGGTCGTGGCGTCGCCGGACACGCTGTGGGCGATCCTGGCCGACTTCGGCAACGTCGACTGGATCCCTGGTGCGGGCGATGTCAGGGTTGAAGGTGAAGGACCCGGCATGCGTCGGACCATCTCCGGCAGCGGTGACGTGCCGATCGTTGAGACGCTCCTCTGGATCAATCCAGAGGAGCGCGCGTTGTCCTATGAGATCAGCAATAATCCTTTGCCGGTCAGCCGGTTCGTGGCGGTCGCCACTGTTTCCGGCGTCGATTCGACCTGTGAATCCGCCGTAGCCTGGGAGATCGACTATGAGCCGGCCGGCGATGACGCCGCCGCGCGGGGCGCGATCGAGGCGGTTTATGGCCTGATGGCGGGCTGGCTGGAGGACGCCGCGAAGGTGTGGGGATCGTGATAGAACACTTAGACACTGGCTGTTAAATAGTCTAGGATATTCCGGGTGATTGATCCTCTCGATCTGGTGCTGATCAGTGTCGACGACCACACCGTCGAACCGCCCGACATGTTCGTCGGTCGGGTCCCGAGCCGCTTCGCCGACGACGCTCCGCGCATCGTCGAGGACGCCGATGGTATGTGCTTCTGGGAATACGGCGGCCTGCAGCTACCCAACATCGGACTCAACGCCGTGGCCGGCCGTCCCAACGACGAGTGGGGATTCGAGCCGTCGCGATTCACCGATATGCGTGCGGGATGTTACGACGTCGACGCCCGGGTGAGCGACATGGACGCTTCCGGCGTGCTGGCGTCGCTGTGTTTTCCGTCGTTTCCGACCATCTCCGGAGCGCTGTTCACCTACCAGGGTGATCGCGAGGTCTCCGGGGTGATGGTCCGTGCCTACAACGACTGGCACCTCGAGGACTGGTGCGGCCGCCATCCCGACCGGTTCATCCCGCTGGGCATATTGCCGCTGTGGGATCCGGCGCTGGCCGCCACCGAGGTGCATCGGTTGGCAGCGTTGGGCTGCCGCGCGGTGACGGTTCCGCAGCACATCGGTAGCTACGGGCAGCCGCCCTGGCAGGATCCGCATTGGGATCCGCTGTGGGAGGCGATCTGCGAAGAGAACACGGTGGTCAACATCCATATCGGCACCGGCGGCGGGGTCCCAGTGCCATCCGACCTGACCACCTACCTGGCCTACAACTCGATGTTGCCGATCGACACCCAGCGGTTTACGGCCGATCTGTTGTTCTCCCCGATCCTGACGAAGTTTCCCACGCTCAAGTTCGCCCTGTCGGAGGGGGGGATCGGTTGGATCCCCTTCCTGCTGGAACGATTCGAGGACATCTACTCGCGTCAGCGGGCGTGGACCGGCGACGACCTCGGTGACGGTTTGAGCCCCACCGACGTGTTCCGCCGCAACTTCATGTCGTGCTTCATCCGGGACCGCGTGGGCATCGAGATGCGCGAGCGCATCGGAGTGGAGACCATCTGCTGGGAGATGGACTATCCGCACTCGGACAGCAGTTGGCCCGATGCGCCTGAGCAGCTGGCCGCCCAGCTGGAGGGTTGTACACCCGACGAAGTCGAAGCCATCACGTGGAAAAACGCCGCCCACGCCTTCGGCTACACGGGCGTTGAGCGGCTCGGCAGGCAGAACTGTACCGTCGCAGCGTTGCGGGACAAGATCGCCGACCTGGATCTGTCCGCGCCGAAAGTCGACGCCGGGCGCGCGCCCAAGGCCGGCGCCACCGCGATCACTTATGGCGAGATGAAGATGCGGATGGCCTCGATCATTCGCGGTGGAGCGTGACCGATCGGGACTACGGCGTCGTTCTCGGGGAGGCCGATCGTGACTTCCGCGACGAGGTCCGCACCTTTCTCGCGTCAGCCCTGACTGATATCCGCGATTCCGGGCGCGATGCCACCGACCGACTGGACCGAATGCGGCTGTGGCAGCGGCGGCTTCACGACGCCGGACTGGCCGCGATCTC
>CAYNLB010000293.1:0-2292 GCA_964397935.1 uncultured Mycobacterium sp.
AGCGGATCATGGTGATCGACGGCGCGATGGGCACGGCGATCCAGCGGGACCGGCCCGACGAGGCCGGCTACCGCGGCGACCGGTTCACAGAGTGGCCGACCGCTCTTCAGGGCAACAACGACCTGCTCAACCTGACGCAGCCACAGATCATCGCCGGGATTCACCGCGAGTACCTCGAGGCGGGCGCCGACATCCTGGAGACCAACACGTTCAATGCGAACGCGATCTCGCTCTCCGACTACGGCATGGCCGACCTGAGCTATGAGCTGAACTACGCCGGCGCTGCACTGGCGCGGGCGGCCGCCGACGAGTTCAGCACCCCGGACAAGCCCCGCTATGTGGCCGGCGCAATCGGGCCGACGACGCGGACCGCGTCGATCTCGCCGGACGTCAATGACCCCGGGGCCCGCAACGTCTCCTACGACCAGCTGGTCGCCGCCTACCTCGAGTCTGCCAACGGCCTGGTTGACGGTGGTGCCGACCTGCTCATCATCGAGACGATCTTCGACTCGCTGAATGCCAAGGCGGCGGTGTTCGCCGTCGAGACGCTGTTCGAGGACCGCGGACGCCGCTGGCCGTTGATCATCTCGGGCACCATCACCGATGCTTCCGGGCGGACGTTGTCCGGCCAGGTCACCGAAGCATTCTGGAATGCGATCAGGCACGCGAAGCCGATCGCGGTGGGCCTCAACTGCGCCCTGGGTGCGCCGGAGATGAGGCCCTACATCGCCGAGGTGTCGCGGATCGCGGACACCTTCGTCTCCTGCTACCCGAACGCCGGCCTGCCCAACGCGTTCGGCGAGTACGACGAGTCCCCGGAACGTCAGGCCACCTACATCGCCGATTTCGCCGAGGCCGGCCTGGTGAACCTCGTCGGTGGCTGCTGCGGAACGGCGCCGCCGCACATCGCCGAGATCGCCAAGGCCGTCGAGGGCAAGCCGCCGCGCGCGGTGCCGGAGATCCCGGTGGCCACCCGGCTCTCGGGTCTGGAGCCGCTCAACATCACCGACGATTCCCTGTTCGTGAACATCGGTGAGCGCACCAACATCACCGGCTCCGCCCGGTTCCGCAACCTGATCAAGGCCGAGGACTACGACACCGCGCTGTCGGTCGCCCTGCAGCAGGTCGAGGTCGGTGCGCAGGTCATCGACATCAACATGGACGAGGGCATGATCGACGGCGTCGCCGCGATGGACCGCTTCACCAAGCTGGTCGCGGCCGAGCCGGACATCAGCCGCGTCCCGGTGATGATCGACTCCTCCAAGTGGGAGGTCATCGAGGCGGGCCTGAAGAACGTGCAGGGCAAGCCGATCGTGAACTCGATCTCCATGAAGGAGGGCGAGGAGAAGTTCATCCGCGAGGCACGGCTGTGCCGCAAGTACGGTGCCGCCGTCGTCGTGATGGCCTTCGACGAGCAGGGTCAGGCCGACAACCTGGAGCGCCGCAAACAGATCTGCGGGCGCGCGTACCGGATCCTGACCGAAGAGGTCGGCTTTCCGGCCGAAGACATCATCTTCGACCCGAACTGCTTCGCGCTGGCAACCGGTATCGAGGAGCACGCGACGTACGGGATCGACTTCATCGAGGCCTGCGCCTGGATCAAGGAGAACCTTCCCGGGGTGCACATCTCCGGCGGTATCTCGAACGTGTCGTTCTCATTCCGGGGCAACAACCCCGTCCGCGAGGCAATCCACGCGGTATTCCTGTTCCACGCCATCAAGGCCGGCCTGGACATGGGCATCGTCAACGCCGGTGCGCTGGTGCCCTACGACTCGATCGACCCCGAGCTGCGGGACCGCATCGAGGACGTCGTCCTGAACCGTCGCGAGGATGCGGCCGAGCGGCTCCTGGAGATCGCCGAACGGTTCAACAGCTCGGAGAAGGCCGAGGATCCGGTTGCTGCCGAATGGCGCAGCCTGCCGGTCCGCGAGCGGATCACGCACGCCCTGGTCAAGGGCATCGACGCCCACGTCGATGCCGACACCGAGGAATTGCGGGCCGAGATCGAAGCCGCAGGGGGTCGCCCGATCGAGGTGATCGAGGGACCGCTGATGGACGGCATGAACGTGGTCGGTGAGCTGTTCGGCTCCGGCAAGATGTTCCTGCCCCAGGTCGTGAAGTCGGCCCGGGTGATGAAGAAGGCCGTCGCCTACCTGCTGCCGTACATCGAGGCGGAGAAGGAACAGTCCGGCGCCTCCGCAGACGAGGACACCAACGGCACGATCGTGATGGCGACCGTGAAGGGCGACGTCCACGACATCGGCAAGAACATCGTCGGGGTCGTCCTGCAGT
>CAYNLB010000294.1:0-2288 GCA_964397935.1 uncultured Mycobacterium sp.
CGGCGATCATCTCCCGAGCCGACCGGCAGCACGCCCAGGTGCTCGCCAGCGACCAGCGCGGCATCTCCGGCAATTACCCGCCCGCGGTCTGACTTAATGCCAGCGCAGCGGCAAACTCGACAGCCGGACCGCCTCCTCGAGGATAACCGGCGGCACGGACTCAGCATCTAACCCGAACGCGGGGATAGTGCGTAACCATTCGCTGACCAACACAGTCAACGCTGTTTTCGCCAGACTGACGGCCACACAGCGGTGCGGGCCCCCGCCGAACGCCCAGTAGTCCGCCCGCGACCCGTGGCCGTCCGCCATGTCTTCTTGGATGGCCGCCCCTACGCACAGCACGACCCGGGCCCCTGCCGGTATCTCGACACCCGCCACGGTGACGTTCTGCGCGGCCCTGCGGATAATCACCGGGGCCGGCGGCTCGCGGCGCAGCACGTCTTCGACGAATCCCCCAATCCCTGCGGGGTTTTCGCGCAGCGAAGCGCATAGCCGCGGGTCGCGGGCAAGGTCAAGAAACACGAAACCCACCGCGCTCCTAAACGGCGTAATGCCCGCAGCGATCAGCATCTCAACTACCGCGCACGCGTCAGCTTCGTCGAACCCATCGTCACCGGCAACCAACCGGGACACAACACCCGCAATATCAGGGCCGGCGCGGCGCTGCGCGAAAGCCTCCGCCAAATAGGCGAGCATCTCAACTTTTTGCACCAAATCCTCGAAACGGACACCTTTGACCGCGGCCAGAGGCGCCCGCTGGATCGCCCAAAGCGCTTTCTCCCAGCGCAGCAACCTATCCCCGTCTTGCGGCGGCAACCCCAACACTGTGAGAAGAACCTGAGCCGCGAATGGCTCCGCAACATCGGCGATCACCTCACAACTACCCTGCGCGGCCACCGCTTCGACCACCGCCGCGGCCTGATCTTGCAACGCGGGTTGCATCTGTTTCACCGCGGGGGAACTCAATAACGGCTGCAAGATTGCGCGCCAACGCGCATGGTCCGGCCGATCCAAAACGGGGTTAAGCGAAAACACTTCCGGGTTACGCAGCGCTGCGAGCACGTCATCGGCCCGTGTGAGGCAATAGCCATTCATAACCACGCTGTCCTCGATAAACACGACCGGCCCGCGCTTGCGCAGCGCGTCCCAAAGCTCGCTGCGATCCTCTGTGAAGAAATCAGGCAGCAACTTCTCACCGATCGGTGAGAGGTGATCTATCCCAGGCCGCACCTGCGCCGGCACACTCACACATCGCCGAAGTACTCGCGGATCTGGTCGAATTCGTCCAACAGGTACAGTCGCTCCCGCGCACGCCCCTCCCCGTAAGGCAACCCGGCGCGCGCAAGCTCACTCCCGGACAGCACAACCGACTCACCAGCTTTCAACGCACGCTCGAGCTCACACATCCGGCCTTCAAGGCGCCGCCGGTCCCACGACGCCTGCATGGTGTCGATCAGCCGTTGCCGCACACCGCTCGTAGTCGACAACCGGCGCGGCATCAGGTGCCCCTCCCGCGCCAGCGGATATTCGCCGCACGGCGGCCCTGATTTACGCCACCCATCATACCCGACGCCTCGGGAACATCGGTCTTGATCCGCGCCAACGTCTGGTTGATCGCCAAGTGCAGTTGCCGAAGCTCCCCCAGCAACGGATTCGCCACCGACTGACCCTGCGACCCGCGAACCATCCGCGGCGCACCGACCAACTCAGCCTGAAGAATCGCGGCCTGATCGGTCATCCGACACGCCGAATGCAGCCATGCCGCACCGCCGCAGACACACCGGGCCCTGCGCACCGTGTTGTTACCACATGGTCGCGTCGACGCAACGCGCCGCAGCGACGGGTGACGAGCGGTGGCGCGCGGTGCTGCACCGCTTTGGTGAGATCACCGCCGAACTCGCGCAACGGTTCGGCGGCACGGTGGTCAAGAGCACCGGCGACGGATATCTCGCCACGTTCGACGGGCCGACCCAGGCCATCCGCTGCGCCGAGGCGTTGCAGACTGACGCCGAGACACTGGGCATCGAGATCCGCGTGGGCATCCACACCGGTGAGTGCGAACTGCTTGACAACGATATTGCGGGGATCGCAGTTCACATCGCGGCGCGGATCTGCGGCCAGGCCGGCGCCGGGGAAATCCTTGTCTCGCGCACCGTGCGTGATTTGGTCGTCGGCTCGGGCACGGGCTTCGAGGACCGCGGCAGCGTCGAACTGCGCGACGTGCCCGGCACCTGGCAACTCCTGGCGGTGGATCGCCACGGCGCGCGGGCGGGATCGGCCGAGGCAGA
>CAYNLB010000295.1:0-2257 GCA_964397935.1 uncultured Mycobacterium sp.
CGCATCCTCGCTTGTCATAGTAATGAAACGTGTTCTAGCCTGGCCCCATGGGTAACCCGGTAATCGTTGAAGCCACTCGCAGCCCGATCGGCAAACGCAACGGATGGCTGTCGGGCCTGCACGCCACCGAGCTGCTCGGCGCGGTGCAGAAGGCACTGGTGGAGAAGGCCGGCATCAATTCCGGCTTTGAAGCCGGCCAAGTCGAGCAGGCCATCGGCGGCTGCGTCACCCAATACGCGGAGCAGTCCAACAACATCACCCGGACTTCGTGGCTGACCGTGGGCTTGCCCGAACACGTCGGCGCCACCACTGTCGACTGCCAGTGCGGCAGCGGCCAGCAGGCCAATCACCTGATCGCCGGCCTGATCGCGACCGGCGCCATCGACATCGGCATCGCCTGCGGCATCGAGGCGATGAGCCGGGTCGGGCTGGGCGCCAACGCGGGCCCCGACCGCAACTGGCGCGCGGAGTCGTGGGACATCGACTTGCCCGACCAGTTCACCGCCGCCGAGCGGATCGCCAAACGGCGGGGCATCACTCGCGAGGACATCGACCAGTTCGGCTTCGAATCCCAGGTCAAGGCGAAGCAGGCCTGGGACGAGGGCCGCTTCGACCGCGAGATCTCCCCGATCGTGGCTCCGGCCCTAGACGAGAACAAGCAACCGACGTCGGAGCGGGTGACCATCTCCCGCGACCAGGGCTTGCGCGACACCACGCTGTCGGGGCTGAGTGCCCTGAAGCCGGTCATGGAGGGCGGCATCCACACCGCGGGCACGTCGTCGCAGATCTCCGACGGCGCGGCGGCCGTTCTCTGGATGGATGAGGACAAGGCCAAGGCGCTGGGCCTGCGACCCCGGGCCCGGATCGTCAGCCAGACGCTGGTCGGCGCCGAGACCTACTACCACCTGGACGGTCCGGTGCAGTCGACGGCGAAGGTGCTGGAGAAGGCCGGGATGAAGATGGGCGACATCGACCTCGTCGAGATCAACGAGGCGTTCGCGTCGGTGGTGCTGTCCTGGGCGCGGGTGCACGAGCCCGACATGGCCCGGGTCAACGTCAACGGCGGCGCGATCGCGCTGGGCCACCCGGTGGGCTGCACCGGCAGCCGGCTGATCACCACCGCGCTGCACGAGCTGGAGCGCTCGGACCAGAGCACCGCGTTGATCACCATGTGCGCCGGCGGCGCCCTGTCCACCGGCACCATCATCGAGCGCATCTAGCCCGAGCGGTGATCGTTTCCGAAGACAGCCGCATCGCCGCGGCGCAGGCCTATATCGATGCGCTCGTCAGTCATGACGCCGATGCGGTTCCCTTCGCGGAGCGGTGCACCCGCGTCGAGCAGGGAATCAAGAACGGGTTCTCCGGACGCCACATGCGGCGCGGCCTCAATCGCGGCCCGCAGTACCGGATCATCGCCGGGACGACACCGCCGGAGTACCGCATCACCGGCGATGAGGTGCGCGCGGTATATGACGTGCTGACGAAGGTGGCCTTCGGCGGCAGGCGGCTGGCCGCGCGGGTCGACGAGACGTTCGTGATTCCCGCCGAAAGCGCCGGTGGCACAGCAGAGATCCAGCACATCAAGGTTCGCTTTCAACCATTCATTCGAAACCGGTGACGCTCATGGAAAAGCCCCGCAGTCTGAATTCTCCCTGGGTCGGCTTCTTCATCAAGTGGATGTCTCGTGGCAACGCTTGGATCTACCGGCGCAGCGGCGGAAAGCTTGGCGGCGTGTTCCAGAAAAACCCGGTCGCGCTGCTGACCACAACGGGCCGCAAGAGCGGACAACCGCGGGTCAGCCCGCTGCTGTATCTGCGCGACGGCGATCGCGTCATCCTGGTTGCTTCGCAGGGCGGTCGCGACAAGCACCCGTTGTGGTACCTCAACCTCAAGGCGGACCCGAAGGTGTCGGTGCAGATCAAAGACGAGGTGCTGCAATTGCGCGCGCGTGACGCCACGGCCGAGGAGCGCGAACACTACTGGCCCAAACTCGTCGCCATGTATCCGTCATTCGACGACTACCAGTCCTGGACCGAGCGGGTGATCCCGGTCATCATCTGCGAGCCCTGAGCCTCGCCCACCCTGGGCGGCATGGCCCAGGGGTGGATCCGCACCTCGCGAGCGGTGGCTTTGCTGCTGAATTTTCGCGCACGCCCACATCTGGGTGTACCGCAGGACAACGGCAAACTCGGCGCGAAACTACTGCGGTTCCCCGCGGCGCTGCTGACCACGACCGGGCGCAAGTCGAACGAGCCGC
>CAYNLB010000296.1:0-2214 GCA_964397935.1 uncultured Mycobacterium sp.
GGCCACCTGGGGTAGGTCGGGAAGCATTCCGTAGGGGGAAAAGTGGTGCTCGGCCAGCCAGATCTCGTCGTAGCCGAGCTCTTCTGCCCAGCGCGCCTCCTGCAGCACGTTGGCCAGCACCTCTTGTTCGCTGAGATGGTTGGGCTTGTCGCCGAGGATGAACACGCCGAACTTCATGCCGATCCTTCCTTCACTACCCAGGCTTCCAAACTAGTTGCAGTCACTGCGACAATACTGCACGATCGAACATATGCCGTCAATCCGTTCAACACTGGGAGGCGCCGTGCCGCTCTCCGGCTCCGCGGTCGGAACCGCCCTGAGACCGACCACCTTCGCGTGGGACGAAACCGACGTGATCCTGTATGCGCTGGGAGTGGGCGCTCGCCCACCGGCCGAGCTGGCGCTGCTCAACGAGGCGTGCGGTCCCGCGGTGCTACCGACCTTTGCCCTCATCGCGAACTGGTGGGCCGTCAAGGACCTGCGGAGCGTCCTCGAGCTCGACGCCTTTCCGATTGTCCACGCCGCGCAGTCGCTCGAGCTGTACCGACCGATCGGCGCCAGCGGCGAACTGGCCGTTCAGGCTGAAGTGTCGGCGGTGTGGGACAAGGGCAAGCACGCCGCCGTGGAGCTGACCGGCCGCGGCAGCGACGCGCAGGGCGACGTGTTCGTGGCCCGATCACAGACCATGGTCCTGGGGGCGGGCGGATTCGGTGGCGAGCGGGGGCCCGCGGCCGAGCCGGATCCGGACGCCGCCCCGGATGCGGTGCGCGATGACGTGATCCGGCCCGAACAGGCCGCGATCTACCGGTTGTCCGGGGACCGCAACCAGCTGCACATCGATCCGCAGGCGGCCCGCAAGTTCGGTTTCGACGACGTGTTCCTGCATGGGCTGTGCACGCTCGGTTTCGCCGCGCGGGCGGTGATCAACGAGATCGGCCACGGCGACCCGCAATCGCTGACATCCTTGAGCTGCCGGTTCGCCAAGCCCGTTCGGCTCGATGCGGCGCTGCGCACCGAGATATGGCGAACCGGGGAGTCCGTGCGCTTCCGGACGCTGCAGGGTGACGTCGTCGCCTTGACTGCCGGAACCGCGACGGTGACAGGAGATTGACGATGGACCAGCGTCGCGCCCGCGGGATGCGCAACCGGCAGGCGCTCATTGGCGCGGCGCTCGACCTGTTCGTCACCCAGGGCTACGACGCGACCACCATCGAACAGATCTCGGCGGCGGCGGGGGTGGCGCCGCGAACCTTCTTCCATCACTTCGCCACCAAGGACGACATCCTGTTCGACGGTTACGCCGACCGGCTCGAGGAGGCGACCCGCCGGTTCCGCGCGTCGCGGTCGACCTCTTTGTGGGGCGCTCTCGCCGAGGCATCGTCGGCCGTGGCGGAGGCGATTGTCGAAGCGCCCGAAATCTTCGTGGTCAGGGCGCGGATGTACCACCGGGTGGCCGCGCTACGCGCGACCATGTTGCGCATCAACGAGGACTGGATCGACCAGCTCACCGCGGAAGTTGCACGGTGGCTGAACTGCGACGTGGCGACCGACCTGCGGCCCAGGCTGGCCGCGACGCTGATCAACGGTGCCAATCGCGCCGCCATCGACGTGTGGGTCGCCGGCGGCGGTGAACGTGACCTCGCCGAGCTGATGGCGCAGGCCGTGCGATCGGTGCGGCCGTCCATCACCGCGATCGAGCGCACGGCCGGCGGCGGAGGGGGACAGCGTGTCGGGTGATTCGCGGCAACTCGCGATCGTCACCGGGGGAGCCCGCGGCATCGGTGAGGCGATCGTCGCCGCGCTCATCGCCGCGGGGTATCGAGTGGCCGTCATCGACGTGAATGCGAAAGCCATTACGCGCGCGCGTGATTCCGATGCCGCGCGATCGGGACTGCTCATTCCCGTGGAGCTGTCGATCACCGATCGCGCAGCGGTGGAAGCCGCGCTGAGCGGCCTGGCGAACCAGCATGGACCCGTTCGCGTGCTGGTCAACAACGCGGGCATGACGCTGCCCGGCACCTTTCTCGAGCAGAGCGACGAGGACTGGGACCGCATCGTCGACGTCAACCTCAAAGGCACATTCGTCATGGCGCAGGTCGCCGCCCGGCAGATGGTGGCCGAAGGCGACGGGGTGATCGTCAACATCAGCTCGGTGTCCGCGCACGGCGTGCGGACCGGTCCGCCGGCCTACGCCGCCGCCAAAGCGGGCGTGGA
>CAYNLB010000297.1:0-2203 GCA_964397935.1 uncultured Mycobacterium sp.
TTCGCGTGCGCTTCGGGATCACCCAGCGCGTCGAATGCGGTCGCCACACCGGGCAGCCCGACCGTACCGGTGATGAGCGGCGTGACGTTGAGCTTGCCGTCGGCCAGCATGTGCAAGGTGTCGCGGAACTCCAGCGGGGTGTACCCGAGCACGAACCGCAGGTCGATCTCTTTGTTGATAGCCATCGCCGGACGGACGTGGTCTGCACCCATGCAGACGCCCACGACGACCACACGTGAGAACAGCGGCGCGCCCGCGATAATGCCGTCGATGATGCCCGGTACGCCGACGCATTCGAAGATGACGGGGTGCTTGGGTGTGGCGGCGCCGACCGCTTCGGCGGCTCGCCAGAAGTGCCACCAGGGCAGCCGCAGCCGTTGCAGCTTCTCGACCGTGCCGACCGCGAGATCGAACGCCTCGAGAATGCTTTGCAGGTGGCCCCGACCGGCGGGCGACGTATAGGGCGAGTCCTGCGCGGGATCGACAACGGCGTCCGCGCCGCACGCGGTTGCCAGGGCTCGCCGGCCCGCCGAAAAATCACTGGCGATGACGGTGCGCACCCCGCGCGCTTTGAGCGAGCAGATCACCGCGAGGCCGATCGGTCCGCAGCCGATCACGATCGCGACATCGCCCTTACCTACCTCGCCGCGCCGGACGGCATGCCACCCGACGGCCATCGGCTCCGTCAGCGCGGCCAACTCGGGCGCCAGACCATTTGGAACGGGAAATGTCAGTGACTGCTCGACGAGCAGTTGCTCGGCGTAGGCGCCCGGGGCCTCGGTAGACAGCCCGATACCGTGCACTTGTTTGCCGCGCCGCAGCAACGGCATGGCAACGACTGGCGTGCCCGGTCGCGGCGCTTTGCGGGTGCCGGGACCATAATCGAGGACCTCGCCGCAGAACTCATGGCCGAACACGACGCGCTGGTTGGATCGCATGAAGGCGGGGTAGCCCGATTCGGCCATCACATCGGCGAGCTCGTCGCAATGGTGGCGGGCGTGCAGGTCGGAACCGCAGATGCCACAGCGAACAACGTCAATGAGCAACTGCCCTTTGGCCGGTGTCGGGTCCGGCTGCTCGACCACCTCGAGCTTGGCATTGGTGCAGACCACTGCCTTCATCGCGGCGTGACCTCCCGTCGGTCCGACGCCGATTCTCCTACAAGGTGCCGATCCGATGGATCAAATCGACCATCTCGTCCGCAGTCGGAAGGCCCGCTGCAGCCGTTTCTGCCCTTGACGTGCTCGCCGTGATGCTGTTAAACATGGCCAGCGCCATATTTGGGCGATCGCCCAAATCTTGTGAATTGAGGTTGCCGTGCCGGGTCGGATGGACGGAAAGGTCGCGTTTGTGAGTGGCGCGGCGCGGGGGCAGGGCAGAAGTCATGCGGTCCGCCTCGCGCAGGAGGGGGCCGACATCATCGCCGTCGACATCTGCCGGGGCTTCGACGCTTGCCCCGCAGACGGTGCCACGGCCGACGATCTCGACGAGACCGCGGGCATGGTCAAAAATGCCGGGGGCCGCGTGGTGACGGCCGAGGTCGATGTCCGTGATTTCGACGCGCTACGGGCCGCCGTTGACAGCGGCGTTCAAGAGTTGGGGCGCCTGGACGTCATCGTCGCGAACGCCGGTATCGGCACGACCGCGGGGAAGCTGCACAAGGCCGACGAGGTGCTTTGGCAGGAGATGATCGACGTCAACCTGAGCGGCGTTTGGAAGACGGTGAAGGCGGGCGTTCCGCACATCCTGCAAGGTGATCGTGGTGGCTCCATCGTCCTGACGTCCTCGGTGGCCGGCTTCAAGGCCTATCCGCACGTCGGCCACTACGTCGCGGCCAAGCACGGCGTCATCGGCCTGATGCGTTCTTTTGCAGTCGAATTGGGACAGCGCATGATCAGGGTCAACGCCGTTCTCCCCACGCATGTGAATTCGCCATTGCTGATGAACGAGGCCACCTACCGCGCCTTCCGGCCGGACCTGGAGAAACCCGGCCCGGACGATCTCGCTCCGGTGTGCCAGAGCTTTCATTATCTGCCCATCCCGTGGGTGACCCCCGAAGACATCAGCAACGCCGTGCTGTTCCTGGCATCAGACGAAGCGCGCTACATCACCGGCGTTGCGCTCCCCGTCGATGCCGGGAGCTGCCTGAAGTAAGGAAGGCATCGATGACCGTCACAAACGATACCGCCGTGTACTACGACCC
>CAYNLB010000298.1:0-2152 GCA_964397935.1 uncultured Mycobacterium sp.
GCCACCCCGATCGAGCCGCCGAGGAAGCCGAACTCGCAGACCACCACCGCCACCCGGCGCCCGCCGATGCGCCCTTCGCCGGTGAGTACCGATTCGTCCAGACCCGTGGCGGCTCGCGCGTCGGCCAGCTCACGCGCATAGGACTCGCTCACCGGCACCGCAAGCGGATCGCTGTCCCAGCGAACGAAGGAATCCTCGTCCAACACCGCATCCCGAAGTTGAGCAGCCGTGATACGACTCACGAGACGAGGCTATATAGGGTGGCTGCCATGATCGGTGTTACCCAGGCCGAAGCCGTTATGACCATCGAGCTGCAACGCCCCGAGCGCCGCAATGCGCTGAATTCCCAGCTTGTCGAGGAGCTGAGGGAAGCCATCCAGAAAGCCACCGACGGCGCCACCCGCGCCGTCGTGTTGACCGGCCAGGGCACGGCGTTCTGCGCCGGGGCCGACCTGAGCGGCGACGCGTTCGCAGCCGACTACCCCGACCGGCTCATCGAGTTGCACAAGGTCATGGACGCGACACCGATACCGGTGATCGGCGCCATCAACGGCCCCGCCATCGGCGCCGGCCTGCAGCTGGCCATGCAGTGCGATCTGCGGGTCGTCGCGCCGGAGGCGTTCTTCCAGTTTCCGACTTCCAAATATGGCCTGGCCCTTGATAATTGGAGCATCCGGCGACTGTCGTCCCTGGCCGGTCACGGCCGGGCCCGCGCAATGCTGCTGACCGCGGAGAGACTGACCGCCGAAACGGCGCTGCTGACCGGAATGGCCAACCGCATCGGTTCACTCGCAGACGCCCAGACCTGGGCGGCCGAGATCGCCGGCCTGGCGCCGCTGGCGATCCAGCACGCCAAGCGGGTGCTCAACGATGACGGCGCGATCCAGGAAGCCTGGCCGGAGCACAAGGAGCTCTTCGACAAAGCCTGGGGCAGCCAGGACGTCATCGAAGCACAGGTCGCTCGCGTGGAGAAGCGGCCACCGAGGTTCCAGGGGGCCTGAGGGTAATGCTGCGGCGGGCGCTACGGCTGGCCGCGGGCACGGCGTCGCTCGCGGCCGGCGGTTGGTTGCTGCGAGCACTGCACGGCGCGCCGGCAGCCCTCGGCGCTCACCCGGCGTCGATCCAGGCGGTGGCGGCGGGGTCGCCAAACTACCGCGACGGCGTGTTCGTCAACCTCGACCCCGCCTCGATATACACGATGGATCGCGAGCAGCTGCGGCTCATCGTCTGGGAGTTGGTGGGCAACCACGGCGGCAGCCGGCCGGGCAGGCCAATCCCGTTGGCCGCGCCGGGGATTTTCGACGGCGACCCCAGCCGGCTCGCGGTCAGCTGGTTCGGTCACTCGACGGCATTGCTGGAAATCGACGGTTACCGCGTGCTCACCGACCCGGTGTGGAGCAACCGATGCTCGCCGTCGGACCTCGTCGGTCCGCAGCGGCTGCATCCGCCGCCGGTGCAACTGGAGGGGCTGCCCGCGGTCGATGCCGTGGTGATCAGCCACGATCACTACGATCACCTCGATATCGACACCGTGATGGCGTTGGCTCACACGCAGCGGGCCCCGTTCTTCGTGCCGCTTGGTGTCGGTGCCCACCTGCGCGCGTGGGGGATACCGGAGCACCGCATCGTCGAGCTCGACTGGCATCAGAGCGCCCAGGTCGATGAGCTCACCGTGATTTGCATGCCGGCACGGCACTTCTCGGGTCGCTTCCTGGACCGCAATACCACGCTGTGGGCGTCGTGGGCGTTCATCGGTCCGAGTCATCGTGCGTATTTCGGCGGCGACACCGGCTACACCAAGAGCTTCACGCAGATCGGCGCCGACCACGGACCGTTCGACCTGACCCTGATGCCCATCGGGGCCTACAACACGGCGTGGCCGGACATCCACATGAATCCGGAGGAGGCGGTCCGGGCGCACCTGGATGTCACCAACTCCCGGTCGGGGCTGCTGGTGCCGATCCACTGGGGCACTTTCCGGCTGGCCCCCCACCCGTGGGCCGAGCCGGTCGAGCGCCTGCTCGCCGCCGCAGGACCTGCCCGGGTGAACGTGGCAGTCCCCGCCCCAGGGCAACGCATCGATTCCACCATGCCGGCGAAATCGAACCCATGGTGGCGGCTCTGATTCACGGGGCGCGCATCGTCGCCGGGC
>CAYNLB010000299.1:0-2143 GCA_964397935.1 uncultured Mycobacterium sp.
CTAGGGCCGACAGCCCCGCGAGGACGAGTTCAAACCCGGCCGACCACCAGGCTTCTGCCACCTGACTGCGATGTCGTCGGGCGCGGCTGCATTGCTCCCGGTGGTCGCAGCGATAGTCTGCTGCGGTGGCTGACAATGTCTGACGGCAACACCGCCGCGCAATGGGTGCCCACCGGGTCGGTCACCGTTCGGGCGCCCGGAAAGGTCAACCTGTACCTGGCGGCCGGTGATCGCCGCGAAGATGGCTACCACGAGCTGACCACGGTGTTTCAGGCTGTCTCGCTGGTCGATGAGGTGACGGTCCGCAACGCCGATGTGCTGTCCCTTGAGCTCGTCGGCGAGGGTGCCGACAAATTGCCCACTGACGAACGCAACCTCGCGTGGCGGGCCGCCGAGCTGATGGCCGAACACGTCGGCCGGGCGCCCGATGTTTCGATCATGATCGACAAATCCATTCCGGTGGCCGGCGGCATGGCGGGTGGCAGCGCCGATGCTGCGGCGGTGCTGGTCGCCATGAACTCACTGTGGGAACTCAACCTGCCTCGCCGTGATCTGCACATGCTCGCCGCCAGGCTGGGCAGCGATGTGCCCTTCGCGCTGCACGGCGGCACCGCGTTGGGAACCGGCCGCGGAGAGGAGCTGGCCACCGTGTTGTCTCGCAACACCTTCCACTGGGTGCTGGCGTTCGCCAACAGTGAGCTGCTCACTCCCGCAGTGTTCGCCGAACTGGACCGGCTCAGGGAGGCGGGGGATCCACCGCGGCTCCCTGGCCCCGGTCCGGTGTTGGCGGCGCTGGCCGCCGGGGATGCGGAACAGCTGGCGCCGCTGCTGGGCAACGAACTGCAGGCGGCCGCAGTGAGCATGGGCTCTGGGCTGCGGCGGGCCCTGCGCGCCGGTGTGGATGCCGGTGCCCTGGCCGGCATCGTGTCCGGCTCGGGTCCGACCTGCGCCTTCCTGTGTGCCTCGGCGGCCTCGGCGGTTGACGTGGGCACCGAGGTGTCTGGGGCGGGGGTCTGTCGCACCGTGCGGGTTGCCAGTGGGCCGGTAGCCGGGGCCCGCGTGGTGCCGGCGCCCACCGAAGTGTGAAAACAAACTCAAATTGCGCAAAAGTTTGGGAGCACCCTAAGAGGAGTTTAAGATGGCTCCCGGTGACGGACAGCGGTGAGCACGACCATTTGGTCTCGCCGTCCGCCGGGGATTCCGGGGGACGGTTGACCAATGTGCACCGCCGCGGCTTCTCGGCCCCGGCTTTCGCCGCTTGCGCCACCGAACGCGGGGTCATTGGCTCATCACCTAATCGAGACTCAACCGCTGCCCAGCTGTTTTCGCGCGCCTGCCCTCGGATAGCACCCGGCGGGCGGAATATGGAGATCCCGGGCGTTGGTTAAAACCCCGGGACCGAGGAGGATTTTGTGAGCAGGTTTACCGAGAAGATGTTCCACAATGCCCGCAACGCCACGACGGGCATGGTCACCGGTGAACCACATGAACCCGTGCGACACACGTGGGGCGAGGTCCACCAGCGCGCCCGGTGCATCGCGGGCGGCCTGGCCGCCGCGGGCATCGGTCTGGGCGACGCGGTCGGCGTGCTCGCCGGGTTCCCGGTGGAGATCGCGCCGACGGCGCAGGGCTTGTGGATTCGTGGGGCCAGCCTCACCATGCTGCACCAACCCACTCCGCGCACCGATCTGGCCCTGTGGGCCGAGGACACCATGAACGTCATCGGCATGATCGAGGCCAAGGCCGTGATCGTCTCGGAACCCTTCCTGGTGGCCGTCCCCGTACTCGAGGAGAAGGGAATCAGGGTCCTCACGGTCACCGACCTGCTGGCTTCGGATCCCATCGATCCCATCGAGGTCGGCGAGGACGACCTCGCCCTGATGCAATTAACGTCGGGTTCGACTGGATCTCCGAAGGCCGTCCAGATCACGCACCGCAACATCTACTCCAACGCCGAGGCGATGTTCATCGGTGCCCAGTACGACGTCGACAAGGACGTGATGGTCAGCTGGCTGCCCTGCTTCCACGACATGGGCATGGTCGGCTTCCTCACCATTCCGATGTACTTCGGCGCGGAGCTGGTCAAGGTCACCCCGATGGACTTCCTGCGCGACACGCTGCTGTGGGCCAAGCTCATCGACAA
>CAYNLB010000300.1:0-2141 GCA_964397935.1 uncultured Mycobacterium sp.
CCGCCGTCGCCCACGGATTCGCTTTGTACCATCAACGGCACGGCAAACCCGTCGACCGACTGCGGACCACCATCCCCGTTGAGATCCGCCAGCCTGGCGACTCGCCGTTCGGCAACCGCGAAAGCGGTTGCCGCACGGCGATCCCGATCGGCACCGATGATCCGGCCGCCGCGATGGCCACCTATCACGGTCTGATCAAAGGCTTGAAGGAGAATGCGAAACTCCCCGTGTCCAGGGGACTCGGCACAGTGATCAACGCCTTCGGTCCAGCAGTGAATCTCGTCTTCGGGTTGATCATGAAACATGACGACTTCGTGTGCAGCAATGTCAACGCCGGCAATTTTGCGTTCTACCTCGCCGGTGCGAAGGTGGTCGGCGTCTTTCCCTTCGGGCCCCCGGTCGGCACCGCCGCCAACATCACGCTGCTGGGTTATGACCACAAGGCATTCATCGGGATCGCCGTCGATGCGGCAGCGGTCCCGGACCTGGACACGCTCGTAACATGCATCCGTCAAGGCCTTGACGCGGTCATCGCCCTCGGTGACGGAGGCCAGCTGCGATCGACGGTGCGATACGACGACTCCGGTGACTTGGCAGGCGCCCCTAGCCACCCGGAGACCAACGCCCTCCCGCCGCAAAAAGCCAGGTAGCGGTACGCAATTTCGCGTCTCGCTGTCGGTCCGCGCTCGTACGATGTCGTCGTGATCCCCGGCAACATCCCAAACAACGACGTGGTAGAGCTGGATGACGATCCGAGTCCAATCCGGGTACCCGACGTGGCGGGCCTATCACCGGTTGAGGCCGCGTTGGCGTATGCGGAGGCCGGCTGGTATGTCCTGCCGACCGATCCGGCCGACATCAAGAACCCCGGCGGCGTTGTGCGCGGCCGCTGGCAGGACAAGTCGACCCGTGACCCCGAGCGGATACGCGCGTGGTGGCGCGGGAACCCCGGCCACGGCGTAGCCCTTCACGTCGGCAAGTCAGGGGCGGTCGCGTTCGACCTCGACATCGACGACGTTGATGCGATCGCACGCGCCGGCCGGCCGGACATCGCCGGGGCACTGCGCTCGGCCGCGGCGATACAGGCCACCCGGTTTCAGGGCGACCGCGGCCACTACCTCTATGCGACGCCACCGGGTGAATCATTTGGCAATGGCCCGGGTGCGTTCCGGCGCTGGGGGCAGGTGCGAGGTCGCAACGGAGTCATTATCGCCGCCCCGACTCCGCACCCTGACGCCAAGACCAAAGGCGGGTGCTACCACTGGAAGCGCGTGGGCGTGTTGCGTCGACTCCCGGAACCACTGCGAACATCCCTGTTGGCGGCCGCCAACGAAACCGACCCGCTGACTAAGGCGGAGCTCGCCGAGTTCCTTAACACCTACACCGGGGGCGGCTGCGGACGCACGGGCTGCCGCAACTCACCTAGGGGCCCAGTCACGAGGTTCAAGCACCAGGTGGCCCAGGGGTGTTCCCGGCACGACACGATGGCGAGCGTGCTGCCGTGGGCATTGTCCGAGGCGATGGCCGGGTGCTACTCAGCACGCGAAGCCAGCGGGCGGCTTTTCGAAGCTTTCGCCGCAGCATTCACCGAAGGTGATGATCCGGCCCGGCGCAGCCAGCTGCGCAACGAGTTCGTCAGGCTCATGCAGTGGGCAGCGGCGCATGCCGACCCCAGCCGCACACACCATAACGATCAGCCACAGCGGACTGGCCTTTTCGCATACCGGCCACAGCTGGCGCGATTCGCACGCATGAGGTGGCGCCCCTATCGGTAGCGGCACCGACGACTCACGCGATGCGGCCGGCAGCTTGCTCCAATTGCGTCAGGGTGGGCTCGATGGCGTCGGCGAGCGCGTCGATATCGTCGGCGATCTCCGGGGTGGTGACGAAGCCGAAATCGACGGACCCGCGGTAGCTGAAGCAGGTGATGTTCAACCCCACCTCCAGCGTCAGGGGTCCGATGGGCACCAGGCTTTCGACGAGTGCGCCAGCCAGGTACAAGGGGTAGCCGGGCCCAGGGACATTGGAGATGACCATGTTAATCGGTGCAACGCGCCCACCGAGGTGGCTGGCGGTGTACGCACGGACGGCCAGGGCCAACAAGCCCGGTGGCGTCGTATCGGTCAGGCCCATGATCTGAT
>CAYNLB010000301.1:0-2117 GCA_964397935.1 uncultured Mycobacterium sp.
CAGGTCGGGCTCAGGGCGGATCACACCTCCTCGGCCGAGTGCAGTTCGGCCTCGAAGGCAGCCTCCTTCTGGAGGTGGTGCGGACGCTTGCGGACCACAGCCCAGCCGGTGCCCAGCACGACGAACCACGCCGGGGTGATCAACAACGCGTGCAGAGTGTCGGCCTTCTGGGTGAACGCGCAGATGACGAAAGAGAAGAAGCCGAGTACAACCCAGCACATCGGCACACCGCCGGGCATTTTGTAGGTCGAGGCCGCATGCAGCTCCGGATGCTTGCGTCGGTAGGCGATGTAGCTAAGCAGGATGATCGACCAGATGAAGATGAAGCACAGCGCCGAGATGGTCGTCACCAGGGTGAAGGCCGCGATGATCGAGTCTCCTGCCGCCACCAGAACCACGCCGGACAGCAGGAAGACCCCGGACAGGAACAGCGCGTTGGCCGGAACGTTGCGAGACGAGAGCCGCCCGAACGGGCCGGGGGCGTCGCCGTCGACGGCAAGGCCGTACACCATTCGTGACGTCGAGTAGATGCCCGAGTTCGCCGAGGACGCCGCCGAGGTAAGCACCACGAAGTTGATCACCGACGCGGCGATCCCCAGGCCGGCGAGCGTGAACATCGCGACGAAAGGGCTGCTGCCCGGCACTATCTCCCGCCACGGCGTCACCGCCAGGATCATGACGAGAGTCATCACGTAGAACAACCCGACTCGGATCGGTACGGCGTTGATCGCCCTGGGCAGCGTCCGCAACGGATCCTTGGCCTCGGCGGCAGCGGTGCCGACCAGTTCGATGCCGACGAAGGCGAAGGTGGCGATCTGGAACCCGGCGATGAATCCCATGAATCCGGTGGGGAAGAACCCGCCGTGGCTCCACAAGTTGGCGAAGGTCGCCTCGGACCCGCCGGGGGACGTGAACTTGTTGAAGATCATCATCAAACCGACCACGATCAGCGCGACGATCGCGGCGATTTTGATGAGTGCGAACCAGAACTCCGTCTCGCCAAAGGCTTTCACGGTTGGCAGGTTCAGCCCCACCAGCAGAACCACCGCGGCTAGTGCCGGAATCCATAGTGGTACCTGTGGCC
This sequence comes from uncultured Mycobacterium sp., assembly GCA_964397935.1. Lineage (GTDB taxonomy): Bacteria > Actinomycetota > Actinomycetes > Mycobacteriales > Mycobacteriaceae > Mycobacterium. The sequence goes on from CAYNLB010000301.1 coordinate 1,085, forward strand.
ACCAGTACGACACGTAGCCGGCGATCGCCACGACATCGGCTATTCCGCTGACGATCCAGCAGAACCAGTAGGTCCAGCCGGTGAAGAAGCCCGCCCATGGTCCCAGTAGGTGGGCAGCAGCGTCGGCGAAGGACTTGTAATTCAGGTTGGACAGCAGCAGCTCGCCCATCGCGCGCATCATGAAGTACAAGAAGAAGCCGATGATCGAGTAGACGAAGATCACCGACGGACCGGCCAGTGAAATCGTCTTGCCGGAGCCCATGAACAGGCCGGTACCGATCGCTCCGCCGATGGCGATGAGCTGAATGTGGCGGTTGGACAGCTGGCGGGCCAGATGCGGTTCGCCACCGGCGAGCCGGGGTACGAGAGTCGTCGACAGACCGACTTCGCCTTCCAGATCGGGCATGGTCAAACCTCAAGGTCCGGGCGCGGTTGGGAACGCGCGACAACCAGCGTTCCTCCTCACTCTGTCATGTGACCTGAGAGTTTCGCTCTGCGTCTCGAACCGAGATCCGCCTCGTTTGCCCGTCGCGACCGATCGGTCCTTGGTCTCAGTGACAACAAGCCGGCAATCCGGCGTGCAGGGGTTTGGGGATACATCGAGGAGTTCGTCTTCACCGCGAAAGCGGCGTCAGGACAGCACTGCCGTGCTTACCCTCGTTTCAATGAACCGGATGAAAGCCGCTATCGCTGGAACGGCGATGTTCCTCACAGGTTGCGGCGGCGGGTCAACCCAGGCGACGGTGACGGTGACGTCCACACTGGAAGTCACTAAAACAGTGGCGGTGACCTTGCCGCCGCCGCCATCCGCCCCCAAAACGATCATCGAAACCGATGGCACGTACCGAGTGGGCATCGACATCCTGCCGGGCACGTACCGCTCGGGTGGCACTAGCCCTGAGGGCGAATCCGACTGCTACTGGGCAAGGCTGAGGAGTCTCAAACCAACCGACATCATCGATAGCGACATCGGCACTGGTCCTCAGGTAGTGACGATCCGGCCCAGTGATAGGGCGTTCTTGACGCATAGCTG
>CAYNLB010000302.1:0-2111 GCA_964397935.1 uncultured Mycobacterium sp.
ACGTTCTCGGCCCGGATGAGCGCGGGCTTGCCGTCGACCAGCGCGACGAGGTCGGCGGGGATGCCGGGGTCGGCGGTGGTGGTCCACGCCGCCGTCAGCTGCCCCGCCCGCACCGCAGCGAAAAGGGTTGGTTCATTGATGAATTCACGCGACGGGAGTAGGCGGCACGATCCCACCGCCGGGGGTGATGAAAATTCCGCGACGGCGCCGATCACCAGCCCGGTGCAGTGCTTGGGCAGGCCGCTCAGTTCGTTACCGCCCCAGGCCCGGGCGGTTTTCCCGGTCACCAGCAGCGCGGGTTTGTCTTCGGCGGCCGTCGTGTAGTCACCGGCCAGGATGCCCTCGGGCAGCGCTGCGATCATCGCGCGGTAGACCTGAGCGTCCGATAGTGCCGTCGCACCTGGCTGGAAACGCTGCAGCACCTGGCCGGTAAACGCGGGGACGACGGTGGCTGCGCCCGAGTCCAGCTGCGCCATCGGGTCGGCGGTGGTCTCGACCTGTGCGCCGAAGCCATAGGACCGCAGCGCCGCCACGTATATGCGGGCAAGCAGCGTCGACTCCTGGTCGGCCCGGGATCCGACCACCAATTCCGGGCGGGCGGTGTGATTGCCGGTATCGGTCGCGCAGCCGGCCACAGCGAGCAGCACGGCAAGCAGCGACGCGGCCAGCCTGACGATTCTCACCCCGCGGTGTCTGCGGCTTCTGTGGCCAGGGCCACCGCCGCGGCGACGGCTTCGCCGACGCGCAGGTCCAAGGGGCTGGGGACGATGCGGTCCACAGCCAGGTCATCGCTGACCACGGAGAAGATCGCCTCCGCCGCAGCGATCATCATCTTCTCGGTGATCCGGCGTGCGCCGGCGTCCAGCGCACCGCGGAACACCCCGGGGAACGCCAGCACGTTGTTGATCTGGTTGCAAAAGTCGCTGCGGCCGGTGGCCACCACTGCCGCGTACTTTGCCGCCACCTGCGGATGGATCTCCGGGTCGGGATTGGACAGCGCGAATACGATCCCATTGGGTGCCATCGTGGCGATCAGCTCTTCGGGAACGGCACCCCCCGACACCCCGAGGAACACATCGGACCCATCGAGCGCTTCGGCCATGCCGCCGGTGAGATTGGCCGCATTGGTGCGCTGCGCCAGAACCCTCTTGACGTCGTTCATGTCGTCGCGCCCGGTGTGCAGGATGCCGCGCGAGTCGAGCACGGTGATGTCGGAAACCCCCATTGCCAGAAGGAGTTTGGTGCACGCCACACCCGCGGAACCGGCACCGGAAACCACCACCCGTAGCGAAGTCATGTCGCGACCGAGCAACTTGGCGGCTCCCATCAGAGCCGCCAGCACGACTATTGCGGTGCCGTGCTGGTCGTCGTGCATGACCGGGCAGTCCAGCGCTTCGACGACTCGTCGTTCGATCTCGAAGCAGCGCGGCGCCGAGATGTCCTCCAGGTTGACAGCACCGAATGTCGGGCGCAGTCGCACCAGGGTTTCGACGATCTCGTCGGGATCCTTGGTGTCCAGCACGATCGGGACCGCGTTCAGCCCGCCGTAGGCCTGGAACAGGGCACACTTGCCCTCCATCACCGGCAGCGATGCCGCAGGCCCGATGTCGCCCAGGCCCAGCACCGCACTGCCATCACTGACGACAGCCACCAAACGGCTCGCCCATGTGTAGTAGGCGGCCTGAGTCTGGTCGGTAGCGATCGCACGACTTACCTGGGCCACACCGGGGGTGTAGGCGATCGACAAAGCGCGCTGCGTGTCCAGTGGAGCCGTCAGCCCCACGGAAAGCTTGCCGCCCAAATGTGCCTCGAAGATCTCCGCGTCGGTGATAACGCCCTGCTCGGAGCGAGTCTGTATCGATTCAAGCAACTCGGACACGCGCCTCAGGGTACTGATTACCGATTAGTAGACCTAATTGGCGAGTCGCTGCGCCCGGCCTCACCGCACGACCGCTAGATCAGACCGAGCTCGGTGACGGCCTTGCGCTCGTCGGCCAGCTCTGCGGTCGACTTGTCAATGCGGGCACGGGAGAAATCGTCGATCTCCAGGCCGCCGACGATCGTCCAGTTGCCGTCCTTGGTGGTCACCGGGAACGAGGAGATCAGGCCCT
>CAYNLB010000303.1:0-2099 GCA_964397935.1 uncultured Mycobacterium sp.
ATTGGCTGCATGGTGACGAGCGACATGTGCCTTTCCTTAACGCCTAAAGACCGTCCGAGACGGTAGCCTTCCCTGTGCCCGAGCCGGCTCCGATGCCCCGCGGCCACATGAAATCAAACTGACGGTTGAGTAGTTGTAGACTAAACATACCATTGGTTCACTCTCGATATGATCATCATGACTGCTGGTATGTCCTGGTAGGGGCTATCGTCACAAGTGAAGGAGGACCTTGGGCATCCGTGTCGATCCGCACGAGATCGGCGTCCCGCTCGAGGAAGACATCGTGAACGTACAGGTGAGAGGCCCGTACCAGGGCGCGGGCGTTGAAAAGGTCGCTCGCGTTGCTCGGGCCGACGCCGGTTGGTTCCGCGTTTTTGCTGGACTCATCCAGCTGACCGGCGGTGGTCGACCCCCCGCACAGGATAAAAGCTGAGTTCTCGGTTCGATGATGACTCACTCGACCGATGGACGCGCAGATGCAACGCGGCGACAGATTCTGCGGGCCGCGGCGCATCAGTTCGCGCGACGGGCCTACCACGATGTCAGCCTCGACGAGATTCTCGCCGAGGCCAAACTGACCAAGGGCGCAATGTATTTCCACTTCAGATCGAAGCATGCGTTAGCGGCCGCAATCGTCGACAAGCACATCAACGTGGCGACCGTCGCCGTGGAAGACGTACTGACTCGGGGACTTTCGGGTCTGGACACCCTCGTCGACTTCTCGTATCTGATAGCCGTTCAGGACATCAAGACCGACCTGGTCAGGGCGGCACTGAACCTGATCGAATCGGACGGTCGGTCCGATGGGTCGCGGGAGACGGTGTTGGACAGCTGGATAAAAACCTTTGCCGGCGTCGTTGAGCAAGCCATCCGCGAGGGCGACATCGATGCACGGTGCGATCCACAAGATGTGGGACGGTTAATGGTATCTCTGCATATAGGGCTGCGAAACACCAGCAATCTCGATCAACCGGAACGTTTCCTGCTCGACCTGGAGAAGTGCTGGGCCCTCATACTGACGGGAATCCTGCGACCGGACCGGGTCGACTACTTCCGCGAATTCCTCAGGCGACGTGCGGTGCTCGCAATCAAGGCCGTTTCGACCGTTGCCGACTCCGGGTAACAAGAACAAGGCAGGTTCAGACGGTCGGGATCGCTGCAGCGCCGACTGTTTTAGTCTTGATGAACCTGCGCACCCGACGAGACTGCGGAGGTGCAGGGTCAATGGCGCGCCAAGTTCGATCTGAAAGCACCCGGCGACAGATTCTCGACGCCGCAATAGATGTGTTCGGCGAGGTCGGATACGCGGCCGCCAAGTGGAAGAGGATCACCGAGCGCACGGGAATGACCAAGGGAGCCCTGTACCACCACTTCGATTCGAAGGAATCGCTGGCGTCGGCAATCATCGAGGAAGGCTCAAACGTAGTGCTTGTCGCGTTCCGCACTGCGTGCGGGTCGTCTTCGCCCGGGCTCGAGAACATGATCCATGGAACGTTTACGATCGCGAAAGTGCTCGGCTCGGACAAGATGGCCGGCGCAGCTGAGCAATTGACCGCTGCCCTAAGCGGATTCAATAAATCGGCGGCACGCTTCTGCACGCAGTTGGTTGAGCTGATAACGGCTCAGGCGCAGCTGGCAAGCGCCGAGGGGGACCTTCGGCAAGATCTCGTTCCTGCAACGGTTGGCGAGGCCATTGTCGGCGCCATCCTGGGAATGCGTCTGGTTGGCGACGCGATCCCGGCCGAAGGCCTCGATGGGGGCAGCATCGGGCGAACTTGTCAGGTGTGGGAACTTCTGCTCGCCGGTATCGTCAGCGACGCTTCGCTTCCGTACTTTCGCCAGTTCCTTGCTCGCGAGGCCATGCACTACGGGCAGCCCGACGAGTCTTTACGCGGCGACACCGTCATGAAGCGGGAAGTCACCTAGGCCATTCACGACTCCCAGGAGCCATACCGCGCGTCCTGAGAATCTCGAAGATCGATACCTACGGTTTGTCAGCTGGGCCTGGCTTTCAGGCCGAGAACTTCAGGGCCGGCGTCGCAACCGCGACAGTGTGGCGCAGATGCAGCCGACACGTGGCAGCGGAAATCGAGGCTAGC
>CAYNLB010000304.1:0-2064 GCA_964397935.1 uncultured Mycobacterium sp.
ACAGCAGATCCGCGGCGGCCTGCACGATGTTCATCGGCTGCAGCGTGATCATCACATCCATCGGAGCATCGGGTGCGGTGATCGCCAGCCTGCCCGAAGAGCCGATGTGCACGTTCATGACGGTGTCGGTGTCGCACAACGCCTTCCACAGCGGAGTCCAGTGCTCGTCGTGAAAGCTGGGATAACCCATTGCGGCCGGGTTTTCGGTGAACGTCAGTGCGTGCACGCCCTTCTTCGCGACCCGCCGCACCTCCGCCGCGCACGCCTCGGCATCCCAGATCACCGGCAATGCCATCGGGATGAACCGCGCGGGGTAGGCACCGCACCACTCGTCGATGTGCCAGTCGTTGTAGGCCTGCACCAGAGCGATCGAGAACTCCGGGTCTTCGGTGGCGAACAGGCGCCCGGCAAAGCCGGGGAAGGACGGGAAGCAGATGGAACCAAGGATGCCCCCGGCGTTCATGTCCTTGATGCGTTCGTCGACGTTGTAGCAGCCCGGCCGGATCTCATCCAGACCCTGCGGTTCCAGCCCGTATTCTTCCTTTGGCCGCCCGGCGACGGCGTTGAGTGCCACGTTCGGGATCACCGTGTCGCGGAACTTCCACATATCCGAGCCGTCGGGGTTGTGCACCAGCCGCGGCGCGTCGTCCAGATACTTCTTGGGCAGGTGGTTCTTGAACATGTCCGGCGGTTCGACGGTGTGGTCGTCGACGCTGATCAGGATCATGTCTTCTTTGTTCATGACCGTTGCCTTTCCGTCGAATCCATCGAATCGACTCCGCTTCCACACAGCCTCGGCGAACCGCAGCTCCGTGCCAAGATCACTAAAATGAAAACTATCTTCTCGCCAAGCGAGAATCAACATCTAGCGCTGGCTACCGAGCATCGTCCCGCCTTTCCCGGACACCGGACGGACGGCCCGGTCGTCCGCGTGCGCGCGACAACGCGGTGCGGTAAGACCGGCGTCACGCGGCTGCCCGGCGCCACCGCCGGCGTTGCCGCTGGAAGGCGGCGATCTTCTACGCCGGCGGGATCCGAGGGCGGTCTTCACCCAAGCGCAGCGGCCCGCCGGCATTGACCAGCCGAGCGAATCATGCAACTCTATTAGTTGGAAATGAGAATCTGATTCTCCTTGACCGAGAGGTGGTTGAGGGGATGGCGAGAGGAGACTGCGGATGCGTCTGCAGCCGCTGCCCGCAGATCAGTGGGACGAGGCTGTCCGGCGATCGTTGTCCGGCATGCTGTCCCCGGAACGCTGCAACCCGCAGGACGCCGGCAACGCGCTGGCGACGTTCGCCAACCACCCGGCCCTGGCCAAGGCATTTCTCCGGTTCAACGTCCACCTCTTGTACTCCTCGACGCTGCCGCCGCGCATCCGTGAGCTGGCAATCCTGCGGGTCGCACATCGTCGCGACTGCGCCTACGAGTGGACCCATCACGTACCCATGGCCAAAGAAGCCGGCCTACGTGACGATGAGATAACCGCGGTCCGCCGGGGTGAAGCCGCCGGCGACTTTGAGCGTGCAGTCTTGACCGGGGTCGACGAACTCGACGAGAAATCGGAGTTGTCCGATCAGACCTGGGCCACGCTCGGCGAGCACCTGAACGACCGCCAGCGGATGGACTATGTCTTCACGGTCGGTTGCTACGCACTGCTGGCCATGGCCTTCAAGACTTTTGGCGTCGAGCTCGACAAAGTCGGGCAAGACTGACGAGAGAGGCTAGAACCTTGCCCCACTTCCCGAAACCAGCCGCCGGAAGCTGGACAGAAAATTATCCCGAACTGGGCACCACTCCGGTCGATTACAGCGACTCGATCGATCCGGCATTCTTCGAGGCCGAGCGCGAGGCGATCTTCAAGCGCACGTGGCTCAACGTCGGCCGCGTCGAGCGGCTGCCGAAAACCGGCAGCTATTTCACCAAGGAGCTGCCGTCGGCGGGTCCCGGAATGTCGGTGATCGTCGTCAAGACCAAGGACGGGTCCATCAAGGCGTTTCACAATGTCTGCCGCCATCGCGGAAACAAGCTGGTGTGGAACGACTATCCGCACGAGGAGACCTCGGG
>CAYNLB010000305.1:0-2062 GCA_964397935.1 uncultured Mycobacterium sp.
GGGCACCTGGCAGCGCGAACCGGTCCCGGACATCCCGGACGCCACCAACACCGTGGTGGCCGCCGCCGACGACACCGGCGACGAATTCTTTCTCGACTCCAGCGGATTCGCCACCCCTTCCCGGCTGATGCGCGGCACCGGCGATGGCCCACTCGAGCGGGTCAAGTCCGCACCGGCCTTCTTCGACGCCGAGAACGTTTCCGTGGCGCAGTATTTCGTGGCCTCGGAGGATGGCACGTCGATCCCGTACTTCGTCGTACGGCCCGGCGGCGCCGACGGCCCGGGCCCCGCTCTGCTGAGCGGATACGGCGGATTCGAGACTTCCAGAACGCCCGGATACGACGGGGTGCTCGGCCGGTTGTGGCTGGCCCGCGGAGGCACCTACGCGGTGGCCAACATCCGCGGCGGCGGCGAGTACGGACCCGGCTGGCATACCCAGGCGATGCGCGAGGGCCGCCACAAGGTGGCCGAGGACTTCGCGGCGGTGGCAACCGATCTGGTGGATCGCGGCCTCACGACGGTCGAGCAGCTTGGCGCGCGGGGCGGCAGCAACGGCGGGCTGCTGATGGGCATCATGCTGACCAAGTACCCGGAGAAGTTCGGCGCGCTGGTCTGCGACGTACCGCTGCTGGACATGAAGCGTTATCACCTGCTATTGGCCGGCGCCTCGTGGGTCGCGGAGTATGGCGATCCGGACAATCCGGCGGATTGGGAATTCATCTCCGAATACTCGCCATACCAGAATATTTCGGCGACGCGGCGGTACCCTCCGGTGCTGATGACCACTTCCACCCGCGACGACCGCGTGCATCCGGGCCATGCCCGCAAAATGACGGCGGCGCTTCAGGCCGCGGGCCACCGGGTCTATTACTACGAGAACATCGAGGGCGGCCACGCCGGCGCGGCCGACAACGAGCAGGTCGCGTTCAAGTCGGCGCTCAGCTACTCGTTCTTGTGGCACATGCTGGCTTCCCGGCCCGCGATCAAACCTTAGGATCGTCGACGTGTCAGCGATCGAACGCATTGAACTCACGTTGTTGGTGACCGGATTGATCTTCATCGCCGCCGGAGCAACGCAGGCACGTTTCCGCTACATCACGCATCGCCGCGCCGGCCGCCGGTATTACTGGACGACCTCGATCATCGGCGTCGCCTGTTTTGTGATCGGGGTGGGCAAAATCTGGCCCAACGGCATCCTCGCGGCGTTGGTCTTCACCGCCATCATCGTCGGGTCGGCCTACCTGTCGACGCCCTACCTCAAGATCGGCGGCCGAATTTATGCCTCGACGCCGGAGAATCGTCAGCCGGACCCGTGAGTCTAGCTGGACACCGAGCCGCCGACCGACTTCGCTGGGGCTATGACGACTGGCAAGCCGACACCCGACTTCGAGACCCTGCTGTATACGACCGCCGGCCCGGTTGCCACCATCACGCTGAACCGACCCGAGCAGCTCAACACCATCGTCCCGCCGATGCCCGACGAGATCGAGGCGGCCGTCGGGCTGGCGGAACGAAACCCGGACATCAAAGTCATCGTGCTCCGCGGTGCCGGCCGGGCGTTTTCCGGTGGCTATGACTTCGGCGGCGGCTTCCAGCACTGGGGCGAAGGCATGATGACCAATGGGCAATGGGACCCGGGCAAGGATTTCGCGATGGTCTCCGCCCGCGAAACCGGGCCGACACAGAAGTTCATGGCCATCTGGCGGGCGTCCAAGCCGGTGATCGCTCAGGTGCACGGTTGGTGCGTCGGCGGGGCCAGCGACTACGCGCTGTGCGCGGACCTCGTGATCGCCAGCGACGACGCGGTGATCGGCACCCCGTACAGCAGGATGTGGGGGGCGTATCTGACCGGCATGTGGCTCTATCGGCTGAGCCTGGCCAAGGTCAAGTGGCACTCGCTGACCGGCCGGCCGCTGACCGGCGTCCAGGCGGCCGAAATCGAGCTGATCAACGAGGCGGTGCCGTTCGAGCGTCTCGAGGCGCGGGTCGCCGAGATCGCCGCCGAGCTGGCCCGGATCCCGCTGTCGCAGTTGCGGGCGCAGAAGCTGATCGTCAACCAGGC
>CAYNLB010000306.1:0-2052 GCA_964397935.1 uncultured Mycobacterium sp.
AGGTGTGTGAGGCGGTCGAACAAGCAATGGCCGGCGCGAAGCCGTTCGGGGATGATCGCTACATCCTCGACCGGATGCGCGATGGCGTGCTTCAGCGGCTTGAGCAGATCGCGCCTGATCTGCCCGCGGCCGCAGAACTCCTGGACGCGGTCGCGCACAGCCCCACCGGCGACCACCGCCGGCTGCTTTGTGAGACGACGTTGCGCTCGGCGATCGGGCACGCGCACCAGCACCTCACGTCGGGTGCACGCCGCGGGCCCCGGCTGCTGCGGTTGACCGACTGCGCGGCGATCATGCGCACGGCGGCCCGCTACGTCGAGCACGGCGGCACCGATACCCCGCTGCAGGACGGCTCGCTGGTTGCGCTGGGGCCAAAGTCTCACCATGGCTGGATCTGGCGCGACGAGCACCCAGACGACACCTACGGCCGAGCCCTGCGCAAGCTGGTGATGGACCGCTACGGGATCGTGCCGGGCACGCCCGACGCGGACAACATCGAGATGCTGCAGAGCGGTGCCCGACTGCTCGAGGAGCTGCTGCCCTCCTTGGCGCCCAGCGCATTACACCACGCCCACGTTGTCGCTTGTGTACCGACTTGTGGGGTATTCACCGGCTCCGATTCAAGCTCACGCTCGGATATTCCGGGGATGTTCTTCGTCCGGCGTAGCCGCCTCGACAGCCCATGGGCGGTCGCGGAATCCCTGCTGCATGAGTCGATTCATTCAAAGCTGTACGACTTGGTCGCCGGACACACCCTCGTGCGATCAGGCGGCGGAACGGGAAGCGTTCCTGTCGTCATCCCGTGGCGGCCGCCACGGCTTTCCGGTGCCAACCGCTTCGATGCCCGGCGGGTCTTGGCCGCGTTCCATGTCTACGTGCACCTGGCCCTGCTGAGCACGGTGGTCGAGCGGCGGGCACCGGAGCTGGAAACCACCTACGGCCCCCTTTCGGGCATGATCGAAAGCCACCGCGCACGAGCGCGAGCCCGTTATCTCGGCCACCAGTTGCGCGTGCAGGCCGGGTGCTGGGACGAAATCTTCACGATCGGTCAGGGCCTGGCGGATTGGCTGTCCTCGCTGCTCGACATCCTCGACCCAGCCCCGGCGCCGGACGGCTCGACCCTGCACCTCTACCTCGACCTTTACCGCAGGGAAACCGACGGTCTGGAACAGAAACTGGCCGGGCCCGCTGAACAGTCGAGGGGTTTTGGTCAAGAGCTGGCCGCCCTGGCCGAACAAGACGTGGCCAGCACCCGGGCTATCCTGCGTGACCTGGGTGCCGACCAGCAGCTGGCAAAGCTCGACGCCGCGGTCGTCGGCCGCACCGACGCTGAACTCGCTGACAGCTATCCGCAGATCCGGCGCATGGTCGAGACCTGTCTTGTCGACGCATCCCTCGACGGCTACCGGGTGAGCGTGTCGGGTGCGCACGACGCGATGGTCGGCGAGCTGGTCGGTAGCGCCAGTGATGGGCTGTTTGCGCTCGCCGCCGGCATTCCGGCCCCGGTCGCCCACGCCAAACGCCGAGCCGTCGCACACCGCTTCGCCAGATCCTGCGACGACGATGTGGGCCGGTTGCTGGCCGTGCAGGCCGCCCACTTGCCGACCGGCGCCAAAGTCCTCGAGATCGGCACCGGTGTCGGAATCGCGACCGCATGGCTGGTCGCGGGCCTGGGTTCGCGCACCGATGTGGACATCCTGTCGGTGCAGGCCGATGACACGCTCAGCGCGACCGCGCGCGGCGACGACTGGCCCGCCTATGTCCGCATCGACACCGCCGACGTCGAGGCGGCGCTGGCCGATCACCCGGGCACCTTCGATCTCATCGCGGCCGACGCGTCCGCCGTGACCGTCGACCGCGTCGACACCATGGTCGATGCGTCACGATCCGGCGGAATGCTGATCTTCTTGCCCCACAACGGGATCGATACGGCCGCGAGCGAGCCCGAAGACACACCCCTGACAAGACTGCGAAAGCTCCTGCTCGACCACGACGAACTCGTCGCCGTCGACATCGACTGGTCCGGTGGGCTGGTGATCGCCGCCAAGCGGC
>CAYNLB010000307.1:0-2049 GCA_964397935.1 uncultured Mycobacterium sp.
GCCACGTTGTCCGAACTCATGGAGACGCAGACCATCGAGATCGAGGGACAACAAGCGCTTTACCACACCGCGGATGTCCGTGAAGGCGTCCGCGCATACCGTCACCGCCGAGAGCCGCATTTCCGCGGACGCTGATCGACCGCAATCGCGGGGCTCAATCTGCGGCCGTCGGATGAAAACGCCACTAGGACAGCAGCATAACGACAGCGGGGCCGGGGCAGGCGATGCCTGCGGGTCCAGGAGTCCGACTGGACAGCGGCGGGGCCCTCCATTAATATATCGCTCGATATATTAATGGAGGGTACATGCCAATCTCTGCTTACGGGGACTTCGATTTCCAGACGGTCGTCGATGCCTACAACCCCAAGTTGTCCGATCTTCAGCCGCACCACCATCGCCACGGATTGACGCTGCAGGTGCAGTACTTCTACGGTGGCCTGCGCGATGCCGATGGTGTGATGTGGGCGGTGGAACGGAAGTTCATCGGCCCGATGACCGGCGGCCTGTGGTTTATGAACGATTCGAGCGGAGACTTGAATCTGCATCCGGGCGCATTCACATCGACGCGGGGCGAGTCGATCCGGACGATCGAACCGTCCCGACGCGTCTGGCGAAACCATCTGATGCACAGCATGTCGGAGAAGTTCGGCGTCGCCAGTGAACCGCTCGAGTTGACCATCGGCGATGACGGAATTCAATGGTCGGAAGGCCAACTGCTTGATCTGGCGGGACCCCTGCAGGGTCCGGGATTCCAGTTCTATGCGCCGGCGCGCGACGAACCGCTGTTCTACACGACGCAGGTTTACTGGGTCACCGGGACGATCGCCGGCAAGCCCGCGGAAGGATTCGTCGGTCTTGACCACGGGTACTGGACGCACGGCCTCGAGTGGAAGGAGTACCGGTACTTCAGCGATCTCGAGATCTCTTGGGAGGTCTTCGGTAACAAGTTCACCGACGGCGCGGTGGAGTATGGCGTGATCGTCAAGGGGCGACGAGGGTGGTCCGGCGCGGCCACATTCGATTCGGGCAGCCTCACCGCCAAGACCGACCAGGTCAAGGCGGTCTACGATCTGGATGACGAGGGCTTCATCAGGACCGCGAATTTCGATATCGGGGGACAGGGCTACACGTTTACCGGCAGTGAGACCGGGAAGATGCGCCATTTCGGAGAGGCGCGTTGGGCGAACTACACGTCGCAAGGAGGCGTCACGCGGCGAGACGGCGATGACCGTGACCTGGCGGTCGGGTATAGCTGGATCGAGTTCTTCCCCGGGCGCATCACCGAGGAGAAACTCACCGCTGGGTGACTGGGAAACCGAAAGTTCGACGTCGCAGCACTGGTCGTCCCCGCGCCGGGGCCGCGCCAGTAAGGGATGAGTTACTACGCTCCGCTGCGACGCATTTCGGCAAGTACGGCTACGCCGGCGCGAGCACTCGTGCCATACTGGCCGACGCGGGTGCGACCGCACCCGCCTTATATCACCACTTCGGAAATAAGACCGGGTTGTACATCGCCGCGGCCGCCGCGGCTCAAGAACATGTGTTGAGCGCCTTCGCCGCAGCCGTGGGTGACCGCCAGACGTTGGCGGATCGCCTATCGGCTCTGCTGGTCGCGGCCACGGAGCTTCGCGCGCAGCACCCGAACGTCGCCAAGTATCTGAGCGTGGTCCAGCAGGACATTCCGCGGCATCCCGAGCTAAGCAAGTTGGCTTCGTACCAAGAACAATTCGACGATTTCTGGCGTTCCGTGGTTGATCGCCGAGCGCCCCCCGGTACGGCTTTAGCCTTGCGGGCGATGGTCGAAGGCCTCCTCGCGGTGGGCGGCGCGCACGTGCAGATCGACGACGTCGCCGCGGCCGCTGAAGTCCTGCAACGAATTGCCCGGCCTGGGCTCGGATCAACGGTCGGTCAGCGCCGTTCACCCCGATAATGCGGGTCCAGACCGTTGAGTGGGAAGGTCTCGATCCACGCCAGCGATGTTTCCGGCACCCGATCGTCGCCGACCCGCCGGACGGACCCGGCTTGTCCGTGATAGGCGTCGCCGCGCGC
>CAYNLB010000308.1:0-2010 GCA_964397935.1 uncultured Mycobacterium sp.
AATCGGACCTAGCGTGAACTCCGCCGGGGCCGACAGCGATGATGTTGAGTATGTCCGGCGAGCGTGCAAACGAGACGAACTCTTCAGCCAGTGCGCTAGGACTATGCGATTTCATCGACGCTTCTCCGTCACCTTTTCACGTCTGCGCCACGGTCGCCGCTCGGCTGACCGCTGCCGGGTACACCGAATTGAGTGAAGCGAAACACTGGCCGGACCAACCGGGGCGTTACTTCACCGTGCGGGCCGGTTCACTGGTTGCGTGGAATTCTGAGGGGCCCAACGGTCCGTTTCGGATTGTCGGCGCACACACCGACAGCCCCAACCTACGGGTCAAGCAACATCCGGATCGACTCGTCGCAGGCTGGCGAGTGGTGGCGCTGGAGCCGTACGGGGGAGCATGGCTCAACTCCTGGCTGGACCGCGATCTCGGCATCAGCGGGCGGCTATCGGTGCGGGACGGCGGCGGGATCTCGCACCGGCTCGTGCGGATGGACGATCCGATCCTCCGAGTGCCGCAGTTGGCCATCCATTTGGCCGAGGATCGCAAGTCGCTGACGCTTGACCCACAGCGACACGTCAACGCGGTATGGGGTGGCGGCGAGGAACCAGGGGCATTCGTCGACTACGTCGCGGAGCGTGCCGGAGTGGCGGCCGGCGACGTGCTGGCCGCCGACCTGATGACCCATGACCTGACTGGCTCGACGGTGATCGGCGCCGATGCCAGTCTGCTCAGTGCTCCCAGGCTGGACAACCAATGCAGTTGCTATGCGGGGATGGAGGCATTGCTGGCCGCCGAGCCGCAAGGCTTCCTGCCCGTGCTGGCGCTCTTCGACCACGAGGAAGTCGGCTCCTCCTCTGACCACGGCGCGCAGTCCGACCTGCTGAGTACCGTCCTGGAACGGATCGTCCTGGCGGCCGGCGGCAGCCGGGAAGACTTCCTGCGCCGACTGCCGGACTCGCTGTTGGTTTCAGCGGACATGGCACACGCCACCCATCCCAACTATCCGGAGCGGCACGAGCCCAGCCACCTGATCAAGGTCAATGCCGGACCGGTGCTCAAGGTGCACCCGAACCTGCGCTACGCGACCGACGGACGCACGGCGGCGGCGTTCGCCCTGGCTTGCCGACAGGCCAGGGTCGGCTTACAGCGTTACGAGCACCGGGCCGACCTGCCGTGCGGCTCCACGATCGGGCCGCTGGCGGCGGCTCGGACGGGCATTCCCACCGTCGACGTCGGCGCTGCTCAGCTCGCGATGCACTCTGCGCGCGAGCTGATGGGTGCGCACGATGTGGCCGCCTACTCGGCGGCGATGCACGCGTTCCTTGCCCCGGCGTGACAACGCCGGCGAGCGCATGCGAGCGGCCCCCTCGCTAGTGCCGGATTGCCGTGTCAGAGCCGCTTGGCCAGCAACTGCTCCGCCGTCTCGGCGTTCTTACGGCTAGCTGCCCACCCGGCGTCCTTGACGTAGGTCGCCATCCGCAGCGCATTGTCCGGGCGCTGCTCGGTTTACCAAATAAGGTTGTGGTTCTTGTCTTTGGTGCCGGAAGTTTTGCCGGTTGCGGCAGTTATCGTCATCTCCGCTGCGGTCACTTGACGGCCCCGTGCGGCGACCCGCCGACACTGCGTGCAAGCTCCGCCACGGCGTTCAGGCGGCCGGCGTGCCGCGACCCTAGACTGTCTGGCGTGACTGTCTCCGGGACGAGTGCGCACACCCAGGCGATCGACACCGTCGAGCACGCTGCGGCCACCCCCGACCAGCCGCAACCGTTCGCCGAGTTGGGCCTCAAAGAGGACGAGTACCAGCGGATTCGCGACATCCTGGGCCGCAGGCCCACCGACACCGAGCTGGCGATGTACTCGGTGATGTGGAGCGAACACTGCTCGTACAAGTCATCCAAAGTTCACCTGCGCTACTTCGGTGAGACCACCACCGACGAGATGCGCGCCGGCATGCTGGCCGGCATCGGTGAGAACGCCGGCGTCGTCGACATCGGCGACGGCTGGGCCGT
>CAYNLB010000309.1:0-2004 GCA_964397935.1 uncultured Mycobacterium sp.
ACTCGACGAGCCTCGATGAAATTTGGATAAGGCCGGGGCGAACCCCGGCCTTAGTAGGCGCCAATGGCCAGCGCTGTCTGCCGCTTGGTTAGCGACAAGACACCCGTCTCGGCAATGCGGTGCACGCGGGGGTCGCCTACTCCTTCTCATCGTCCGACTTGCTCAGCGCCCGGTCCGCGCTGCGCACAATGCTGCGGTGGAACTTGTACTGCGCGTCGACGAGCTGGTCGGCCAATTCGATGGCGGCGTCAACGATTTTCTTGCGCAGCGGTTGTACTGACTCAGGAACGGCTTGATCAACAGTGTCACGGAACTTACGCAAGGCTTTGGTTGCGGCCTCCTGACCGGCCTTCGCCGAATCACGCAGCTCATCGACCAATTCCACCGTTCGAGGCGCCACCGTCTTCTTCTCAGCGCTTTGGTTCATATCCGAATCGCCCCAATCTCTTTCGTTATTCGCTCGCTATGCCAACATGACGCTAACCGCCGCCGGCGGTCAGCCCATACGGCCGAAGGTCACAGACTAAAGAGCCGATGGTCCGCATGCTCGGCCGCGCCCTGGACCCACCGGGCGGTCGAGGAAGAACGGCACCCGAAGAACGCGGCTGCGGCGTCCTTTCAGAGCCGGCTGGCGATGTCAGTAACGTGCGGCCCAGCATTCCAGCGCTGCCTGGGTTGCGTCACTTGTGGACGCGGCGAGTAAATGCTGGCTGGACCGAGTGCCACGTGCCCGCCCAGCTGAGCGGGGTGCGCGATCGCGCCGCAGTCGATTTGCCCTCACCGTTTGCCGAGCCGCAGGCCTTGCTCCCGGGATGGATACTTAAGGCCCTAGCCGTGTTGTGAAACTTGAGGGCATCATTGGATCCGCTGCCAAGCGAAGGACCACCGGTGAAGCCGTGGCCGAAGGTTTGCTCGGCAACGCCATCTCCCTACCCTTCACTAGTTCGGCGGATTTGACGAGCACAAGGCTGCTATTACGGGGTCGATAAATCGGTGATTGACCGGTGCCGCCGATCGGAGAATCCTCAAGGTCATCGCCGGGGATGATCCCTGGCGAGGGGCAACGCAGCCGACTGGTCACGACCCGGGAGAGTAATGAGTTCTGAACATGCAATCGAACAGGTTCCGCTGTCGGATATCCGGGAGGGCGATATGCTCCAAGATCCCAAGACGGGCAACTGGATCAAAGTCACGCGCACAGCCGACTCCGAAACGAACGTCACTCCCAAGTACTCAGACGGGGAGAGTGTGGCAGCTGAGCCCTATCGCGTCTACGTGGGCGACGGCGGTGAAGAGATCGATTCCCGGCTCGTTACCGGGCTCGTCAATCGCCAGGTGAGAGAGTAATCACCAGCGCCCATGTGAGAGCGCACGCCACAAGACGACCGGATGCCATGCCTGCCGTCAAGTCGTTTGAATGGATTTGTGTAGCCGAATAACCGGCGGCTGCGGCGCCGGCCGACGTTTAGGTGCACACGCCGCGAGTGTGGTGTGGCTTGAGTTTCTTCCCTCGCGGTGCCCGCCTGACCCGGCACGATGCGAGATCTTGCGTATGTCATGGTTCTTCGCGCCTTATCGCCGAAGGCACTCCAAGAGCCAGTACGGCGACGGTCGTCGTCAACCGTCCCGGCACTGTCGACCCCTCGACAGAGCAGGAGGACCTCGGTTGGCCGCGTGCGCAGGACGTCGTCAGGATACCTTGGCGTACCTGCGAACTAAGTCGTCATCGCCGAACGTGCCGGTGCGCTGCAGGCCCTCGTCGTCGCGGCCGAAAAAGGTCCACTGCCCTGGACTTGTCTGCGGCCCGCTGATCAGCTTGACCGTGTAGCGCAAATTCGTGGGCTTCACGGTGCCGATGATGTCACCAACCCGGATCTGCGACGGATGAATCTGGGGTGCGTCGCACCAGTTCTGTATACCCATGCCGACCATCCCGTCTGTTGCCATCACACTACCCCCAATCCGCGTCCCGCGCCGATAGTCGGGTAGGTCGGCAAGTGCCGC
>CAYNLB010000310.1:0-1985 GCA_964397935.1 uncultured Mycobacterium sp.
GCCGAAGAAACCGAAGAGCCGGAGCCCGCAGCAGAGCCCGCCGAAGTCACGGCCGAGGTCTCCGAGACCGCCGAACCGGACGCGGCGACCGAGGAAGCGCCCGGGCCGCAGGAAACCGAAGAGTCCCGGGGCGGGCTACGCAACCGCCGCCCGACGGGGAAGGGGTCGCATCGGATGCGACGCCGGCGTACCCGCGGTGGCGTGGCCTTAGACGAAGCCTTGAACGAAGCCCCAGAGGAATAGTCAGTCTCGGCGCCGCAGGCTTTCTACGTAGGCGGCGAGGCGCTCTTGTGTCTGGTCTGTGCCCCACATTTGACGGACCTCGCGGTCGGTGTCGCCGGCCTCCCGGATTCGCGCCATCGTCGGGCCCCGCAGCTGCGCTTTCGTCTGGCGATACGCGTCGACCGGGATGTCACCGAGGTCCGATGCCTCCGCCACGGCTGCCCGCATGAGATCGTCGGCGACGACGCGATGGGCAAGTCCGTGGGCGACGGCCTCCGGCCCCCGGTAGGTGCGACCGCCGAGCAACACCTCCTCGGCGTGGTCTCCGCACGCGTAACGCATGACCTCTAGCGCGGCGACCGGGAACGGCACTCCGACGCGGACCTCTGACGCCCCGATCTGTGCGTCCGGACCGATCAAACGACGGTCGCAGGCGCAAGCCAGCACGCACCCGCCCGCGATGGCGGCGCCGTTGACCGCGGCCACGGTCGGTCCCGGATAGCTGAACATCGCCTCGAACGCGTCGGACAGCGCCGGAACCAGCCGATCGGTGTAGCCGGCACCGCCTTCCACCACGCGGTTGAGGTCCACCCCGGCGCTGAATGCACGGCCGGCACCGGTGACGACCAACGCGCCGGCGCCCGAACGCTGCAACTCACCCAGCGTGCGGGTCAGCTCTTCGAGCAGCTCCACGTCTTGGGCGTTAACCCGACCCGACGACAGGGTCAACACCTGGACCGTTACCGGTCCCGTTCCCACGGCCTGAATCTCGATCACAATGACTCACCCAACCACGCCGCCGTTCGGCGGTGAAACCCGCCGATGATTCCCTATGCTGAGCGAGTGCCAAACAACTATCGAGTCGTGCAGTGGAACACCGGAAACGTCGGCAAGAGCTCGCTGAAATCAATCGTCGCCAACCCGACGCTTGAACTGGTCGGCTGCTACGCCTGGTCGGCGGAGAAGGTCGGCCGCGACGCCGGCGAATTGGTCGGCATCCCGCCGCTGGGCGTGGCAGCCACCAATGACGTCGACGCGCTACTCGCACTCAAGCCGGACTGCGTGGTCTACAACCCGATGTGGATCGACGTCGACGAGCTGGTCCGCATCCTGTCCGCGGGCGTCAACGTGGTGACCACGGCGTCGTTCATCACCGGAGGAAACCTCGGCGAGGGCCGCGACCGGATTCTTGAAGCCTGCCAGCAGGGTGGCTCAACCATCTTCGGGTCGGGTGTCAGCCCGGGGTTCGCCGAGCTGTTGGCCATCGTGTCGGCCATGGTGTGCAACCGGATCGACAAGGTCACCGTCAACGAGGCGGCGGACACCACGTTCTATGACTCACCGGAGACCGAGAAACCGGTCGGATTCGGCCAGCCGATCGACCACCCGGACCTGCAGGCGATGGCCGCAAAGGGAACGGCCATCTTCGGCGAGGCCGTCCGGCTGGTGGGCGACGCGCTCGGCGTCGAGCTCGACGAGGTGCGGTGCGTGGCCGAGTTCGCGCAAACCACGGCGGATCTCGAAATGGCGTCCTGGACCATTCCCGCAGGATGCGTTGCGGGCACCTATATCAGCTGGCAGGGCATCGTCGGCGGCAAAACCCTGATCGACCTGAATGTCCGGTGGCGCAAGGGACAGACACTCGAGCCGGACTGGAAGATCGAACAGGACGGCTGGGTCATCCAGATCGACGGGCAGCCGACGGTGACGACCAAGGTCGGCTTCCTGCCGCCGCCCTACTTCGAGGCCACGACGATCGAGGA
>CAYNLB010000311.1:0-1981 GCA_964397935.1 uncultured Mycobacterium sp.
GCTCGGGGCTCATATTGCTCCGTTCGGTTCCCTGGCTGGACATCAAAACGGTGAATTGACAAGTGAGTGCGCGGCCATCTCGAGGTATTCGAGCAACTCGCGCCGATGCTCGTCGTCGAGGGTCTTCGAGTCGATGGAGGCGACCGCGGTGTGCATGCACCGCAGCCAGGCGTCGCGCTCGAGGGGGGTGATCCGGAACGGGGCGTGACGCATTCGCAGCCGAGGATGACCGCGCTGGTCGGAGTAGGTTCGCGGACCGCCCCAGTATTGCTCGAGGAACATCCGTAGTCGTTCTTCGGCGCCTGCCAAGTCATCGGCGGGGTACACCTGACTCAGAATCTCGTCCTCGGGGACCTGCGCGTAAAAGCGGGACACAATCGCGTTGAACGTCTCGGCACCGCCGACCGCGTCGTAGAAGCTCACTTGATTCATCACCTCACATTGTGGTGCATCGGCGCGATAGCGCGCTGCGGCAGGCTCTAACGCCGCACAAGCCAACCCTGCTGTTCGGATCGACACGGCGTTCACCTGCAATAGGCGTGCGGTTCGCGGCGAATCATGGTGGACTGTTCCGCGGAGGATCTATGGCGCAGGGCAAGAGACGCCGCGGCCACCGCAGCTCCGGGGTCGCGGCAGGGTTGATCGGGCCCGCGACCGCGCCATGCCTGCACAGCCTCGATCACCCGCCCACCCGCCAAGAAAGCGTCTCGATCTGGAGCCGGCGACGGGTGCTCCTGCTCAATTCCACCTACGAGCCGCTGACTGCGCTTCCGATGCGGCGGGCGATCGTGATGGTGATCTGCGGCAAGGCCGACGTGGTGCACGACGACCCGACCGGACCGGTCATCCACTCCGCGACCAGGTCGATCGTAGTGCCCTCGGTAATTCAGCTGCGGTCTTACGTCCGGGTCCCCTACCGCGCGCGTGTCCCTATGACCCGCGCCGCTCTTATGCACCGCGACCGTTTCTGTTGCGCCTACTGTGGGGCGAAGGCCGACACTGTCGATCACGTGGTGCCACGCAGCCGCGGTGGTGACCACTCGTGGGAAAACTGCGTCGCATGCTGCTCGACGTGCAACCACCGCAAGGGCGACAAGATGC
This sequence comes from uncultured Mycobacterium sp., assembly GCA_964397935.1. Lineage (GTDB taxonomy): Bacteria > Actinomycetota > Actinomycetes > Mycobacteriales > Mycobacteriaceae > Mycobacterium. The sequence continues at coordinate 1,102 of CAYNLB010000311.1, forward strand.
TCACCGAGCTCGGCTGGGCGCTGCGGCGGGCGCCGCTCCCGCCGACCGGACAGCACTGGCGGCTGCTGTCGACGGTCAAGGAACTGGATCCGGCCTGGGCTCGGTACCTCGGCGAAGGCGCGGCCTGAACAATCTCGTGTCCACGCGTGCCGTTAGGCCACCCGGTGGGATACGGTTTGCGTCGTGAGCCTTATGGAGATTCACCTGTACTTCATTGGTATCCCGCTGCTGCTGGTCGTCGTGCTGTCGGTGCCGATCTGGTCGCACAAGGGACCGCACCCGGCGACCTACAAGTTGCCGGAGAAATGGACGCATCCACCGATCCTGTGGGCCGCCACCGACGAAGATGTCGGCACCCACGGCGGACATGGTGGGCACGACACATCGGAGTTCTCAGTTGGAGGTGGGGCCAGTGGCACGTGGTGATGTAGCGACGATCGAGCCCACCGAACTGCCCAAAGGTTGGGTGGTCACCACCAGCGGGCGGATCTCCGGGGTCACCGAGCCCGGCGAATTGTCCGTGGACTATCCGTTCCCGATCAAAGACCTCGTCGCCATCGACGATGCGCTGAAGTACGGCTCGCGGGCGTCGCAGGCGCGGTTCGCCATTTATCTCGGCGACCTGGGGAGTGACACTGCGGCGCGGGCGCGCGAAATCCTGGCCGACGTGCCGACGCCGAACAACGCGGTGCTGCTCGCCGTCTCGCCCGACCAGGAGGTCATCGAGGTGGTCTACGGCTCTGCGGTCCGTAGCCGCGGAGCCGAGTCGGCCGCGCCGCTGGGCGTTGCCGCCGCATCTTCGGCGTTCGCCCGGGGTGATCTGGTGGACGGGTTGGTCAGCGCGATCCGGGTACTCAGTTCCGGAATCTCCCCGGCCTAG
>CAYNLB010000312.1:0-1976 GCA_964397935.1 uncultured Mycobacterium sp.
CTGTCCATCCAGACCCATCGCAAGTACTCCAACCCATTCGAGCGGGGCGGGGAGATACCGGCCGACTACAAGGCCTACTCCGACTGGTTCGAAAAGCACGACAAGCAGAGCTACGAGCAGGTGCTGAGCTCGCATTTGACCCTGATGGGCAATCCGGACCGGATCGTGGACAAGATGCGCACCGTCATCGACATGGGTTGGCGCAACATCATTTTGCGCATGTCACGAGGCGGAGCAATGGATCGCACCAAGGTCTACGAGTCGATGAAATTGTTCGCCAACGAGGTGATCCCGGCCGCCACCGAAATAGCGGCAGCCGCAGCTTGAGCCAGCAGCTGGCCGAGCGCATCAGGACGATTCTGGCGCTGGATCCCGCCGCACCCGCCATCGAGTACCAGGGTTCGTGGACGGACTGGCGGGCGCTGGCGGAAATCGCGACGGGAGTCGAAAGCCAGCTGGCAGCGGTGGGCTTGGGCGGGGGCGCCGCGGTCGGCGTAGTGCTGCGGAATCATCCCGCGATGGTCGGTGCGCTGCTCGGTGTGCTGCTGGCGAACGGCTGTGCCGTGACCATCAACCCGTCGCACGGCGACGCCGGACTGGCATCGGACATCGCCGAGCTGCGGCTGCCCCTGGTGGTCGCGTTGCCGGCCGAGTGGCAGCGGCCCGGGGTCATCGACGCGGCCGCGGGGGCGATGGGGTTGCGGGTCGACATCGACCCGGCCGGCTGTCAGCCCGTCGCCGGGCTCGAACGTCCCGGGCCGGGTCCGTTCCGCGATCGGGCGGCGGGCCCCGACTTGATAGCCGTCGAGATGCTGACCAGCGGCACCACCGGTCCCCCGAAGCGAATCCCGCTTTCCTACCAGGCTTTCGAACACACCGTTGCCGCTGCGGGCGCGCATTACAGCTCGAATCGCACGCCGCAGGTCAGGCTGCGCTCGGGGGTGGCGATCGTCTGCTCGCCGCTGGTCCACATGTCCGGGCTGTTCCGCACGCTGCTCAACATCTGTGAGGGCAGAAAGATCGCGCTGCTGGAGCAGTTCCGGGTGCCCGAGTTCGTCGATGCGGTGGTGCGGCACCGGCCCCGCGCGGTGAGCCTGGTGCCGTCGGCGTTGTCGATGGTGCTGGACGCCGGGGTGGCACCGGAGGTGTTCTCCAGCGTCGAGGTGGTGACGTCGGGCACCGCACCGCTGCCGGTCGACGTACAGGTCGCGTTCGAGGAACGCTACGACGTCGCGGTGCTGCCGTCCTACGGTGCCACCGAGTTCGCCGGGGGCGTGGCGGGCTGGAACCTCGGCCTGCACCGCGAGTGGGGGAAAGCCAAACGCGGGAGCGTCGGCCGCCCGCAGCAGGACCGCGAAATCCGCGTCATGTCCATCGCGGACGGCTCCGAACTGCCCGCCGGGCAGCAGGGTCGACTCGAGGTCCGCACCGCCGGCGGGGACTGGATCGCCACGACCGATCTCGGCCGGGTGGACGCCGACGGATTCGTGTTCGTCGACGGGCGCATCGACGACGTCATCATCCGCGGCGGGTTCAAGGTCACCCCCGCCGATGTCGTCAGCGCACTGCGCTCCCATCCGGCGGTGCGCGACGCCGGCGTGACCGGCCTGCCCGATCAGCGGCTCGGCCACGTGCCGGTCGCGGCGGTGGAATTGGTCGACGGCAGTGAGGCCACGCCGGGGGAACTCTTGGACCATGTGCGCCAACGAGTCAGCCGCTACCAGGTCCCCGCCCGCCTGCTGATCGTCGATGAATTGCCCCGCACGCCGTCGCTCAAAGTCAGCCAGCCCGGCGTGCGCGCACTGTTCGAACAAGCGCGACACGAGACGAGGACATGACAACCGAAATCCGAGGCGCGACAGCCCTCGTCGGCGTGGCCGACGAGGTTTCGCCATCCGGCGTCATCGACATCCCGCTACGGCAGCTCGAAGCGCAGGTGGTCACCGCGGCGCTGGCCGACGCAGGCTTGTCGCTGC
>CAYNLB010000313.1:0-1957 GCA_964397935.1 uncultured Mycobacterium sp.
GACCCCGGCATTCCGCTCCCGTCGTGGCGCTCGCCTCCGGCCCATACTAAACGGCGGGGTGTCCGCTGGTCCTCAAGAAGGCGACCAGATCAGGCAATATGTGGCTCGGAGTCGCAGTACCCGCGCGCCACGCCAGGCATGGCGACGCCCGGACGGTGCTGGCTCATCTGCACTCCACTTTTCGGCCAACCGCGGTCCGGACAGCCAAAAATCCGTGCGCGACGCGCTGGTTCAGCTTATGGCGACCTTGCCGGACTCCACCGGGATGTTCGGCAGCAAAGGATCTCGACTTCGAGGGTCACGTCACGGCGACGGTGGCGCCGCGGATGGCGGGTGGTCGGATGACCATGGATGCGCCGCTTCCAGTTGTGCGGCAACGCGAATCAGGACATCCTCGCTGCCGTAGGCGGCGGCGAGCTGGACGCCCACGGGAAGGCCCTCGGCGTTGCGATGCAGGGGCAGGCTGATCGCCGGCTGCCCACTCATGTTGAACGGCGGCGTGAATGCCGCGAACTGGCCGGCGCGGCGCATGGGCGCGGTCGGCTGTGCGGGGTCGCTCTCGAACTCCGTCAGTGGCGGCGGCGGCTCGGCCAGCGTCGGCGTGAGGAGTAAGTCCCAACCGTCGGCCCACCACTGCTGCAGCGCCCTGCGGAAGGCCCATCCCGCCGCCTGGGCCGCGGCGTAGTCGACGGCGGTCAACCGCTGCGCTTGCTGGATGTGCGCCCAGTTCACCGGCTCGATATCGGCCGCGGTGACCTCACGTCCGAGCGTCTCGCTGAACCCGCGTGCCGCCATCGCCAGCTGTGTCGCCCACAACGCCATGAACTTCCGGGTCAACGACGTGTCGGCCAGGCACTCCGGCCAGGCCGGCTCGACCGCGTGGCCGAGTCCCTCCAGCATCGACGCCGCGGCCCGCACCGCCGCGACGCAGTCCGCATGCAAGAACTCGCCGCGCGGATGCACGTCGAGCAACCCGATGCGCAACCGGCCCGGGTCGGCGCCGACCTCCTCGAGGTAGGGCCGCCGCGGCGCCGGCGCGATGACGGAGTCGCCGATGCCCGGACCGTGCACCGCGTCGAGCAGCCCCGCCGTGTCGCGGACCGTGCGGCTGACGCACAGTTCGACCCCCAGCCCCGTCTCGGCGCGGGCCGGGCCGACCGTGGTCCTGCCCTGGCTCGGCTTCAGCCCGACCAGCCCGCAGCACGAGGCCGGGATCCGGATGCTGCCGCCGCCGTCGGAGGCATTGGCGAACGGCACCATCCCGGCGGCCACCGCGGCGGCGGCGCCGCCGCTGGAACCGCCCGGTGTGCGATCGGGCGCCCACGGATTGCGGGTGGCACCCCAGGCCACCGGCTGTGTGGTCGGCAGGCTGCCCATTTCGGGGCTGTTCGTCCGCCCGGCGATCACCAGGCCCGCGGCCTTGAAGCGGGCGACCAGCGTGGTGTCGGCGGTGTCGACCTTGGCCGCCTCTTTCAGCGCCACGTTGCCGTTCGACAGGGTCTGACCGGCGAAGCTCGTGTACAGGTCCTTGAGCAAGAACGGAACGCCGTGAAACGGGCCCTTGGGCAGGCCCCGGTCGGCGGCCACGGATCGGGCGTGCTCGAACCATTCGATGACGACCGCGTTGAGCTCCGGGTTCGACTGCTCGATCCGCTCGACGGCCGCCTCGAGCAGTTCGCTCGGCGTGACCTCGCCCTTGGCCACCAACGCCGCCTGGTCGGTGGCATCCATCCACCGCGTCTCGTCGGCAAGATTGCTCATGGCTTTCGGTGTACCACGAGAGATCGAGCGTTGCGCACGGCCTCTCGGGCCAGTTGCACCCGAGACGTCAGGCCCAGCTTGGCGTAGACGTGGGTGAGGTGGCTCTCCACAGTACGCAGCGAGATGAAAAGCCTTGCGGCGATGGCTATTTCACCGGAGCAGGTTTCCCATAACCGGGTTGAGCCTTCGATGTCGG
>CAYNLB010000314.1:0-1871 GCA_964397935.1 uncultured Mycobacterium sp.
TTCAGGATCATCTCCTGGCTGACCGGCGCGATCTTCATCAGCCGGGCCTCACGGAAGTAGCGTGCGATGTGATACTCCTCGGAATAGCCCATGCCGCCGTGGGTTTGCAGCGCCCGGTCCGCGGCGGTGAAGCCCGCATCGGCGCACAGATATTTCGCGGTATTCGCCTCGCGGCCACAGGGTTTGCCGTTGTCGTACAGCCAGGTGGCCTTGCGCAACATCAGCTCGGCGGCATCGAGGCGCGCCAGCGAGTCGGCGAGCGGGAACTGCAGGCCCTGGTTCATGCCGATGGGCCGGCCGAAGACCTCACGCTCATTGCCGTATTTCACCGCCTTGTCGAGGGCCACCCTGCCGATGCCGAGGGCCTCGGCCGCGATCAGCATCCGTTCGGGGTTGAGGCCGTCCAGGATGTACTTGAACCCGTTGCCCTCCTCTCCGATTCGGTCGGCGACCGGTACTTCGAGATTGTCGATGAACAGTTCGTTGGAGCTGACGGCGTTGCGGCCCATCTTGCGGATGGGCCGAACGTCAACCTTGCTGCGATCGAGGTCGGTGAGGAACAGCGTCATCCCGTCGGTCTTCTTGGTGACTTCGTCGTAGCTTTGGGTGCGGGTCAGCAGCAGGATCTTGTCGGACTCCATCGCCTTGGAGATCCACACTTTGCGGCCGTTGACGACGTAGCGATCGCCGTCGCGTTTCGCGAAGGTGGTGATGCGTGACGTGTCGAGCCCGGCACCGGGTTCGGTCACCCCGAAGCAGACATGGATTTCGCCGGTCGCGACGCGGGGCAGCGTGCGCGCCTTGAGTTCCTCGGAGCCGTGCACCACCACCGGTTGCATTCCGAAGATCGACAGGTGAATCGAGCTGGCCGCGTTCATGGCGCCACCGGATTTGGCGACCTCCTCGAGCAGGATGGTGGCCTCGGTGATTCCGAGACCGTGGCCGCCGTACTCGGTGGGGATCGTCATACCGAGCCAGCCGCCGTCGGCGATGGCGCGGTAGAACTCGGTCGGAAATTCGTGCGCCTGGTCTTTTTCCATCCAGTAGTGGTCGTCGAACTTACGCGCCAATTCGGCGACCGAACGGCGGATCAGTTCCTGGTCTTCGGTCAGCTCGAAATTCATTCCATCGCCGGGCACTGCGGGATCTCCTCTTCATTGCTTTGGCACCGAGATTGCCGTGATGGTCGTGAAAGCTCGAAAATCACTACCGTGAGCGCAATCTCGGCGTAGCTCACCCAAGCCCGAGGCGGCAGCGCATCAGTCTTTGTTGCCGCTGAGCGCTTTCGCGTTGGCCGTGAAGTCCGCAACGGACGAACCCGCCCTGGTCTCCTTGTGGTGGCTGAGCGCCTGAATGGACACGTCGTGTCCCTCGGCGGCCTTGCGCAGCGCGCCGACCGTCGCCTGCTCCCGGGGGATGTGGGTGAACGGGTCGAACGAGTACCAGCGCATCGCATTCAGGTGGGTGATCTTGTTGATCTCGTCATCCGGCACGTTGTTCAGACTCAGGACATCCCACAGCTCCTCGGGTGCGCCCGGCCACATCGAGTCGCTGTGCGGGTAGTCCGCCTCCCAGGCGATGTTGTCGATGCCGATCTCGTGGCGCAACCTGACCCCGGTCTTGTCGCTGATGAAGCACGTCAGGAAGTGCTCCCGGAAAACCTCGCTGGGCAGTTTGCCGCCGAAGTTCTGGTGCGTCCACGTCGAATGCATCTCGTAGGTGCGGTCCACGCGCTCCAGGAAGTACGGAATCCACCCGGTGCCGCCCTCCGACAAAGCGACCTTCAGGTCGGGGTAATCCTTGATCGGCTTGGACCACAGCAGATCCGCGGCGGCCTGCACGATGTTCATCGGCTGCAGCGTGATCATCAC
>CAYNLB010000315.1:0-1856 GCA_964397935.1 uncultured Mycobacterium sp.
GCCGGCGATGTCGGCCTGATCGATCCGGTGCTGGTGGTTCCGGCCATCGTCGCGCTGGCCCTGCTGGGCCTGCGCGACAAAACGATCTTCCTCGCCGCGCGTGGTGAACACTACGGGCTGACCTTGCTGGTGTTCTTCTTCGGTTTCACCGACCAGATCGCCGCCTTCAAGATCATCATGCTGGCGCTGTGGTGGGGTGCGGCGACGTCCAAGCTCAACCACCACTTCCCCTACGTGGTCGCGGTCATGATGAGCAACAGCCCGCTGCTGCGCAGCAAGGCATTCAACTGGTTCAAGCACCGGCTCTACCTCGATCCCGTCAACGACCTGCGCCCCACGTGGGTGCCGAAAGTCATGGCCCACGTCGGTGGCACGACGGCGGAATTCCTGGTTCCGCTGGTACTGGTCTTCTTCGCGGACGGTCACCGGTGGGCGTGGCTCCTCATCGGGTTCATGGTGCTCTTCCACCTCAACATCACCTCCACCATTCCGATGGGAGTCCCGTTGGAATGGAACGTGTTCTTTATCTTCTCGCTGTTCTACCTGTTCGGGCACTATGCCGGGGTCCGAGCCGTCGACCTGAGCTCGCCGCTGCTGCTGGCCATCCTGATCGCCGCGCTCGCGGCGGTGCCGATCGCGGGAAACCTCTTCCCCAAACAGATTTCGTTCCTGCCGGCGATGCGCTACTACGCCGGCAACTGGGCCACCAGCACCTGGTGCCTGCGCAAGGGCGCCGAAGACAAGATCGAATCGGGCATCACCAAGGCGTCTTCGCTGGTTCCCAAACAGCTTGCCCGGCTCTACGGTCCGAGCACCGCCGAACTCGTGATCGACAAGTTGATGGCCTGGCGGTCGATGCACACCCACGGGCGAACGCTCAACGGTCTGGTGCCCCGCGCCCTGGCGTCCGACGAGGCGGACTACAGCCTGCGCGACGGTGAAATCATCGCCGGACCGCTGATCGGGTGGAATTTCGGCGAAGGCCACCTGCACAACGAACAGTTGCTCGCCGCCGTGCAGCGGCGCTGCCGCTTCGACGAGGGTGACGTCCGGGTGATCATCCTGGAAAGCCAGCCGATTCAGACGCGGCGGCAGGGGTATCGCATTGTTGACGCCAAGACCGGTTTGATCGAAGAAGGCTACGTCGATGTCGAGAGCATGCTGAGCCGCCAGCCGTGGCCGGAGCCCGGTGACGAGTACCCGGTCCACATCACGACCCGGACCACCACCCGATGACCGTCCATGTCTAGGGCGGTCGTCGTCGGCGCCGGGCCCAACGGTCTGGCCGCAGCGATCCACCTGGCCCGTCACGGTGTCGACGTGCAGGTGCTGGAGCGCAGTGACACGGTCGGCGGGGGAGCGCGCTCGGGTGAGCTGACGGTGCCCGGGGTCGTCCACGACCACTGCTCGGCCTTTCACCCGCTGGCGGTCGGGTCCCCGTTCTGGAAGGAACTCGACCTGCAGCGCTACGGGCTGGTGTGGAAGTGGCCCGAGGTCGACTGCGCCCACCCGCTCGACGACGGCACCGCCGGCGTGCTGTACCAGTCGATCGAGGCGACCGCGGCCGGCCTGGGACCCGACGCCGCCCGGTGGCGGCGGGCGATCGGCGACCTGGCCGCGGGATTCGACGCCCTGGCCGAGGATCTGCTTCGCCCGATGATCAACATCCCGCGGCACCCGATCCGCCTGGCCGGCTTCGGGCCGCGCGCGATGCTGCCGGCCAGCGCGGTCGCCCACTGGTTTCACACCGAGCAGGCGCGCGCTTTGTTCGGCGGCGCCGCCGCGCACGTTTACACGCGCCTGGACCGGCCGCTGACGGCATCGCTCGGGCTGATGATCCTGGCCAGCGGGCACCG
>CAYNLB010000316.1:0-1851 GCA_964397935.1 uncultured Mycobacterium sp.
GCGATGACCGCCGGGCTCACGGGATCGCTTTGACATCCTTCGCCCTCGCGATGGCCCACAGTGCCCGGGCCGGCAGCGAGGAGTCGACAATCGTCCGCTGCGGCTCACCGAGGGCAGCGCCCCGGACGGCAGGTGTTTCGTCGCCCAACGGCGTGAGCGTATAGGCGACCTGGCGGCGGTTCGCGGTCATCAGATGAGCCCATGGATGACCGCTGCCAGGACGCGTCGCTCGATTGCCGGTGACATCAACGAGTGCCGGGATGTCGGAAAGTCTTTTGCAGGCGGAAATCTTGTCGCCAGAATCCGCTGCCTTCGATCCTCGGCACCATCAAACGCTCTGGCGCTCAGAGCTCTTCAGCTACGAGCGCATGCCAGCAGCCAGGCTTGACCGTCGCCCTCACCGGCGGCGATCGGCTCGAGTTCGGCGAACGCGGCCGGTAGCTCCCCGGCCACCGCACGAAACGGCCCGGGAGCGGCTCCCACCTCGCTGAGCACGGTTACCGCCAGCAGTCCGCCCGGCGCCAGTCTCGCTATGATCGCTGGGTCGAGATTGCGATCCCGGAACCGGTGGCAGAGTATGACATCGACGGGCGGACCCGGCGGCAGGCCCACATCCAAATCGGCGACTTCGAAGCGGCAGCGACCGCCAACGCCACTGCGCAGCGCGAGATCCCGCGCTTGGCTGATCGCCACCGGCGAAATATCCAACCCCAAGACTTCGAGTCCGCGCAAAGCCAGCCACACCGCGCCGAGCCCCTGCCCACAGGCGAGATCGAGAGCCCGTCCGGCGGTGGGAAATACGTGCGCGTAATCCGCCAGAACGCCGGGCGGCGCAATCGCGTCCATCGGCGGCGGCCCCTTGACCACGTACCGCTCGTCCCAACGACGCCGGTCCGCTTCGGCCATAGCCGTCACTCTAGGACCAATTCCCTACCCGTGCGGGACCGGTCCGCCGCACACCTCCCTAGACACGTCTCTGCAAATGGATGCCCATGAGCGGCGCGCGCGCCCATACCGGCAGGGGCCAGAACAGTCTCAATGGGGCCGGGACGACCACAATGTCACCCGCGAAGCGGCATTTCGGCATGAAGTTGTTTGCGGCACATCCCGTTTCTACACTGGACCGGTGTCCAAAGACGCGTCGTCCCCGGTAGTTCCCGACGTATCCGCCGGCGTGGGCGCGGTTCGCCGGTCGGATCGTCGGCCGGGGCAGACCATCCGGAAAGTCCTCGATGCCGGCCTGGAGGAACTGCGGGAGTCGTCATACGCGAACCTGACGATGCGCGCCGTTGCGACTCGCGCCGGCGTATCGCCGGCCAGCGCTTATACCTACTTTCCCTCGAAAAGCACGCTGGTGGCGGCGGTGTATCTACGTTTCCTGCGCGACCTGCCGCTGCATACCGATGTCAACGACACGACCAGGGCGCGGGTCAGCGCAACGTTGCGGGACATGGCCGTGGTGGTCGCCAACGAGCCCGAGTTGACCGCCGCTTGCGGCGCGGCTTTGATGGCCGACGACCCGGCGGTCAACCCTATTCGGGAACAGATCGGCGAGGAGGTGTCCAGGCGGATCGGGGCAGCTTTGGGCCCGGGCTGGCCGCGCACGGTTAAGTCCACGCTGCAGATGACGTTCGCCGGTGCGCTGATGACGGCCCGATTCGTCAGTTTCCCAGAGATTGCGGGCCAACTCGATGAGGCCGTCAATATCATTCTGGGCACCGCTGTGGCCTGAAGGCGACGAAGAAGAGCAACTCGCGATGCATTTCCCGAAGCGCATCGTCGGCGGTTGCACGGTCGCTTGACCCGGTTCGCAAGCGGGGATCGCTACCCGGCAGACGCTATGATCCAGTG
>CAYNLB010000317.1:0-1800 GCA_964397935.1 uncultured Mycobacterium sp.
ATCAACAAGGGCGAGTTGTTCGCGTCCTTCGACGTCGACGCGTTCGAGGTGCCCAGCGGTCGCGACGAGCTCTGGCGGTTCACCCCGCTGCGGCGGCTGCGCGGCCTGCACGACGGCTCCGCGGCATCGACCGGCCGGGCGCAGATCGACGTCAGCGAACTTCCGGGCGTGCAGACCGAGACCGTCCGCCGCGGCGACCAGCGGCTGGGCCAAGCCGGTGTTCCCGCCGACCGTGTTGCGGCCCAGGCGTTCTCGTCGTTCAACTCCGCGACGCTGGTAACCGTCGACCGTGACACGCAGATCGCAGAACCGGTCAACATCACCGTGACGGGACCCGGCGAGGGTGCCGTGGCCTACGGGCACCTGCAGATCAAAGTCGCCGAGCTGGCCGAGGCGGTGGTGGTGATCGACCATCGCGGGAGCGGAACCTACGCCGACAACGTCGAGTTCATCGTCGATGACGCCGCCCGGCTGACCGTGGTGTGGATCGCGGACTGGGCGGACGACATGGTCCACCTGTCCGCCCACCACGCCAAGCTGGGCAAGGACGCGGTGTTGCGCCATGTCACCGTCACGCTGGGCGGTGAAGTGGTGCGGATGTCGGCCAACGTGCGCTTCGCCGCCCCGGGCGGGGACGCGGAACTGCTCGGCCTGTACTTCGCCGACGACGGCCAGCACCTCGAGTCGCGGCTGCTGGTCGACCATGCGCGGCCCAACTGTAGATCCAACGTGCTGTACAAGGGTGCGCTGCAAGCGGATCCGGCGTCGCAGCGGCCCGACGCCCACACCGTCTGGATCGGTGACGTGCTGATCCGTGCCGACGCCACCGGCACCGACACCTTCGAAGTGAACCGCAACCTGGTGCTCACCGACGGTGCACGCGCCGACTCGGTGCCCAACCTGGAGATCGAGACCGGCGAGATCGCCGGCGCCGGACACGCCAGCGCCACCGGGCGTTTCGACGACGAGCAGCTTTTCTACCTGCGCTCCCGCGGCATCCCCGAAGAGCAGGCCCGCCGGCTGGTGGTGCGTGGCTTCTTCGGCGAGATCATCTCCAAGATTGCGGTGCCCGAAATACGGGACCGCCTGACCGCCGCCATCGAACACGAATTGGCCATCACGGAATCGAGAGCAACTGCGTCATGACGACTTTGGAAATCAAGGACCTGCATGTCAGCGTCGAGGACTCCAATGCCCCGGAAGGGAACCGCGAGATTCCCATCCTCACCGGCGTCAACCTGACCGTCAATTCCGGTGAAACGCACGCGGTGATGGGTCCCAACGGCTCCGGCAAATCGACGTTGTCCTACGCCATCGCCGGTCATCCCAAGTATCAGGTGACCTCCGGGTCCATCACGCTGGACGGCCAGAACGTGTTGGACATGAGCATCGACGAGCGGGCCCGGGCCGGGCTCTTCCTGGCCATGCAGTACCCCGTCGAGGTGCCGGGCGTGTCGATGTCGAACTTCTTGCGCAGCGCCGCGACCGCGGTTCGTGGTGAGCCACCCAAGCTGCGGCACTGGGTCAAAGAGGTCAAAGCCGCCATGACCGACCTCGACATCGACCAGGGCTTCGCCGAACGCAGTGTCAACGAAGGCTTTTCCGGTGGGGAGAAGAAGCGCCACGAGATCTTGCAGCTGGGGCTGCTCAAGCCGAAGATCGCGATCCTCGACGAGACGGACTCCGGCCTGGATGTGGACGCCCTGCGGGTGGTCAGCGAGGGCGTCAACCGCTACGCGGAAGCCGAGCACGGCGGCATCCTGCTGATCACCCACTACACCCGGATCTTGCGCTACATCC
>CAYNLB010000318.1:0-1778 GCA_964397935.1 uncultured Mycobacterium sp.
GCGACGGTGACCGCCTCGATGTCGTGCTTCAGGGGCTCCTCGTAGTGGATGCCGGTTGTGGGAAAGAACCACGCCGCCTCGACACCCTGCTCGTCCATAACTGCCAGTCGGGCGTCGCGGTCCTGGTAGGCCTTTGGCAGGGGTTCGAGGTTCGAGCGGATCAGGTCCATGAACCGCTTGCCCTCAGGATTGCCCTTGTAGTAAGTGCGCAACACCCCGGGCTTGGAGATCGGGTCGAACGTCGGGTTCGGCACCTGATAGTCGATCTTGCCGCGGACCACCTGGCGCTTGTGTCCGTTCTCCAGCTGCACCCACTGCACGCAGCGGGAGTGCATCTCCTTGGGCACATGCCGCAGAAAGGCGTCGTGTGCCTCGTAGTAGTGGTTGTCGGCGTCGAACAACGGGCCTTCATAGTTCGGCATGGCGTCTCCACTGACTTGGCTCGGCGGCCGCGTGGACTACTGAGCAAGTAGTCATTCTTGAGTCTACACTCAAAAAATGCTCCATAGTCAAGCAAAATTTCGCCACCGAAGCTCGTCGGCCGCTTCAACCTCTCGACTTGCCGCCCCACCACGCCAGTTGAGACCGAACCGGCATCTGTTTGGAGCCGACGAAGTGACCGGCGGTCCATTGAGGCTCATCTCCTCGGTGAAGGGCTGGCCTTTTCGTGCGCGCGGGTGCTGCCCACCGCGCAGCTATGCGACTCCAATGCTGCTGAATGCTAAGCATTGCCGACGGGCGGTTCGCCGTTCGGCGGGCCCGGCGATAAGCGAAGCGGGTTTGTGCACCTCGACAGATTTCACGGCAGGCAACCTCTTGAGAATTCGACCAAAGCCGTGGCTGATGTCAGTAGCGGATGAGCCCACGCAGATTGACGCCGTTGCGCAAGTCGTCATAGCCCTGGTTGATGTCTTCGAGAGAGTATTCCCGGGTGATCAACTCGTCGAGTTTGAGCTGGCCACTCTCGTATAGGTCCAACATCTTGAGGATATCGGTGCGCGGGTTGGACGAGCCGAAAAGCGATCCGCGGACCTGCTTTTCGAACAGGGTGAGCTCCTGCAGCGACATGTCTGCCGATGTGTCGGCAGGGTGGCCGATCGCGGTGACCACGACCCGGCCCCGCTTGCCGACCAGGCTCAACGCCTGCCCGACGTAGGAAGCTTCGGCGTTGTCGGTGGCGATCACGCACACGTCGGCCATCTGTCCCGACGTTAGCTGTTGGACAAGACTGTGCGCTTCCCCGACGTCCACCACCGTATGGGTGGCTCCGAATTCGGCTGCCCGCCTGCGCTTGTACTCCACCTGATCCAGGGCAACGATGTTGCGCGCGCCGACGATCCGAGCGCCCTGCACGGCGTTGATGCCGATGCCGCCGACGCCCATCACCACGACCGTGCTCCCGTCACCGGCCTCCCCGGTGATGACCGCGCTGCCGTAGCCGGTGGTTACGCCGCAACCCACCAGCGCAGCCTTGTCCAAAGCGACACGGCCGCTGACCTTGATCACCGATGCGGTCGGCACCACGGTGTATTCCGAGAACGTGCCGAGTAAGCACATCTGGCCCAAGCCTTTTCCGCGCGCATGAAACCGGTGGGTGCCGTCCAATTGCGCGCCGAGCAGCAGGTACAACCCCAGATCGCACAGGTTGCTCATGCCCCGCACGCATGGTCTGCAGCGACCGCAGGTCGGGATGAAGCTCAGCACGACGGGATCGCCTTCGGCGACATCGGTCACGCCGGGACCGACCTGTACGACCACGCCGGCCCCTTCGTGACCGC
>CAYNLB010000319.1:0-1765 GCA_964397935.1 uncultured Mycobacterium sp.
ACCTCAGTTGGCCGGCCATCTCAGGTCTGGATGCGGTGGGTTCAGGCGGCGGGCATGGCGATCTCCACGACGGCGCCGAGTTTCTCGATCTGTTTGGCCGGGCCCGCGATCTGGTATTCGCGGCTGTGCCGTCGCGCTACCCAGCCGGCGCCGAGGTCCTGATACGCGACTTCAGTGCCGACGACGTTGGCTATAGTGAAGAGTAATTCTCATCACTGGAAGGCGTCTCCCGCATGTCAAAGACTGCAGATGTTTCCGAGCCCACTGGTCGACACCTGGTTGAACATCAGCAAATGGTTGAGCGGCACCTGCGCGAGCATCGCGAGTTGGCCGACCGGCATCTGGAGGAACTCCGCGCGCTCGCGGACCAGCATCTGGCTGAGCACCGCGAAGCGGCCAGCGGCGGTGGCATGACACTCGGCGAGCATGAGTCAATGACAGCGCGACACCTGGCCGAGCACCGAGCACTCGCCGACCGACTCGTCCAAGACCATCGTGGGCTGGCTGACCGGCATTTGGGCGAGCTGGAGAAGTTGACCAGGCGGCATCTGCACGACCATGCCGCGCACGCCCCAAGCTAGGGACCTCGGGACCCCATGACGGGGCGGCCATTCACAGGAGCCGACCCGATCCTGTTCGACCTCGACGGGACAGTTACGCAGTCCGCGCCCGGGAGCGTCCGGCGTTCGAACTGCACTACCCGCACATGGTTGAATGCATGCGCGCCGAATCCCATATCGGGCGCATCGCAAAGTGGTCAATGAATACGACACGATGACGGGTCTGCGTCCCTAGATCACCGGACCAGGGGGCAAAATTCCGCGTGGGGGTCAGTTTTCACGTGCCGTCGACACTTGTCTTGCCGGAACGTTCGTAATCCGGAATCGAGGGCCTGGCGTAGCCGAGCCGCCGCAGCGGTTGATGAAGTCCGACATGGCGGTGCTGGTGCTGAGGATCACGTTAAATACGCTGACGTCAGGGCGTGGTGTTCCTGCCTCCTACGTTCAGCTGGTGCGATGAACACGGCTGCCAAGATATGAACGTAGTCGACCGGCCCGGTATCCCGGGTGGCCGAACATGAACGGAGTCATCGGATGAATGTGGACAACAGCCTGGAACCGGCGGCCGGTGGTCCGTTGTCTGACGGCGAGCGGGCGGATCTGGTCCTGATGCGGGAGGAGGAACGGCTGGCGCGCGATTTGTACCGGCGATTCCACCAGGCGTGGGGTCAGCCGATCTTCGACAACATTGCCGCCAGTGAGCAGCGTCATTACGACGCGATCGGGCGACTGCTCAAGCGGTACAGCGTCCCCGATCCGTCGGTCGGGCAGCCGCCCGGTGTCTACGCCGACACTGAGCTGCAGAGCGCCTATGACATGTGTCTTGCCCGTGGACTGTCCTCGGTCGAAGGGGCGTATGCGGCCGGAGTCGAACTCGAAACTGGTGATATCGCCGACCTGTCTGCGGCCGTGGAAGGCAGTGACGAGGCAGCCATCCATAGGGTGTATGAGAACTTGCGTGCCGCTTCCGAGAACCACCTGCAGGCGTTCGAAGCGGCGACATCAGGTCGGCCCATGGGCGGCGGTCGAGGGTGGCGCCGGCGCAGGCGCGGCGGCCACGGCGGGGATGGTTGCGACGGTGGTCACCAAGGTGGTAGAGGTGGTCACGGCCGCCATGGTGGTGGGCGCGCACGCCGCGACAGTTGAGGCGGGTCGGCGCCGTCCGTCGGCGTCACTTGGCGCGGATGGCGTTCTCCACGTCGGCC
>CAYNLB010000320.1:0-1765 GCA_964397935.1 uncultured Mycobacterium sp.
GGCGCCAAACTATGGGGGAACGGCGGCCCGATATATTGCGAACGCAAGGCGGATGGGCAACTGCAATGGGTGCCCATTCCTCCTTCAGCATTGTGTGTGGCGTTCTGCGATCGCCCCTAGCGTTGATCGCGCATTGCCGCGGCGGGTACCCGGTCGGAACGGTTGCCAGTAGCTAAGCCAGTTCTTCTGGTGAACGATCGTTGGTCTGTGCCGGCTCCTTCGGGACTCAGGACGCCCGACAACAACTGGATGCCAGACCAGCTTCGCTCGACTTTGACGAAATCCAGCGCATCGAGAGATCTTGCGCCCACGAGGACGCCGAGCTCTACATCGAATTGATCGATGCCGCAATTCATTACGCGAACACAAAGCTCCAGGGTGAAGGCTTGACAAGACTTTTGCGCGGGGAAGCCGGCGGCATCGTGCTGCGGAACCAGCGCTAAGGCGCCAGGCCGAACTCGACGACCTCGCAAAGAAACTGGCGAAGCCCGACAGGTAACCGCCCGCCGGGCGCCGGGGTTTCTCCTAGATACCGCCGTAGACGATGCGGCCACCGTCCCGCGGACCAATGGGGCTCTTGAAGTCCTGGCGATGTGCCGGGGACAACGCGCCGATTGTGGCGTTTCAGGCATCAGTGGATGGACCCGGAACGATCCGTGCAAGACTCCGTGGGGTTCCAGTTCGACCAACCTCGAGGGCGCACCGTGTCGACTCCTGATATGTCTTCGCTCGACCAACACACAGCTTCCCCGGCTGAGGTGATGCAGCGGCTGATCTTCGCCGCGTGGATGTCGCAGGGCGTCACCGCGGTTGCCGACCTGCGCGTCGCGGACGCGCTCGCGGCCGGCCCGCTGGCGATCGGCGAATTGGCCGAGAAGGTGGGGGCCAATCCAGACGCGCTGCGTCGGCTACTGCGGGCCTTGGCCAGCAGCGGCATATTCGCTCACCGCGATGACGGCCGCTACGAGCTCAATCCCATGGCCGAGCTGTTGCGCACCGATACGCCGGTCTCGATGGCGGCCATGGCGCGATTCGTCGGCTCACGGCATCACCGCGAGCACTGGAGCCTGCTCACCGAAGCGATCAAGACGGGCAACTCGGTCGTGTCAGCGTTGCGCGGGAAGGACTTCTTCGACTATCTGGGCGACGAACCCGAGTTCGCACAGATCTTCAACGACGCCATGACGGGCTCGTCGGCGTCGGCAATCGGACCGGTGGTCGACGCCTACGACTTCACGTCATTTGGCACGATCGTCGACGTCGCGGGCGGCCATGGCCGCCTGCTCGCGGCCGTCCTGGCATCGGCGCCCGATGCACAGGGCGTGCTCTACGACCTTCCCGAGGTGATCGCCGGGGCGCCGGCGCTGCTGCGGCAATTGCAGGTCGCGGACCGCGTCCGGCTTGCCGAGGGCTCATTCTTCGACAGCGTTCCAGCCGGCGGCGACGCCTACGTCCTCAAGAACATCATCCACGACTGGGACGACGACCCCTCCGTGCAGATTCTGCGGAATGTGCGCTCGGCCGCGGCCGACGGCGCCGCATTGCTGCTCGTCGAGACGGTCGTTCCCGAAGACGACAGCGAATCCCTCGCCAAGTGGACGGACATGGAAATGCTGCTCATCAACGACGGCCGGGAGCGCACCACCAACGAATACCGCCACCTACTCGGCCAGGCCGGTTTCCGGCTGACCCGCGTAGTAGACACCTCATCGCGCTTGAGCGTCATCGAAGCCCGCGCGGCTTAGCGAGCCGGGTCGACGCCTAG
>CAYNLB010000321.1:0-1762 GCA_964397935.1 uncultured Mycobacterium sp.
CGACGTGCTCGACGCCGCCGTCGCCGCGGGATCGCCCATCGAACAAGCGGTCGCGGTGTTCATGCTGCACCCCGAGACTCTCACCGAAAGCATCGCGGCCGGTTACCAGAACCCGTTCGCCGGATACGTTGCCGGCCGCGGCGGCGTGCTGGGCGAGGCCACCGGCGTCGTGGTCAGTTCGGTGTTCGCAGTGTTCGAGCCCACCTTCCTGCGGGGCATGTGGGAGGAGGGCGTCGCGGTACGCGGCGCGACCGGTGCGGCCGAGGTGTACTGGGAGCAAGCCGCCGGTTTCGCGCGTAGGCACCTGGCCGGCGCCGACGGGCTGGACCGCATCGCCGCGCTGGGGGAGAAGATCATCGCGGCGACGCCGGATGCGGGCCTGCCGCTGTTTGCCGGCTGGCGCACCATGCCGCTGGCCGACGACCCGCCCGCGCGGGCGCTGCAGGTGATGCACGTCCTGCGGGAGCTGCGGGCCGGTGTGCATTTCAACGCCCTCACCATTTCCGGTATCACCCCCGTGGAAGCGCACATGCTCAACAAGGGGCATCAGTACGCCACCATGTTCGGCTGGCCCGAGCCGTTCGCCGACGGCGCGGACAAAAAGGACCGCTACGCCCAGGTCGAGCAGGCGACCAACCGCCGGATGGCCGAGATTTTCGCGGCCGCGCTGCGCCCCGACGAGGCGGATGAACTTGCCCGGCTCAGCGCCGGCGCCCTGGCGTCGCTGAAAGCCGGCGCCGCGAGCTGAACGGCCAACGGGTCGCGCGGGGCAAGGCGAGGATCGTACGTGTTGGCCGCGCGCGTTCGCCGCAGATGTGCTGCGAAAACCGTTGCGCCACATTGAATGGAGAGGTAGCAGACGGTGGCCATCGGTGCGGCAACTGCGTGCACGGCGTTACAGGCCCGCGATCCGGCCCGTCCGCCCGGCGGCGAAGATCGCGCGCCGGTCAGCCGCGCCCTCCGTTAGCCTGACCGTGGGCCACTACACGAGGGGCATCGATGACCGAAACGGGCGAGACCCCCATCGGGGTCACCGGTTTGCGCGCCGTCGGGCGCGGCGTGGACCGCCCGGAACACATCGTGGTGGCCGGCGATGGTCGGGTGTTCGCCTCCGATAAGGCCTCAGCCGTCGCCGAACTCATTGACGAGAACACCGTTCGGCATATGGGGCAGGCGGGCGGCGAGCCGAACGGGATCGCGCTCGATCGCAACGGCCACTTTCTGATCGCCAATTGGGGCCTGGGTGTGCTGCAGGACTTCGACCCGGTGACCGGCGTGATCACGGCGGTGGTGGGCGGCCAACTCGAGGGACGCCCGCTGCGATGGTTGAACTTCGTCCTGGTGGATTCCGCTGGGGCGTTGTGGTGTTCGGTGAGCACGACGGCGGACGATCTTGTCGATACCATCGCGCGAGGCACCGCCGACGGGTTCATCTTTCGGGTCGCACCCGATCGCCGATCGGCGCGCGTGGTCGCCGACGCGGTGAGCTTCCCGAACTGCATGGCGCTGGACCGCGCCGAGGACTACCTGTACGTGGTCCGCACGGTGACCGCAGACGTGGTGCGGTTTCCGATCCGGGGCGAAACACTTGGCGCCCAAGAGCGATTCGGTCCGCCGCTGGGGGACCGGCGCCCCGACGAGTTCGGCCCAGATGCCGGCCGGTTCCTGGCCGACCCGCGGGTGTCTCGCCGGTGGGCGATGGCCGACGGATGCGCGTTCGATGCCGACGGAAACCTCTGGGTCACCCTCGTTTTGGCGAACA
>CAYNLB010000322.1:0-1733 GCA_964397935.1 uncultured Mycobacterium sp.
CTTGAAGCCGAGATCGGTGAGGATCTTGCGCTCGGTGTCGGGGATCTCCGGCGGGAAGGTCTGGGTGGCGCCGTTGATGTTGATGGTCGCGCTGCGCAGCGGTCGGAGCTGCTTGACGACCTTGGCGATGGACAGTCCGGTGCGCGACTGGATGGCGTGGGAGACGGCCAGCGCGGCGAACACGATGGTCAGGTGGGCCTCGATGGCGTCGCGCATTCGGTTGAACATGGGTCTGGCATCGAGGTCGGACTTGGACATCCGAAATGACTTCTCGATGTGCCAGAGGTCGTGGTATTTCGCGATGACCTCGGCGGCCGGCATCACGGTTACCGGCACGTTGGTCATATAGCCCTTGAGTCCGACCAGGGATTGGGCGCGGGTCAGGTTGGCCTCGTCGAGGGCGCGGTCGTCGCCTCTGGTCTTGACGAATCGCGCTGTCTTGGCCTTCTTCTCGCCGGCGACGATGGCCCGGGCTCGGGCTTCCTGCGCCGCGAGGGTTTTCTGGTCGCGGCGGGCCCGCTTGGCCGAGTACGACCAGATCGCCCGCCATGCCCCAGTGTCGTTGTCGGGGTTCCAGATCGGCTCGGCACGCAGCTTGGTGGTATTGACCTTGGTGTTGCCGTGCCGCGGCGTCACGGTATCGATGACCTGTCCGTCGGTGAAAACATCTCCATTCCAATGGAAGTGCGATTCCAGATCCCCGGGCGCCTTGGTCACACGGGAGCCGACGATGAACGACAGCTTCACCTCATCGAGCGCTGCGAGGTTGGTCTGCGACAGCATTCCGGCATCAGCGGCCACCACCATCGGTGTGCCCTGCAGGTTGTGGCGGTCCAGGAAGCTGGTGATGACGGGCACGATCGTGGTGGTCTCGGCGGTGTTGCCTTCGAAACAGCCGATCTCCAAGGGGAATCCGGTGCGGTCTACCAGCAGGCCGACGACGATCTGTGGGTCAACTCTGCGTTCCTTTGAGTAGCCGATCTTGCGCAGCGAATCCTCGGATTCGGCTTCGAAATACAGGGTTGTCACGTCGTACAAAATGAGGGACAGCCCGCCGCAGTCGGTGGCGTAGGCGAAGCAGTTCTCGGCGATCGCGTCGCGGTGACCGCTGGCGTGGATCTTGCGGACACGGCGGTCAATGGTCTTGTAGGACACCAACTGTGCACCGAGATCGGCCAACACGCGTGAGGCGTCGAGCTTGCTGGTCGGCTCGACAATCCGAGCGATCACCAGATCCCGGAACACCGCATCACCGACGGTATCGAAACCGAGCCAGTCATAGACGTGGCCAAGGACGTCGTATAGCAACCGTGAGGTGGTTCCGATCGTGCGCCCCGGCGCCACCACCGGGGCCCTGGCCGAGGACCGAGACTGCTCGGCGATCAACGCCTGCTCACGGAAATCGGCCACATCAGCCATCGACTGGGCACGGGCGGCCACCTCGAAATCCAGCGCCACCTGACCGCCGACGACTATCGCCTGCGCCTGCTCAAGCAGAATGCCCAGCTCAGCATCGGTACGCGCCGAACCCAAATGCGCCAGGATCACCACCCGGCCCGCGTCCTTGCGCGCGACCTGCACTGCCACCGCGCCGGAGGCAGTGCGCACTTTCCGCACGTACGCCACCGCACGAACCTACCGGTTTAGTACCCCAAAACACTCACCAGCCAGAGGAAACCCCCAGGTCAAGCGGCTATCACCCGCGAAACCGAGCCGGGGTGTCCAAACTCAGG
>CAYNLB010000323.1:0-1730 GCA_964397935.1 uncultured Mycobacterium sp.
AGCCTCGATTTTTCATGGGGCGTGTGGACGGGGTTCTGTCCGGCGGGTGAGCTCGATTGTGGCATGCGGGTGTGACAAGTCGCCGGCTGTCGCGCCGGTGGGCGGGCTTCCTGGGGCCTATGGGTCTTTCGTCTCGTCGGGACTGGGGTTTTCGGTTAGGTGAAGGCGGCGCGGATGCGGGCCCATGCGGTGGCGATGGCTTGTGCCCAGCGCCAGGTGGCGTCGATACGGAGCCGGATTTGTCGCGCACCGCGGGTGATGCGGGCGGCCACATGCAGGACCCGGTAGCGGAACGCCTCGATCTCGCAGCGGGCCAGGTCGGGGTGCTCGGTGAAGCCGATGAGTTTGGTCCAGGCGATCAGATCGGTTGCTGTCATGACGATTTCGAGCCACGCGGCGTTGGCGTCAAAAGCACGGAACGGTAAGTTACGCAGGCCGGTGGCTTTGGCTTGGCGGATGCGGTCTTCCACCCGGGCATGCTGGCGATGGCGTAGTTCCAGCCCGGCCAGCTGGCCCGGAATCACCCCGTCGGGAGTGTCGGTGAGAAACCCGGTGACGCGGTGCCCATCGGAGTCGGTGAACCTCAGCTGCGCGCCGGGATGCGGGCGCTCCTTGCGCAGGATCAACCGGGTGCCGTCCGGCCAGTTGGCCAGGTCTATCAGGTCGGTGGCTTCGGCGACCCAGGCGCCGTCGCGGATCCCGCCGTCGGTGCTGATCGCCGGATACCAGCCGTCGGCGGCGTTGAGCACCTCGACTGCCTCGCGGATCGGTGCGTCAATCGCGGCTCCCAAGGAGAACCCCACTCCTGATGCGCGGCAGGTCGCGGCGAACCCGTAGGTGGCGCCGGCCGAATCGGAGCGGATCAACACCTGCGGGGCCGCGGGGTTATCCGGGTCCGGGCGGTACGACGGCGGCAGCGACGCCAGCGCTTGATCGAGCACGCTGATGTGGTCGGCGGTGGTATTGCTTCCCGCATTGCCCTTGCGCAGCAGTCCGGCCAGCGCTTCCCCGGCGGCGATGTCGGGGCGGTCTAAAAACACCAGCAGCGGGTGGTGCCCGAACGTCTTTTTCCAGGTCGCGGCCGCGTTTTCCTTATTGTCGGAGTGGTCGATGGTGATGGTGGCATCCACATCCAGATGCAGCCATCCATCATGGGTGGGGGCGGCCCCCGCGGCCCACGCTTGCTCACGGGCATGCGCGCGGGCCGCCTGAATACGTGGCAGGTGGGCGGCGTCGATGCGCGCATCGACCAGCCGCCACAACGTGGCTGTAGATCCCACAGCGCCAAAGGCGTGCCGGCGATCGCCCCATAACTGGCCGACACCGTCCACACAGTCTGCGCCGTCGGCCACCGCAGCCGCCAGATCGGCGAACAGCGCACCCGGGGCATGGATCCACGGCCCCTTATAGGTATCGGCCAACGCGGCACTGACCTGCGACGACAACCCGCTCAGATCCGCGACCTCCCGCAACAGGCCCACCCCGGCATGCGACACGACGCCATGGCCGTCCGCCGACACTTTCGCCCGACAAACCGCTGCGCTACTGTTCACCTAGAAAGTGCCTCCGCCCGGAATAATGGATCGTAGAGAAATCTCATTATCCCTTGCAGGACAGGCACTTTCGCTAACTCAACACTGTGTCATGCGGATTTTCGCGAAAAATCGAGGCTAGAAGGACTCAGGACCACAGCTCACGAAGTTTGGTGCGCGGCGCAGGCCCCCGGACAC
>CAYNLB010000324.1:0-1705 GCA_964397935.1 uncultured Mycobacterium sp.
TGATGATGGCATCTTCGGTGTAGTTGCCGTCCTGACCGAATGGCACCTCGCGCAACAGGAAGTAGCGGACCTGGTCCACACCGAAGGTTTCCGCCAGCGCCACCGGGTCGACGACGTTGCCCACCGACTTGCTCATCTTCGCGCCCCGGTGGTGCAAGAACCCGTGCGCGAAAACCCTTCGCGGCAGCTCGATTCCCGCTGACATCAAAAACGCCGGCCAGTAAACGGCATGGAACCGGATGATGTCCTTGCCGATCATGTGCAGGTCGGCGGGCCAGTAGCGGCGGAACAATTCCGAGTCGGTGTCGGGAAAGCCGGCACCGGTCAGGTAGTTGGTCAGCGCGTCGACCCAGACATACATGACGTGGTCCGGGTCGTCGGGTACCGGGACTCCCCAGTCGAAGGAGGTGCGCGAGATCGAAATATCGTCCAGGCCCGAGGAGACAAAGCTGGTCACCTCGTTGCGCCGCACCTCCGGGGCGATGAAGCCGGGGTTGGCGTCGTAGTGGGCCAGCAGCTTGTCGGCATAGGCCGACAGCCGGAAGAAGTAGGACCGTTCCTCGGTCCAGGTCACCACGGCGCCGGTTTCGACCGCCACTCGGGTCCCGTCGTCGAGCAGCTGAGTCTCCGATTCGAAGAAGAACCGCTCGTCGCGCACCGAATACCATCCGGAGTAGTTGTCCAGGTAGATGTCACCGGCCGCCGACATCCGCCGCCAGATTTCCTTGGACGCCTCGTAGTGGTCGGGATCGGTGGTACGGATGAACCGGTCGAAGGAGATGTTCAGCGCCTCCTGCACGCGCTGGAAGACGTCCGAGTTGCGTCGCGCCAGCTTCGCGGTCGGTATGCCCGCTGCCGCGGCGGCCTGCGCGACCTTCAGCCCATGCTCGTCGGTTCCGGTCAGGAAACGCACGTCGAAGCCATCCAGCCGCTTGAACCGGGCAATCGCGTCGGTGGCGATGTATTCGTAGGCGTGACCCACGTGCGGTGCAGCGTTCGGATACGCGATCGCGGTGGTGACGTAATAGGGCCTCATCAGGGATCCACCCTATTGTGTGCGCGTGAGCTCCAGCCGTCCCGGTAAACGAGAAGCGCCGCCCGCGCCCGAGCCGTTGGCGCCCCTGATCGACGCCCACACCCACCTCGATGCGTGTGGCGCACGCGACGCCGAGCAGGTGGCCGCCATCATGGACCGCGCAGCGGCAGTCGGAGTCGGGGCGGCGGTCACCATCGCCGACGATCTGGACTCGGCGCGCTGGGTGACCCGAGCCGCCGAGTGGGATCGGCGGGTTTACGCCGCGGTGGCACTGCACCCGACCCGCGCCGACGCGTTGAACGATGCCGCCCGTGCCGAAATCGAGCGACTGGTGGCGCTCCCCCGGGTGGTGGCCGTGGGGGAGACCGGCATGGATTTGTATTGGCCCGGGCGCCTGGACGGGTGCGCCCGACCGGACGTGCAGCGGGAGGCCTTCGCCTGGCACATCGACCTGGCGAAGCGGTGCGGGAAACCGCTGATGATTCACAACCGCGAGGCCGACGCCGAAGTACTCGACGTACTGGCGGCTGAGGGGCCCCCCGACGTCGTGATCTTTCACTGCTTTTCGTCGGATGCTGCGATGGCCCGCCGCTGCGTGAACGCCGGGTGGCTGCTCAGCCTCTCCGGAACGGTGAGCTTCCGCAACGCTCGCGCGCTGCGGGAAGCCGT
>CAYNLB010000325.1:0-1696 GCA_964397935.1 uncultured Mycobacterium sp.
ACCGAACCGTACCCGAGTCCCTCGGGCCGCAAGCGGCCCGCATCGTCGTCAGACTCGACCGACATTGTCCGACTCCTCCTCGGGCCGCAAGCGGCCCGCATCGTCGTCAGACTAAAGTCTTGTTGGCGCGGTCGGTGTTCACCGCCGCCCGTCATAGGTACGCGGTCCGTCGTGGTGTAATCGGCAGCACATCAGATTTTGGTTCTGAGAGTTCAGGTTCGAGTCCTGGCGACGGAGCAGATCTATCGCCTACGGCCCTGTCGGCCGGAAAACGAAGTTGTTCATGCGCTCCCGCTGACAGCCAACCCGCCCCATTGGGTGCCGATATCGGCCGGGTTCTGGTGCCTGACAGGATCGGAGCTAACCAGTCAACGTCGGCGGGGAACCAGGCAGCGGTCGGTGGTTCGGTAACGGCGTTGCGGCACTCATGCGGGTGAGTTCGTCACCGCCGCGCTGGGCTTCGGTCTCAAAGCGCCGCTTGATCCTCAACAGCGGGGTCTCGAAGTAGCGGAAACTGAGGTAGGCCGCGACGATCACCGTGACCAGTGTCGCCGCGAACAAAACGACTCCATGGCGCTGGTGGATCACCGGCCGGGCCATGTTTGCGCACAACATGTGCAACAGGTAGACGCCGTAGCTGATCACCCCCACGAATGCCAGCGGCCGCCACTGCAGCACGGGGTGGAGAGGGGTCCGCTCGACAAGGCAGACGCTCACCACGACCGCCACCATCAGGCACTCGATGACCTGCGTTGGCGCACCGAATTCCAGGCCCGCCAACAGCAACAGGGCCGCGACCGGCGCCGACCACGTCCAACCCAGAACCCACGCCAGGATTGCGAACGAGCGCGGGGCGCTTGCCGCGAGTGCTGCGGCGGCCCCGAGCAAGATCGGCAGTGACAAGCTGGCGGGAATGCGCCCAGGTGGCACCGAGGTGTCGACGAAGAAGCGCGCTCCTTGCGAGATGGTCATCAGCACGATCAACACGACTATCGGCAGCCATAGTTTTCGGCGTCCAATCACCAGCGCGGCCACCAACAATGGCGGCCATAGTAGGTAGAACTGCTCCTCGGTCGCCAGTGACCACGCAAAAAAGAACGTCACCGAGTCTCTAGTCCCGAGGTCGACGAACCAGTTGGACGTGTAAGTCGCGAACGCCGGCAGATTGTGGAAGAACGCCAGCCCCTCCGGGGTGTGCCGTCGGGTCGCGGCAACCAGCGCGATGTATAGGAGCAGTACCGCGTAGTAGAGCGGAAAGATCCGCAACACACGACGGGCATAGAACTTGCGCAAAGAAATTCGCGAGGTCGCACTCCGCTCGCGCACCAGCAGGGTGGTGATCAGAAATCCGCTGATCGCGAAGAAAAAATCGACCCCTAGGTAGCCTTTGGCTGAGATTGCCGGTCCCGGTGTGCCGGACGTGTGGTGCCAGATGACCGCAACCACGCTGAGCGCCCGCAAGCCGTCCAGTGCGCCGAAGCGGTCGATCGCACCAAACCGCTGGAAGTCCGCGCGCACCAGCCGAGTATCCCGCGAAAGCACAACACGAACGAATCGGGCAACCCGTGCACATCCGAGAACCGGAATTCGATCACCCGCCGGTGGTCTGCCGGGCCTGGGTGGATCGGCGGCGCCGCAGCAGATTGCGTTGACGCCAACGCCGAGAACGACGAAAGGATTCACCGGTACCTGACAC
>CAYNLB010000326.1:0-1689 GCA_964397935.1 uncultured Mycobacterium sp.
CTAGCCTCGAAATTTCATGCCGTTGTTGTTCGGCGGGTCGGCGGTGCTCGTCGGCGCTGTCGTGTTGTGGTGCAGCGGTGATCGCCGGCGCTGTGGTCGCCGGCTCTCCGGGTCCGTGGTCGGTGGGGGTGCGGGTGGTTTGTTCAGGCGGTGCGGAGGCTGGCCCAGCCGGCAGTGATCAGGTGATTCCAGGGCCAGTGCTGGGGTAGCCGGAGTCTTCGTCGTCGACCGGTGCGGACGATCCGGCCGGCCACGGCGAGCAGGCGGAAGCGGAAACGTTTTGGCTCCCATCGGCGGGCGGGTTGATGGCGGTCGAAGGCCAGGGTTTGAGTCCAGGCGATCAGATCGCCAGCCAGGGCGACGACTTCAAGCCAGATCCGGTTGGCCCGGTAGCTGTGGAAGGGCAGGTTACGCAGGCCGGTGTCCTTGAGGCAGCGGATACGGTCTTCGGCACGGGCGCGTTGGCGGTGGCGCACTTCCAGGGTCGGCAGCGTCCACCCGATTCCGCAAGTGTTGGTGGCAAAGCAGGTGATTCGCCAGCCGTTGTGGTCGGTCAGTCGTAGCTGGGCGCCGGGGTGGGGACGTTCTCGGCGGGCGATGACTCGCATCCCGTGCGGCCATTGCTGGGGGCCGTATTCGGCCGGCGAACGGGTGGGTTTGACCGGGGTCGGCATCCAGTTGGTGAGTTCGGCGACCTGCGCACCCTCGCGAGGTGTGCCGTCGCTGTCGAGTGCCGCGACCCAGGCCTGCTCGGGAATCGTCTCGATCGCGGCCTGGACAGGTCCGTGAGCGGGAAACCCGATGGAGTACTGCAGTTCGGCGTCGGTGAGGTGATGCAGGAATGCTTTGGACGCCCCGCCGGCATCGGCGCGAACCAGCACCTGGCCCCGCTCGACGGTGGGCAGCTGGTCGAGCGCAGCGCCCAGCACCGCGATGTGATCGGCGCTATTGAAGGGCGAGGCCTTTCCCGGGCGCAGGTCCAGCGCCAGAGTCTCTCCGGTGCCGTGCTCGCCGTGGTCAACGAAGGCGCACATCGGGGAAAACCCATAGGACATCTTGTGGGTCGCTTCGGCGCCTTCTTTGTCCGAATGCGCCGTCACCAGGGTGGCATCGATATCGATGATGACCTGCCCACCGTCTCGGGTTCCCGGCGTTCCCGCCAGTGGCCGACGTCGTGACCAGACCCGGTCACGGGCTGCAGCGCGTGCCGAGCGCAGCGCGAGGACCGCAGCATCGGTGGTGGCGTCGTCGACGGCTAACGCCGCGAATAATCGAGAAAGGGTCGGGTTGGAGGCCACGGTTCCGAACAGGTCACGCTGCGCACGGACTGCGGCCACGTCGGCCAAACAGTCACCACCGAGCGCGACCGCGATCGCCACGTCGAGCAGCACCTTTCCTGGATCATGGCGGGCCCGGGCACCCCGCCACGGCGCCAGCGCCCTCGATAGGACAGGCCGCAGACCCGCGACCCGGATCGTCTCGTTCATCATCGCCGCACCTGACGACGTCACCAACGACTCGAAGACATCATCGACGATCAGCCCACCAACTGCGTTACGCTTCACCTACGGAGTGCCTTCCCGCTTGAGGATCTTGAGACTTCAGCAATCCAAGAATCCCCTGCAGGACAGGCACTTCCGTGCACTACACGCCGTCAAAACCCCCAACGACATGAAACCTCGAGGCTAG
>CAYNLB010000327.1:0-1675 GCA_964397935.1 uncultured Mycobacterium sp.
GCCGCCGGCACCACGTGCTGGCCGGTCAACGAGACGCCGTCGCGCAAGAACAGCGACCCGAACCGGATCATGTCGGTCAGACAGGCGTTGATGCCGCCGTCGAATATTCCGGTGCCGGCCGCGTCGCCGGTGTCTAAGGCGATGGTGGCATCGCACTGGGCGCCGATGCGGCTCCACAGCAGTTCCGACATCAGTTCGGGCATCTGCAGGCCACCGGCGACCTCGCAGATCCAGCCCAGTACGTCGGTTTCACACGAGCGGTACTCGAACGGGCCGCCGTGGGCCGACTTCTGCCGCAAGGTCAGCAGGTAGTCACGCAGCGTGGCGGGGATGTCCAGACTTTTCTTGGGCGCCCACCCGATCACCTGCTCGCGCACGTGTATCTCCGCGGCCGGGTCGCTGTAATCCTCCGAGAAGGCCACACCCGACCTCATGTCCAGCAGGTGGCGCACCGTCGCACCGGCATAGCCGCAGTCCTCAAGGGCGGGCACGTATGCCGTGACCGGCGCGTCCAGCTCGATCGCACCGGCCCCGTGCAGGGCGCCGACCACGGCCGCCACCAGCGACTTGCTCACCGAGAACACCAGGTGCCGGGTCTGGGCCCCCAGGTCGAGGTACTCCTCGGCCACCAGCGAACCGCGGTGGGCGACGGCCCACCCGTCGGTGGCGGTGGCGGCCATCACCGCGCCAACGGTGGTGGCCACCCCGTCGGTGCCGGTCAGCCGGATGTCGGCGATCGGGGCACTGGCCGCGGGCAACGCCACGGCCGGCCCGCTCCCGCGCGGGATGACCGCGGTCGGCATGAAGTCTTCGACGTGCTGGAACGCCCAATGCGAATAGGGCGACGACAGCCAGTTGCCCAGTGAGAGACCGGCCGGGACCCGGCCAGATTCGCCGCCGACCGTGCGCGCGGCTCCGCCGCTCACGCTCGCGCGACGAGCCGCGAAACGACCGGCGCAGCCGGCGTCAGGGGTGTCGAGGCGAAGTGCGCCTTGAGGCCGTCGACCCAGCGCCGGCAGCGCTCGGTGAGCTGGTAGTCGTCGGTCTGCAGGTGCCCGGGGGTGACGAGCACGCCGAGTTGGGCGCCCTCGCAGCGCAAGTCGCCGGGGGCCGCGACACGCATGTAGAAGGCCTCGTACTCGTCGAGCAGCGTGGCCCAGTCGTTGCCCTGACGCGCAAAGGAGACGCGCCCGTCGCGGTGCAGGCGCCACACGCCGGTGCGTGGGGTTGCGGTGAACAGCTCGAGATCCGGCGAGGTCTCCGACATGATCAGCTGACCCCAGACCTCGTCCTCGCCGTAGCCCCGCTCCCAGCGCGAATTGATCTCCTCGACATCGAGTTCGTACTCCACATCCATGTACTCGAGCAGGTGGAAGAGGAACAGCGGCATGTCGGCGTAGGCCTCGGTGGTCAGGTTCGTCATCGGGCTCGCGCCGGACAGGCGCGGGTTCACCTCGCCGAGGTAGAGCACGTCTTCGTCCAGGTCGTGCAGCAGGTCCACCTCGAAGTAGCCGCGGTATCCCTCGCGGCTCAGGACGTCGCCCAGCTTGCGTACCATCTCGCGCGCGACCTGTGTCTGTTCCGGCGGCAGCACCTCGCGCCAGACGTCGTTGCCGCACCAGGCGCCCTTGGACGGAGTCAGCTCCGGGTAACCGACGAGACTCGTCATCGCGGG
>CAYNLB010000328.1:0-1605 GCA_964397935.1 uncultured Mycobacterium sp.
CCGGCGGCGGCACCGTTGCGGCAAAAGCGGTCTCGAAGGCGGCCGCCGCCGCGCGCGCCTGGCAGGCGGCTTGCGCGGCGTGTGCGGCCGTTGCCGTCGCCCAGGCCACGTACGGTGTTACGGCGCCGGTCATCGCCATTGACGTTCCGCCCGACCATTGGCTCTGTAGCGCTGAGAGCGCCGAGGAGTATCCGGCTGCGTACAGCTCCAGTTCGGCGGCGAGCACGTCCCAGGCGGAGGCGGCTACCAGCATCGGCGCCGAGCCGGGACCGGAATACATTCTGGCCGAGTTGATCTCGGGCGGGAGCGCCCCGAAATCAAACATCGACTTTCCTTTCTCAACCGTCCGTCAACCGTCGCCCGAGTCACCGGGACGGTCGACGGTCCGCGCTGGGGCGTGCCGCTACCGGCTATCCGCCGAGGGAAGGCCGGGGCATGGTGAATTTGCGAGGCCCCACCCGCAGCGCGTTGTTGACGGAGGAACCCGACAGCACGCCTGCGGTCTTCGTCGCGCCCGCCGCCGGAACACCGTTCCACATGTTGGTCGCGGGGACTTCGTGCCAGGACGGGCCACCGTCGATGTCGGCATCCGACAGCCAGTGCGGCTCGGCGATCGGGGTGGCCGCTGGATTCGTCACCGCCCAACTCTGCGGGACCGATAATTTCCCGACCGGTGTCGCATTACCCACGCTTGCCAGCACCGGACCCCGCAGGCCTGCCGACCCCAACGTCGCCGCTTTGGCAGCGGCGGCGGGCGCAGCCGCCGCCTTGGCGGCCTCATGACCCGCCTGAATGGCGGCCCGGTAAATGCCGCTGTAGCCACTCAGCGCCGACGTACTGGTCCTACTGAAGTTCGAGCCCAGGGCCGCCGGGCCGGCGAGGGTATTGAAAGCGTTGAAGCCGTTGAGTACCGGTGTGGACGTCGTCGTCGCGGACGAGCCCGAAGATCCTCCCGTCGAGAGGAGACTCAGATGCTGGGGCAGGGTCGACATCAGCCGGGATAGGGACGTCTGCGCATTCCCGGCTGTCGACGTACCCGCAGCTTGGGCTACCGCGGCGGTCTGGGCGGCCGGTCCGGTGGCGTTGGTTGTCTGGGGTGGTTCCCTGAACTGCGTCAACGTGGTCGCGGCCGACGAGGATGCGGCGTACCCGTACATCGCGCCGGCGTCTTGGGCCCACATCTGTTCGTAGGCGGCCTCGGTGTTCGCAATCATCGCGGTGTTCTGTCCGAAGACGTTGGTGGCGACCAGCGCCGCGAGCTGGGTGCGGTTGGCCGCAACCAGCGGTGGCGGCACTGTGGCGGCAAATGCCGTCTCGTATGCGGCCGCCGCTGCCCGGGCCTGACTGGCGGCTTGCTCGGCTTGTACCCCCGCGTCCGTCAGCCATGTCACATACGGTGCTGCCGCGTCGGCCATCGCTTCCGACGCACCGCCAGACCAGCTTTCGCCTTGCAACCGCGCGATCACCGAGAAGTAGCCGCGTGCGACCGACTCCAACCCGTTGGCGAGTACGTCCCAGGCCGCCGCGGCCGCCATCATCGGTCCCGAGCCCGGCCCCGAATACATCCGTGCCGAGTTGATCTCCGGTGGCAGCGCCCCGTAATCC
>CAYNLB010000329.1:0-1593 GCA_964397935.1 uncultured Mycobacterium sp.
CGATCTCGGCGAACGCGGTGGGAATGTCCCAGGTTCCCGATGCGGACACGATCTCTCGTTCGACGACCGGGTTGGACATCAGGCTGATGCGGCCGTTACCGGCGAAGATCACCCGCCGGTTCAGCCAGTCAGACTGCACGCTGGCCAGGTACACCACGGGAGGGACGCAGTTCTTCGGTGCCAGGCGAACGTTGCTGTCCGAGTAGTCCATGCTGCCGCCGCCCTTGATGCCCTGGGTCATCCGAGTCCCCGCGATCGGCGCAATCGCGTTGGAACGCACGCCGTAGTTGCGCAATGCGTTCGCGCACGAAAATGTCAGGCCGACAATGCCCATCTTGGCTGCCGCATAGTTGGGCTGGCTCGGCGCGCCCTGCAGTCCCGACATCGACGTGAAGTTGATCAGTCGATACTGGCCGCCGCGGTTCTCCCGCCACCACGCCGCCGCGTGCCGCGTGACGTTGAACGTGCCCTTGAGGTGCACCGAGATCACCGCGTCCCAGTCCTGCTCGCTCATCTTGAACACCATGCCGTCCCGCAATATCCCGGCGGCATTCACCACGACGTCCAAACCGCCGAGTGTTTCGGCGGCGCGGTCGATGAGTTCTGCACACGCGGCGAAGTCGGTGATATCGGTGGCGTCGGCGAATGCCTTGCCACCCTGGCTGGTGATCGCGGCGGCCACGCCTTCGGCCGGGCCGGCGTCGTGGCCGGTCCCGTCGACGCCCACCCCGGCATCGGAAACCAGGACGGTCGCGCCCTCGGCCGCCAGGCCTTCGGCGACGGCCGCTCCGATACCGCGCCCGGCCCCGGTCACCAGTGCGGTACGTCCGTCAAGCACACCCATCGTCATTCAGCTCCTTGCAGACAGCCGTTTTTCTCCGAGCATACAGAACAACAATACAGCCAATGTATAGCTGTTGAAGCAGCGACAGGGCTATTCGAATCCCCACTCCGAATAGCGGCGTTCCAGCTCGGCCATGGCCTCACGGCCGCCGCGGGCGCTGCGTTCCTTCATGAAGTTGAACTCGTCATCGCGCCACGACAGGTTGCTGAACACCGTGTGGCCCATCGGAACCCAGTCGCCGAACTGTGCCATCCCGACGGCGTGCCAGAACGCGATCAGGGCATGCTTTCCCACCATCAGACCGTCGGCCGAGTGGTGAGCGATCGCGCGGGCGTAACGCATCGCTTCCTCGCGCAACGACTCAGCGCGCACCACCGAAGCGGCGACCCCCCACTCACGCAGTTCGGTCGCGGCCACCTTGCGGCCGGTGATCATCGCCTCGTAGCCGCGATTGGGGCCCATTTTGAGCAGCGCCAGCGGCATAGCCGTGGAAAAACCGGCGAAGCCGATGCGCGCCTGCGGCCGGGCAAGGTACATGTCGTCGGCCACGACCAAAATGTCAGCGGCAAGGGCCAGGTTCATCCCGGCGCCGAGCGTGGCACCCTGGCAGGCGGCGATGACCGTCTTGGGAAATTCCAGCCAGTTCGTCAGGTGCCGGTGCAGCCGTCGCGCATTGCCCAGGCGCGCGGTCTGCGGCAATCGCTTCCCCTTGGCCAGGCCCGCCTGCTCGACCGGGAGCCGGCGGACAT
>CAYNLB010000330.1:0-1573 GCA_964397935.1 uncultured Mycobacterium sp.
ATGGTTGACCGGGGTTGACGAAGTGCTCATTGGTGATCCCTTCCAACCGGGCGTCGCTTCCGGTGGTCATCTCTACCCTTGCAGGTTCAAGTCGGTTTGGAGTCAAATGACGGGTTGGATCTGGTTTCGATCGGCCAGGTGGCGGCTCGGCTCGGGCTAAGCTCTTCGACGTTGTGGTGTTAAGACGAATGTGGGTTGGTGTGCCCGCCGGACAGACGAGCCAGGCGGCGAATGTATGGATCCGAGGAGCTACGCGGGCGGCGTTCGCGTCACGCCGCGGGATGGCTTTCTGCGCCTTGGCCAGCCCGATTGTGGTCCGCAGGGCGTCGGCCGCCTGAGGGATGCACGCGATGATTCGTTCGGTGTGGCCTTACCCGACCGGGGTGCCTCGACGAGCACTGGGCTTCTACAACGACCAGGTCCTGCCCCGTTTCATTGATGTGGCTCTGGGAAAACCGTTCGAACAAACCCGCGCCCGCGTCGCATCAGAACTCAGCGGTGAGGTTCTGGAGGTGGGCTTTGGTTCCGGGCGTAACGTCCCGCACTACCCCTGTGCTGTCACCCGCGTGCAGGCGGTGGAGCCTGCGTCCGTCGGCCGCAAACTTGCCGACCGGCGGATCGCGGCCAGTCCAGTGCCGGTGTCCTACGTCGGCCTGGACGGCCAAGCTCTGCCGCTGCCCGATGAGTCTGTCGATCACGTGCTCGTCACCTGGACGCTGTGCACGATCCCGGACGTGGACCTGGCATTGCGCGAGATCCACCGGGTGCTGCGCTCCGGCGGGCGTCTGCATTTCGCCGAACACGGCAGGTCGCCCAAGCCGAATGTCGCCCACTGGCAGGACAGGGTCACACCCGCCTGGGGGAAGGTGTCCGGCGGCTGCCACCTCAACCGGTCGATCCCCGATCTGGTGACGGCATCCGGACTCACCATGACACGACTGCAGACCTACCCGATGCCAGGACCGCCACTGTTCGGCTTCGCCTTTGAAGGGGTCGCCACTAAGAACTAACCGCTGATCGGGGCTTAATCAGCAGCCGGTCAGTTCACCCGTTCCGGAGCGAACTCGCCCGGCTCGCCACCGGCACGCAATGTCGGGCGCCGGACGTAGCCGGCATCCAGACACAGCGGGGACAGCGTTGGTGATCGGTCCGGTTGTCGGGGCTTCAGTCCCGCCTGCGCTGCCTGCTCGGGGCGGACTGTGGGCGCCACAGGCGGTGCAGTGCGAGGGTTTTGAACACGGGAATCTTGATGAGATCGGCGGTGAGCGCGGCCGACTCGTCGATCACCTAGCCGGTCGAGATTCACAGTGCTGGGCGTGGACGTGTCGGCCGGAATGCTCGCGGTAGCCGCCGCCCGCGTCCCCGGCCGACTCATCCGCGCCGACGCTCGGCGCCTGCCAATGCCGGACGCCATCGCCGGCGCCGCGGTCACCATCGCAACACCGGAGTTCGTCGATCCCGCAGCGGTTTTGGCCGAGCTGGCACGTATCACCCGACCCGGCGGCCGCATCGTCGCACTTACCCTCAACCCGAGCAGCCCATGGGGACTGCTCGACCGGCCCACCCGCCGCGC
>CAYNLB010000331.1:0-1572 GCA_964397935.1 uncultured Mycobacterium sp.
CAGCCGCTGTCGGCGCGGCTGCCGGACACGGAGTTGGCTGGCCTGCTGGACTTGCGACCGCCGTCCTTGCTGGTAGGCCGCGAGCACTCCAAAATACCCAGTTTGCCGGCCGGTTTCACTCCCGACCCAGCGCTTTCCGATGACGTATTGCCGGAAGCGGTTTCGCCGGTGTGGAAAGCGATGGGGTCAGGCGGTAGCACCGGCCGGCCCAAGCTCATCGAATCCGGGGGCGATTCCCGGATACCGTCCGCCATCGGCTATCCACTGGGTGCGCAGGAGGGCGACACCACCTTGATGCCGGTCCCGTTGTCCCACAACACCGGTTTCACCACCGCGACGATCGCCCTCCTGATGCGCCATCACCTAGTGCTGATGAGCCGGTTCGAGCCGCAACAGTTCCTCCGGCTGATCACCGACCATCGCGTCACCTTCCTGACGACGGTGCCGACCATCATGCAGCGGGTGCTGCCGGTCTACCACGCCGATCCAGAGTCCTACGACCTCTCGTCCATCCGGCGGTTCTGGCACCTGGGGGCGCCGTGCCCGCCGGCCATCAAGCAGGCGTGGATCGATCTGCTGGGTCCCGAGAAGGTGTGGGAACTCTACGGCGGCACCGAATTGCAGGCGCTGACGTTCATCTCCGGTGACCAGTGGCTGGCCCACCGCGGCTCGGTCGGTGTGGTGGTCGCCGGGGAGATGAAGGTGCTCGACGACGACGGCAATCCGTGCCCGCCCGGTGTGGTCGGCGAGATCTACCTGCGGCCTGCCCCGGGTAGCGCACCCACCTATCGGTACGTCGGCGCGACGGCGAAGAGCCGCGACGGCTGGGACTCGCTGGGTGACCTCGGGTATTTCGACGCCGACGGGTTCCTGTACCTGTCGGACCGCCGGGTAGACATGTTCACCGTGGGCGGCCGCAACGTGTACCCCGCCGAGATCGAGAACGCGTTGTCGGGGCACCCGGACGTGCTGTCCTGCCTGGTCGTCGGTGTCCCCCATGAGGATCTGGGGCAGGTGCCCTACGCCCTGGTGCACACGGCTGACAACTGCACGCTGGACGACGCCGGCGTGCGGGAGTTCCTGCGCGAACACCTCGCGGGATACAAGGTGCCGCCCACCCCGGAATTCATAGAGTTCGTCGACACCCCGCTGCGCGACGATGCCGGTAAGGCCCGGCGCTCGGCGGTGCGAGATCAGGTCATAACGCGGTTGAGTCCGCACTGATCGCGTCTCAGCGCCATGGTTAATTGGTACCAAGCTCCCAAAATCGGCTCGCGGCTGGGACCTTTCCTGCTGCGGGGGGTGATCCAGGAAGGCCTCACCGGCGTGGTCTTCGTCGCCGTGAACACCGTTGCGCGCCGCGTGGTGGCGCTGAAGGTCCTGCGCTCCCACGACTCGCAGCAACCGGCGGTCCGACGATGGTGGCCCGGAGACATCCCGGCTGCGGCCAGAGTCCAGGACCCCCACCTAGTTCCGATTTACGACTGGGGAGAGCTCGACGGTTACTTCTATGTGGAGATGGGCCTGATCCGGGGCCCGAATCTGAACAGGCTGCTGGGCCGCAACCGCGGA
>CAYNLB010000332.1:0-1569 GCA_964397935.1 uncultured Mycobacterium sp.
AGGTGGTCGCGCGCGACGGCTGGGACGGCCCCGCGCTCTAGAATGGGCTGTCACCGCTTTATGCAGCGCATTCGCCACGGACAGTCTGATAACCTTTAACAAACATTTGGTTCGGCGGAGAGGACGAATACGCATGTTCGCGAATCCGCACTCGCCCGGATTTGCGCGCCGTTAGTCATGGCGAACGGCAGGCCATTACGAGCCAGCGGCACAGTTGATTTCGGGACGCGCCGCGCCGAGATCCTGCGGACCGCGGCGTCGCTGATCGCCTCGTCGGGATTGCGGACGTCGCTGCAGGAGATCGCCGACGCGGCGGGCATTCTGCCCGGCAGCCTGTATCACCACTTCGAGTCCAAAGAGGCGATCCTGGTCGAGTTGATCCGCGACTATCAGGACGATCTGGAACGCATCGGGCAGGCGGCGCAAGCACGGCTGGACGAACCCGACGCACGGCCCGTGTCGGAGAAGATCATCGAGTTGGGATCGGCGATCGCCGACTGCGCCGTGCACCATCGGGCGGCGCTGCAGATGTCGTTCTATGAGGGGCCGAGCACAGATCCGGAATTGATGAAGCTGACCCAGCAGCGGCCCATCGCGATTCAGGAGGCGATGCTGCAGACGCTGCGGGCCGCCAGATGGAGCGGCTACATCAAACCCGACATCGATCTGCCCACGTTGGCCGACCGTATCTGCCAGACCATGCTCCAGGTCGGCCTCGACGTCATGCGCCACAAGTCTCCCGGCGACCAGGTGGCGGAGTTGCTGTGCCGAATCATCTTGCAAGGGTTGGCAACCCGGCCACCTACCGACTCGGCGCTGGACCGGTCCAAAGCCCTCACTGCCGCCGCTGACGTCATCGAAACCTGGTCCGACGACAGCGAGGCCGATCCGAGCGACAAAGCGGCACTCGTCCGTGCCGTCGCACGAACAGAATTCGGCCGCAAGGGCTACGAGGTCACCACCATCAGGGACATCGCCTCCGCGGCGGGTCTGGGCACCGGGACTGTCTACCGGGTGATCGGATCAAAGGACGAACTCCTCGCCTCGATCATGGAATCCTTCGGGAGAAAGGTCGAGGCGGGTTGGGTCAGCGTCCTGCGCTCGGATGCCACCACCATCGAGAAGCTGGACGCGCTGAGCTGGGTGAACGTCAACGCACTCGACCGGTTCTCCGACGAGTTCCGGATTCAGCTCGCCTGGATGCGGCAGTCGCCACCAGACACGCCCAACCCTGGCTGGTTGTATGCCACGCGCCTTCGGCAGATGAAATCGCTTCTCTCCGAGGGAATCCGTGCCGGAGAAATCAATATCGAGACTCCTTCGACCACCATGCTGGCCCGGTGTGTCATCGGACTGCAGTGGATACCGGAAAACATCCTCGGTGAGGTGGGCAAACGCGCGGGGCTGCTGCACGCCCGTGACACGGTTTTGCGGGGTGTGGCGGTCCGGGGTGGGTAGGTATTGAACCAAAAAACTGTTACCCATACAGTTGGGCGGTTAGAACCGGGTTGGCAGTTAACGAGAAGGGGATTTCCATGACCATTGTCGATCGGTTGCGCTATGACGGCA